>NZ_CP072392.1:4898179-5198179 GCF_017742835.1 Aquabacter sp. L1I39
GGATCGGTGCGCCTGGACCTTCAGCCTCCTCTGCTAACGGGCGCGAGGTGCGTTACTCCCCGTCCCGTCGGACACCCGCCCCCGACACCACCCGTCAGGCCGCTCCGGACGCGCCCCTCCTTGGTGCCAGGTGAAGAGACCATAGCAGAGGGGCGAGGAATTAGGAATATGGTCTAGGATATTTTTCTTAAAAAGCCGACTTCGACAGACCGGTCTCTGTCGCTGCTGCACGAGAGCGATAGACCCGCAGGCCGTTTGGTCGGGGAGCAAGCTCCCGCGTCCGCCCCTTAAGCGCTTCCCCAACGCCATCCCGGCAGGCGGACGTGGATCTGGGCAAGGGCCAAAGGGGCGAATGGGGCTGAGCCGCAGTTTCCTTGCCTTGCATGGGCCAGTCGGCGAAGGCCGTCCCTGGCAGCTCACTTTTCCTCATTTATTCCACTAAATAGATAGACATTATATAAAAATGGTTGGTATGGTTTTTGCGATTGTTCCAGAAAGGAATCTGGAGAGCCGAAATGTTGGCATCGCAAGCTTCGGGAGGGTCCCGATCCACGGGTTCCGTCCTTCTGAACGGCAGCACACCGGCCCAGGCCCTGCTGCTGACGGAAAATGCCGCCCTCACCAACGGGCCGCCTCTGCTGCTCCAGCGCCTCAGCCTGAAGGAGCGGGAGGAAGTGCTGAAAGAAGGGCAGCGCCGCGTGGTCTATCGCGGCAAGATGCTGTTCTCGCAGGGCACGCCCCATGATGGCATCTTCTTGATCGAGAGCGGGCGCATCCGCGTCTTCTACATCGCCCCCTCCGGCCGCGAGATCACGCTGGCTTATTGGCATGCAGGCAATTTCGTCGGCGGGCCGGAACTGTTCGGCCAGGGCACCCATGTGTGGTCGGGCGTCGCGGCCGCCAATTCCGTGGTGCTGCACTTGAGCGGCAAAGCGTTGCGCGGCCTCATCACCCGCATCCCCGCTCTGTCCTTTGGCCTCATCGAGGGCCTGACCTTCAAGGGCAAGTGTTACTCGGCGCTGGCCCAGATGCTCGGCACCCGCTCGGTGACGGAACGCCTCGCCCACCTGCTGCTGCATCTGTGCGATGCCTATGGGGTGGAGGAGGGCGGCAAGGTGGTGATCGGCACCGCGCTGACCCATGCCGACCTTGCTCATATGGTGGGCGCCACCCGCCAATGGGTGACCATTTCCCTGAAGCGCCTGCAGGCCCAGGGCGTGCTCAGCGCCGAGAAATCCAAGATCGTCGTGCACGAAATCGAGACGCTGCAAGCCCTGCGCGGCGGAAGCTGACCTGACGGCTCCGCGCGCACGGTCTGCCGCATTCAGTGGCAGGCCCCGCTTTTAGGCAACTAATCCACCATGGGGCGCCGTCTTCCTTTGAACCACTCGAAGGAGGGGACGGATGATGAAGGCAAGGCTGGAACAGCCGAGCCCGCGGACCACCCGCGCATGCCGCAACGCCGGCGCCCTTCCTGAAGAGGTGACATGACATGATCGCACGTGCCCGCTCACCCCTCTCCCGCGTGCCCCTGGCGCTGGCCGCTGGCCTCGCTTTGGCGGCTGGTGCCGCTTTCCCGGCCGCCGCGCAGACCGCCGTCACCATCGGCATCGGCACCCAGGACACCACCACCAACACGGTGACCACCGGCGTCGTCATCCGCGAACTGAAGCTGCTGGAGAAGTACCTGCCCAAGGACGGCAAGTACGCGAACATCAGCTTCAAGATGGATTGGCAGAACTTCACTTCCGGCCCGCCCGTCACCAACGGCATGATGGCCGACAAGCTGCAGTTCGGCGGCATGGGCGATTATCCGCTGGTGGTGAACGGCTATACCTTCCAGTCCAATCCCCAGTCCAAGAGCCAGCTCATCGCGGTTGCCGCCTACAACATCTACGGCTCCGGCAACGGCCTGGTGGTGCACAAGGATTCGCCCTATTACGAATTGTCTGACCTGAAGGGCAAGGTGGTCAGCGTGCCGTTCGGCTCCGCCGCCCACGGCATGCTCCTCAAGGCCATGCAGGACAAGAATTGGCCGGCCGATTACTTCCAACTGGTGAGCCAGAGCCCGGAAGTGGGCTCCACCAACCTCCAGGAAAAGAAGATCGACGGCCACGCCGATTTCGTGCCCTTCGCCGAGCTGCTGCCCTTCCGCGGCTTTGCCCGCAAGATCTTCGACGGCGTGGAAACCAACGCCCCCACCTGGCACGGCGTGGTGGTGCGCACCGATTTCGCGGAAAAGTATCCCGAAGTGGTGGTCGCCTATATCAAGGCGGTCATCGAGGCCAATGACTGGGTTCGCAAGAACCCGAAGGAGGCGGCCGAGAAGATCGCCAAATGGACCGGCATCGACAAGGAAGTGGTCTATATCTTCCTCGGCCCGGGCGGCATCATGACCATGGATCCCACCATCAAGCCGCAACTGGTGGCGGACGCCGCGCAGGACGCCGCCGTGCTCCAGAAGCTCGGCCGCATGAAGGAATTCGACGTCAAGGCCTGGGTGAACGACACCTATGTGCGCAAGGCCTATGCCGAGCTCGGCCTCGATTATGAGAAGCAGCTGAAGAGCCTCGACAATTACGAGGTCTCCGGCACCGACGAATTCTGCAAGGTGGCGATTTCCGATCCCCGCAAGTCCGGCGAGATCTGGATCGAAGGCGAGGGCATCAAGCCCTATTCCAGCCCTGCCTGCACGCTGGGGGCGCTGGCTGAACTGAAGGGCCAGGGCAAGAAGATCGCGGTGGCCTATCTGTTCGATACGGAGCGAGGCATCAAGCTGTTCGCCGACCAGGCCTTCTACGCCTCCGCCACCAAGGACGGAAAGACCGTCATCGAGCCCTTCCTCCTGAAGAAGGACGCGGAGGCGGCCGCCGCCAAGTCCGGCGGCAAGGTGCTGGGCTTCGACGAAGCGCTCAAGAGCGCCACCTCCGGACGTGGGTGAGACCATGCTGCATACTGCCCCCACGGCCGTGGCGCCGGCGCCGTCGAAGGACGGCGCCGGGTTGGGTCCGGCCTCCCACGCCACCGTGGTGGCGCCCTCCCGCTTCCAGCGCGCCGAGCCCGCCGCCGGCGCCATCCAATTGCGCCCGCCGCGCCCCGTGCGTCCCGCGCCGGTGGTGGATATGGGCTTTCCCGCCCGCGCCGGCCGCTGGCTGCGCCTCAACCGCGAGGGCATCCGCGCCACGCTGCTTGGCCTCCTGTCCATCGCGCTGTTTGTGGCGCTCTGGCATGTGCTGACCGTCAACCGCATGATCGTCTATGTGCGGTTCGTGAACGTGCCCTCGCCCGAGCAGGTGTGGGAGAGCGCGGAGACCGCTTTCCGCAGCACCCGCTTCCTGGACCACATCTTCGTCTCGTGCCGCCGCATCCTCATCGGCTTTGCCATCGCCACCGTGACGGCGGTACCGCTCGGGCTCCTGATGGGGCGCTACAAGATCCTGAAAGAGTTCGTCTTTCCCGTCACCGAGGTGCTGCGGCCCATCCCCGCCATCGCCTGGGTGCCCATGGCCATCATGCTGTGGCCAACCAATGAGGAAAGCATCGTTTTCATCACTTTCCTCGGCTCCTTCTTCCCCATTCTCATCAACACCCTGCACGGCATGGCCACCGTCGACGAAGTGCTGGTGCGCGCCGCCCGCTGCCTCGGCGCGCGGGAGGCGGCGACCTTCCGGGAAGTCTATTTCCCCTCCGCCTTGCCGCAGATCTTCACCGGCCTCACCGTGGGCATGGGGGTGGCCTGGGTGTCGCTGATCGCGGCCGAGATGATCTCGGGCCAGTTCGGCATCGGCTATTTCACCTGGGAGGCCTATTCCCTGGTGCAATATTCCGACATCGCGCTGGGCATGATCTGCATCGGCGTCCTCGGCCTCGGTTCCTCGCTGGCCTTGCGGGCATTGGGCCGGCTGGTGACGCCCTGGGCCGCGCGCCGGTGAGCGTCCTTTCCCTTCGAGCGGCCGGCGCACGCGGCGGCCTTTTCAGACCCAGCTTCCAGAGGATGCCGTCATGAGCGCCACCGCACAGAAGGGCCTGATCGAGGTCGCCAACTTCTGCCTCAGCTATGACACGCTGGAAGGCTCCGTCATCGCGGTGGAGGAGGCGGACTTGGTGGTGCGGCCGGGAGAGTTCGTCTCCATCATCGGCCCGTCGGGCTGCGGCAAGTCCACCTTGCTGAACGCGGTGGCCGGCTTCCTGAAGCCCACGCGCGGCTCCGTCACCGTGGATGGCGAGGCGGTGAAGGGGCCGGGCGCCGACCGGGGCATGGTGTTCCAGCAATATTCGCTGTTTCCCTGGAAGACCGTGCGGGAAAACGTGGAATTCGGCCTAAAGATGCGCGGCATGGGCCATTCCGAGCGCCAGCGGGCCGCACGCACGCTTCTGGGGCTCGCCGGCCTCACCGCCTTCGAGGACCAGTATCCCGATCGCCTCTCGGGGGGCATGAAGCAGCGGGTGGGCATCGTGCGCGCGCTCGCCACCGGCCCGCGCGTGCTGCTGCTGGACGAGCCGTTCGGCGCGCTGGATGCCCAGACGCGGCAGATCATGCAGCAGATCCTCACCAATCTCTGGCAGCGGCTGGAAATCTCGGTCCTGTTCGTGACCCACGACATCGACGAGGCCATTTTCCTCTCCGACCGCATCTATGTGATGACCGCCCGCCCCGGCGCCATCAAGGCGGAGGTCACCGTGCCCCTGCCGCGCCCGCGCGATGCCGCCGTGATGGTCTCGCCCGACTTCCTGGCGCTCAGGTCCGAGCTCGCCGCCCTCATCCGCGAGGAAAGCCTGAAGGCCATGGGCGGGGAATTGAACGAGGACGCGCTCAAGGGCTTCGCCATCGACCTCCATGGCGGCACGCTGCCCGACATGCTGTGAGGGCGTTCGGAACGCCCCAAGGGATGCCGCCGCCGCCTTCGGGCGCGGCGGCATTTTCGTGTGGCGGTCCTGCGCGCGGTCGGCACGCGATGTTATGAGGCACCGGCGGGCGACAGCCATAGTCCGGTCAGAGCCAAGTCTTTTTGAAATTAGTTGTCGCGGATTTCATCCGCTGCCTGCCAAAAACACCCCAAGCCTTTAGCATCCAGATGAAACAAACCTTGGATGCGCTCATGGCCTATGTCGTCACCGACAATTGCATTCGCTGCAAATTCATGGATTGCGTGGCGGTCTGCCCCGTGGATTGCTTCTATGAAGGCGAGAACATGCTCGTCATCAATCCCGACGAGTGTATCGATTGCGGGGTGTGCGAGCCGGAATGCCCCGCCGAGGCCATCCTCGCCGACACCGATCCGGCGGCGGAAAAGTGGCTCGCGGTGAATGCTCGCTATGCGGCCCTCTGGCCGAACATCTCGGAGAAGAAGGAACCGCCGGAGGACGCGCAGGCCTGGATGGGCCGCGCCGACAAGTTCGAGACCGTCTTCTCCGAGGCGCCCGGCGCCGGCGACTGATCCCCTTTCAAACGGACCCCCACCCATGAGCAACATCGCCCAGGAGACCGTTCTTGAGGTCCGCCACTGGACCGACCGTCTCTTCAGCTTCACCACAACCCGCGACACCGCCTTCCGCTTCAAGCCGGGGCAGTTCACCATGATCGGCCTGGAGGTGGGCGAAAAGCCCTTGCTGCGGGCCTATTCGCTGGCCAGCGCCACCCATGAGGAGCATCTGGAATTCTTCTCCATCAAGGTGCCGGACGGCCCGCTCACCTCGCGCCTCCAGGGGGTGAAGGTGGGCGATCCCATCCTGGTGGGCCGCCGCCCCACGGGCACGCTGCTCCTGGACAATCTCAAGCCCGGCAAGCGGCTCTATCTGCTCTCCACCGGCACGGGCCTCGCGCCCTTCGTGTCCATCATCAAGGACCCGGAGACCTATGAGCGCTTCGAGACCGTGATCCTCGTCCATGGCTGCCGCGAGGTGGCGGAACTGGCCTATGGCGAGGCGGTGGTGGAGGGCGTGCGCACCCACGAATTCCTGGGCGAGCTGGCGGCCGAGAAGCTGCTTTATTATCCCACCGTCACCCGCGAGCCGTTCCGCAATCGCGGCCGCCTCACGGACCTGATGGAGAACGGCACCCTCTTCGCCGATCTCGGCCTGCCCGATCTCGATGTGGCGCACGACCGGGCCATGCTGTGCGGCAGCCCGCACATGCTCGCCGACACCCGCGCACTGCTGGAGGCCCGGTCCTTCGAGGAGGGGGCAGGGCATACGCCCAATCATTTCGTGGTGGAGAAGGCCTTCGCCGAGCGCTGAGGCCGGATCGCCCCGGAGCCGCCATGGCCGAGCTTGTCCCGGCCATCCACGCGCTGCCGCAAGTGCAGGCTTAACGGAGAACCGTGGATGGCCGGGACAAGCCCGGCCATGACGGTGCATTTTGACCTGGGAGGCGCTCCGATGCCTTCGGCGCCTTCGTCTCAATTCGAAGCGAAAACGGCCCCTAAACCGCCACCAGCAGCGGCGCCATAGGGCGTATCTCCTCGTCCGCCGCCGTCCAGTCCCGCCACATAAAAATGGCGAAGGGGGCGGGGGTGTCGAGCACCGTCAGGGGCGCGTGCCAGGTGTCGGCCTTCAGCGTGATGCCCTGGCCCGGGCCGGGCAGGAAGGCGCGGGCGGCGGCAAGGTCCGGCCCGCCATCGGCGCCGTGGGGCGCCACGAGTACCAGCCAGCGGCAGGGCGCCAGGGGCACGAAGCTCTGGGAGGAGAAGACGTGCCGCTCGATCTCCACCAGCGGCACCGGCCGGCCCATCACGGGCGCGGCCAGGATCAGCGAGAGGCTCGGCGGGGCGTCCGGGCGCAGATTGGCCAGCGCCCGGTCGAAATAAACGCGCCGCCCCGGCTCGGTGGGCACCTCCAGCACGTCGCCGAAGGGCGCGAAGGCCTCCGCCGTCAGCGGGGTGGCGTGAAGCGGCGCGCTCACGAGGCCGGCGCCGTGCCCGCCACCGCCAGCACCGCATGCAGGAGCACGTTGGCGCCGGCCGCGCAGTCCGAAGGCGTCGCGTCTTCCAGCTCGTTATGGCTCACCCCGTCCTTGCAGGGCACGAAGATCATGGCCGTGGGGACAATGGTGGCGAGGTGGAAGGCATCATGCCCCGCCCCCGAGACCACTGGCATATGGGAGAGGCCGAGCCCCTCCGCCGCGCCGCGCACGGCCGCGATCATGGCCGGCGCGAAATGGGTGGGCTCCTTGCGCCAGATGGTGTCGAGCTTGATTTCCACCTTCCGCCGCGCCGCGATCTCCTCCACCTTCGCCATCAGGCCCTGGTGCAGCTTTTGCAGGATGTCGGCGTCGGGGGTGCGGAACTCGACGGGGAAGGTGAGGTCGCCGGCGATCACGTTCCGCGAGGGCGTATCCACCACCACGTCGCCGATGGTGCCCACCGCGTTCGGCCCCAGCTCAAGGGCCAGCGCTTCCACGGCCAGCACGATCTCGGACAAAGCGGCGAGCGCGTCTTTCCGCAGACGCATGGGGGTGGAGCCGGCATGGCTGGCGAAGCCGACAATGCGGCCCTCATACCAGATGATGCCTTGGCCATGCTCCACCACGCCGATGGTCTTGCCTTCCGCCTCCAGAATGGGCCCCTGCTCGATATGCACTTCCAGGAAGCCGGAGAGCTTCTGCGCGCCCACGGGCTCATCGCCGCGATAGCCGATGGCGTCCAGCGCCTCGCCCACGCTCACCCCCTGCGCATCGGTGCGGGCCAGCAGCTCTTCCACCGTCATGTCGCCCGCATAGCCGCCCGAGCCCAGCATGGCCGGGGCAAAGCGGGAGCCTTCCTCATTGGTCCAGTTGCACACGCAGATCGGAGTATCGGTGACGATGCCGGCATCATTCAGCGTGCGCACCACTTCCAGCGCCGCCAGCGCGCCCAGCACACCATCGAACTTGCCGCCGGTGGGCTGGGTGTCCAGATGCGAGCCGATCCCCAGCGGCGCCTTGCTGGCATCGCGGCCGGGGCGCACGGCGAACATGTTGCCGAGGCCGTCCACGGTCACCGTGCAGCCGGCCTCTTCCAGCGCGGCGCGGTACCAGTCGCGCACCTGCCGGTCTTCCTCCGAGAGGGTGAGGCGCCGCACGCCGCCCTTGGGCGTGCCGCCGAAGCGGGCGGTCTCGATAATGTCCCGCCACAGCCGGTCGGCATTGATGGCGAGGTTCGGCAGGGAAGCACTCATGCGGGGATCATAGCCTTTTCTTCCGCCAGCACGCAGCGCACCATGCGGCCGGGCCCCAATTCCACCTTGGGCGGCAGGGCCTCCCGGCAGCGGGGCTGCACGAAGGCGCAGCGGGGCGCGAACGAGCAGGCGGCGGGTTTGACGTCCAGCGAGGGCGGGGTACCGGGAATGGTTTCGAGCCGCGCACCGCGCTTGGCCCCATGCACGGTGGAGGCGAGGAGGCCGCGCGGATAGGGATGCTCAGGCGTCCGCACGATCTGGGAGAGGCTGCCGGTCTCCACGATCTGGCCGGCATACATGACCGCCACCTTGTCGCAGATCTCGATGGCCACCCCGATGTCATGGGTGACGAAGATCACCGACATGCCCAGCTCCCGCTGCAATTCGCGCAGGAGGAGGAGGATCTGGATCTGCACGGTGGCATCGAGCGCGGTGGTGGGCTCGTCCGCCAGCAGGATCTTGGGGCGGCAGGCGAGCGCGAGCGCGATCATGGCGCGCTGGCGCATGCCGCCGGACATTTCGTGCGGATAGGCGTCGAGCCGGCGCTTGGCGGAGGGAATGCGCACCAGCTCCAGCATTTCCAAAGCGCGGGCAAGGCCGGCCGCGCGGCTCGCGCCCTCGTGGCGCATCACCGATTCCGCGATCTGGTGGCCGATCGTATAGACCGGGTCGAGGGCCAGCGCCGGCTCCTGGAAGATCATGGACACCGTGCGGCCCCGGAAGGCGGAGAGGCGCGCCTCGTCCATGGCGAGCACATCCTCGCCCGCCACCTTCACCTGCCCGGTGATGGTGGTCTTCTTCTTCGGCAACAGGCGCATGAGGGCGCGCATGGTCACGCTCTTGCCGGAGCCGGATTCGCCCAGGAGGCCCAGCACCTCGCCCTCCTTGAGGGAGAGCGAGACGCCATTGACCGCATGCACGGTGCGCTCGCCGGAAAAGCGGATGGTCAGGTCGCGCACATCCACCAGGGGAGCGGCGCTGTCCGGAATGGCATTCATGCGGGCAACTCCGGCATCTCGTCGTGGAAGTCGGTCTCGCGCTGGAAGGCGCAGCCCAGGCGAACGAGCAGCGCCTCGGCGAAGGGCTTGCCCACCACCTGCATGCCGATGGGCAAGCCGCTGGCAGAAAAGCCGCAGGGCAGGCTCACCGCCGGCAGGCCGAGATAATTGACCGGCCGGGTGAAGCGGGTGATGCGCTGGATCATGGCCTCCGCGCCCACCGATCCGCCCACATCCGTCTCGGCGATGGTGGGGGCGGGGGTGGGGGTGGCCGGGGCGATCCAGGCATCGACACCCGCCACCGCCTCCAAATGGGCCGCCAGCGCCGGCCCGCGCCAGCGCAGCGCCTCCAGATAGGTGACGGCGGGCACGGCGAAGCCGTTCTCCAGCCGGGCGCGCGCCTGCGCCCCATAATCCTGCGGCCGCTCCCGCACCCATTGGGCATGGAAGGCGGCGGCCTCCGCATTCAGCACCAGTTGCGAGGCGGACGATAGCCGCATCTGGTCGGGCAAGGTGATCTCGACGATGCACGCGCCGGCCCGCTTCAAGGTGGCGATGGTGTCTTCCAGCACCCGCGCCACATCGGCGTCGAGGTCGTCCACATAGAAGGAGGCGGGCACGCCGATGGTGAGGCCGCGCAGCGAACCGTCAATCTCGGCGAGATAATCGGGCACGGGCGCGGTGGAGGTGGTGGGGTCCAGCGGATCGGCCCCCGCCATCAAGGCGAGCAGCCGGGCGCAATCCTCCACGGTGCGGGCCATGGGGCCGACCGTGTCGAGGGATTGGGAGAGCGGCATGGCGCCTGCGCGACTGACGAGGCCGGTGGTGGTCTTGATGCCGGACACCCCGCAGAAATGGGCGGGCATGCGGATGGAGCCGCCGGTGTCCGAACCGAGCGCCGCATAAGTGAGGCGCGCCGCCACCGCCGCCCCCGAGCCGGAGGAGGAGCCCCCCGTCACATGGTCGGTGTTCCAGGGGTTCCGGGCCGGGCCGAAATGCACGTTATGGCCGGTGGGGCCATAGGCGAATTCCACCATGTGCAGCGAGCCGAGCCGCACCGAGCCCGCATCCTTCAGCCGCTGCAAGGCGGTGGAGGTGGTGGAGGCGACAAAATCCCGCCTTATGGCGGAGCCGCACGTCACCACGTGGCCGGCATCGTAATACATGTCCTTATGGGCCAGCGGCACGCCGTGGAGGGGCCCCGGCTCCGCGCCCTTGGCCAGGGCGGCGTCCGCCGCATCGGCGGCGGCGAGTGCCGTTTCCGGCTCGATGGAGATGAAGGCATTCAGCACCGGCTGGAGGCGCTCGATGCGGGCGAGGCACGCCTGCGTCACCTCGCGGGAGGACACCTCCTTGGCGGCGATGGCCTCGGCCACGGCGGAGAGCGTCATCAGCGCCGGGTCGGTGTCGAGGGCTGGGGCGAGCGAGCGGGTGAGGGAGGGGTTCACTTTCCATCCTCCGCGCGGGCGGTGTTTTGCACCAGCTGGAAGGTTGCGGGTTCGAGGTCCAAGGGCAGCGTGCCGGCGATCACCGAGAAGCCCTTGAAGGCGGGGGTGAGGGCGGTTGCGATGCGCGCGGCGGTGGCCTCGGTGATCTCAAGGCCGGCGGTGCGGGCGGTGGCGGCGGCGTCCTCAGCCAAAAGTCCGTCTGTCATGCGACCTCTCCCAAGGCGGGCGCGCGGCTGTGGCCGGAGCCGGGGATGACCATGTGGCAGGCGGCCATGTGCTCGCCCCCCGCCACCGGCGACAGCGCCGGGCAGACCGCGCTGCACACGCTTTCGGCCGAGGCGCAGCGTGTATGGAACCGGCAGCCCGAGGGCGGGTCAATGGGATTGGGCGGATCGCCCGTGATGGGCGGCACCATGGTGCGCGCATCCGGGTCCATGGCCGGCATGGCGGCGAGCAGTGCCTGCGTATAGGGATGGGCGGGGCCGTCCCACACCTCGTCCACCGGCCCAAGCTCCACCACTTGGCCGAGATACATGACCAGCACCCGGTCCGAAATGTAGCGGACCACGTTCAAATCATGGCTGATGAAGAGATAGGTGAGGCCGAACTCGCGCTTCAGATCGGTGAGCAGGTTCAGGACCTGCGCCTCCACCGACTTGTCCAGCGCCGAGACCGCCTCGTCCAGGATCACGAGGCGCGGCTTCAGGGCAAGGGCGCGGGCGATGTTCACCCGCTGGCGCTGGCCGCCGGAGACCTCGTGGGGATAGCGGTTGGCGAAGACTTCCGGCCGCAGGCCCACCTTGCCCATCAGCTCGCGGGCGAGCGCCCGGGCCTCCTTGTCGGCGACGCCGTGCACCTTGGGGCCAAACGCGATGGAATCCTCGATGGTCAGGCGCGGATTGAGCGAGGCATAGCTGTCCTGGAACACCATTTGCAGCCCGCGCCGGAAGTCGCGCATGGAGATCTGCTCGCCCACCAACTGGCCGTCGAACAGGATGTCGCCGCCGGTGCGCGGCATCAGGTGCATGATGAGGCGGGCGGTGGTGGACTTGCCGCACCCGCTCTCACCCACGATGCCAACGGTCTCGCCCTTGGCGATGGAGAAGGACACCCCGTCCACCGCCCGCACCGTCTTCTTGGGCTCAAACAGCCCGCCGCCGATGGGGAAGAGCTTGGCAAGGTCGGTGACGGTCAGGAGCGGCTGGGCGGCGCCGCCGAGATCGGGAATGGGCTCGATGGTGCTCAATTGCGGATGTCCATGGCGCTGCGCAGCCCGTCGCTGAGCATGTTGAAGCAGATGGAGACGGCGAAGATCATCACGCCCGGCAGGGCCGCAACGCCCGGATTGACATAGATGGCGGTGCGCAGCGTGTTGAGCATGAGGCCCCATTCCGGCTCCGGCGGCTTGGTGCCGAGGCCGAGGAAGGACAGGCCCGAGGCCAGGATCATGGAGACCGAGATCAGCCCCGTGGCATAGACGAAGATGGGCCCGAGCACGTTGCCCAGCATGTGCACGCGCATGATGGTGAGCGCATTGGCCCCGGAGGCGCGGGCGGCGTCCACGAAGTCGAGGCTGCGCACGGAGGTGGTCACGCTTTCCGCCACGCGGGTGATCTGCGGGATGAAGACCACGGTGAGCGAGACGATGGAATTGACGATGCCCGCCCCCAGCACGCCGGAAATGGCGATGGCCAGCAGCACCGAGGGGAAGGCGTAGAACACGTCGATGGTGCGCATGATGACGGTGTTCACCTTGCCGCCCGCATAGCCGGCGATGAGGCCGAGGCCCGTGCCGATGCAGAAGGCCAGCAGCACCGGCAGGATGCCGATGAGCAGCGACAGGCGCCCGCCATAGATGAGGCGGGAGAGCATGTCGCGGCCGAGCTCGTCCGTGCCGAGCGGGTAATTGGGCGTGCCGATGGGCTTCAGGCGCCGGATCATGGAGCCCTGATAGGGATCGGCGAGGCCGAGATAAGGCGCGAAGATCGCTGCCAGCAGGATGGCCAAGAGGATGGCGGCGCAAACCATGCTGACCTTGTCCCGCGACAGGCGGCGCAGAACCGTGGCCCAATAGCCCCGCGCATTCTGGACCGGGGCGGCCTCGGCGGCGTCGGAAACGGCGCTCATGGCCTCAGCTCCGCTTGATGCGCGGATCGATGGACGCCTGGGCGATATCGACCACGAGGTTGAGGAAGACGAAGAACAACGCCAGCACCAGGATGGTGCCCTGGAGCAAGGGCAGGTCGCGCTGGAAGATGGCGGAGTTCAAAAGGAAGCCCGTGCCCGGCCAGGAGAAGACCGTCTCGATCAGGATCGAGCCGCCCAGCAGATAGCCAAGCTGGAGCCCCATCACCGCGATGGCTGTAGGGGCGGCATTCTTCACCACATGGCGGAACACCATGGTCTCCTTCAGACCCTTGGAGCGCAGCGCCTCCACGAAGTCCTGGGAGAGGATGTCACCGGTGAGCGCGCGCACCGTGCGCGTGACGATGCCCATGGGGATCACCGACATGGTGACCGCCGGCAGGATGAGATGGCGGATATGCGCCCAGTCCCATTCCCAGCCGGCCGATCCGCCGGGACCGGCACCCACCGCCGGCAGCCAGTTGAGCCAGACCGAGAAGATGATGACCAGCACCATGCCCAGCCAGTAATGGGGCACGGAGACGCCGGCCACCGCAATGGAGGTGGCGGCCTTGTCGATCCAGGTGTTGCGGAAATAGCCGGCGATGAGGCCGAAGAAGACGCCCAGCACGAAGCCGATGACGGACGCCGTGCAGGCCAGGATGAAGGTGTTGGAGACGGCGCGCATCACCTCGGAGAAGACCGGGCGGCCGGTGGCGATGGAGGTGCCGAGATTGCCGTGCAGGGCTTTCCAGAGCCAGATGCCGAACTGGACGGGCAGCGGCTGGTCGAAGCCGTAGGCGGCGCGCAATTGCGCGGCGAGCTCCGCCGAGGCGTCGGGGGGCAGCACCGCCACCAGCGGGTCGCCGGGGGTGAGATGCACCAGCAGGAAGCACACCAGCGCGACGGAGATGACGATGGGGATCACATAGATGATCCGCCTCAGGATATAGACCAGCACGACGCGATCCTGCCTGGAGAAAAGAGGCGCGGGGCCGGGGAGGGTCCCGCGACTGAGCGGCGAGGGCGGCGAGGGCGGCCGGACGGGCCGCCCTCCATCAGGTCACTTCTCGAAATAGACCGGCGAGAAGTCCACGAACCAGCTCTTGGGCTGCACGAAGCCCTTCAGCTTCGGGCTGAGCGCGCGCGGGCCCACGTCATGGGCCACATAGAGGAAGGCGGCATCGTCCACCGAGGCGGCGTGGAGTTCCGCCAGCGCCGCGTCACGGGCGGCCGGGTCGAAGGTGGAGCGGGCCTTCTTCACCAGCTCGTCGAACTTGGGGTTGTTGATATAGCCCCAGTTGTTGGAGACCGGCGGAGCCATGGAGGACTGCAGGAAGCGCACCATGGCGAAGAAGGGGTCCATGGCCGCATAGGTCACGTTGATGGCATTGGAGCCGTTGGCGGACGGGTCCTTGGCGCCCTTGCGCCAGTTGGTGAAGAGCGTGTTCCACTCGATCACGTCCAGCTGCACGTCGAAATAGCATTCGGCGAGGGCCTGCTGGAGATATTCGTTCATGGGCAGAGGCAGCATCTGGCCGGAGCCGGAGGCCGAGGTCTGGATCTTCACGGGCAGCTTCTTGCTGGGGCCGAAGCCGGCCTCCTGCATCAGCTTCTGGCCCGCCTTCACGTCATACTTGATCTGGAAGGTGGGGTTGCCGCGCCAGGGATGGCCGGGCTCGAACGTGCCGGTGGCGGGGGCCATCAGGCCGCCCAGCAAGCCGTCCTTCATGCCCTCGCGGTCGATGCACAGGTTGGCCGCCTTGCGCACCCGGATGTCGTTCCAGGGCGAGCCTTCCACGCGGGAGAACTGCCACGGCCACACATGGGGCTGCTCGTTGCTCTCGATCTTGAAGCCGCGGGCCTTGATTTGCGGCAGGGCGTCGGGGGCGGGGGCCTCGATCCAGTCCACCTGGCCGGCGAGGAGGGCGGCGGTGCGGGCATTGGCCTCCGGCATGGGCAGGAGCACCATCTTGTCGATCTTGGGAATGCGCGCCTTGTCCCAATAGGCCTCGTTCTTGGCCAGCTCCAGCCGCTCGCGGGGAACGAAATTGGTCATCTTCCACGGGCCGGTGCCCGAGGCGTTCTTGGCAAAGGCGGTCCAGGCGGCGGCGGATTTCGCCTTGGCGTCGGCCCCCTCGGCGGCGTCATAGAGCTTCTGCCACTGGGCGGGGCTCGCCATGAACAGGTTGGTGAGATTGTAGGGCAGGAAGGCGTCCGGCTCGGAGGTGGTCAGCTCCACCGTCAGGTCGTCGATCTTCTTGGCCGAGCGCAGGGTCGGCATGCGGGAGGCGGTGACGCCCACCTGGCTGGCGTCGAACTGGGGTGCTTCCTTGTTCAGCACCTTGTCCACGTTCCACACCACCGCGTCCGCAGTGAAGGGCGAGCCGTCATGGAAGGTCACGCCGGGGCGCAGCTTGAAGGTCCACTTGGTCTTGTCGGCGTCGTTCACGACCCATTCGGTGGCAAGGCCGGGGATGAGCACGGACGGCTTGGTGGCGGACGACAGGTCCCAGTTCACCAGCGCGTCATACATGGTCAGGCCGGTGAAGCGGTTGCCCTCGAAGCCCTGGTCCGGCTGGCCGAGCGTGCGCGGAATGTCCGCCGCCGTCATGCCGATGCGCAGCGTGGTCTGGGCGGCGGCAAGGTCCGGGGCCGCGAATGCGCCGCAGGTGGCGAGCAGCAAGGCGGCGAGGGCCATGCGGCCACGACCGGCACGCGGGCTTTTCTCAGGAAGCAGCATTTGGGGGTCCCCTTTGGATCTGACCGGAATGCTTAAGCAACCGCCATGCCAGCGCGGTGGCGCGGGGCTTTGCGGGCTTTCCTTTGGGGAAAGTCGGGAATGAATCGTCGACGGTTTGTCTATGAAAATTTCATTTGCACAAAAATAAGTCTGCTGCCGCTTTAGGCATGCATCACAGTGGCGTTTCGGTCTGTGATCCGCTCCACTAGGGCCGTGGGGCGGAGCGCCGCGCGGGCCGGAGTGAAAACGTGAAGCTTCTGATTTTGAATGCGAATACCTCGCAGGACGTGACGGCCCGCATGGTGAGGGCCGTGGAAGCCCTGTGCCCAGGGAATGTTCACTGCGTGGGCGCCACCGCCGCTTTCGGCGCGCCTTATGTCTCCACCCGCGCGGCCGTGGCGGTGGCCGGCCATGCGGCCTTGGAGGCGGTGCGCGCCGCCGTGGCAGCCGAGGCGGCGGCGGGGCGGCCGCCCTTCGATGCCTGCCTCTATGCCTGTTTCGGCGAGCCGGGCATCGAGGCCCTGCGGGCGGACAATACCTTTCCCGTGGCTGGTATGGCGGAGGCTTCCATCCTCACCGCCCTGCAACTGGGCGAGCGCTTCTCCCTCATCACGGTGGGCGCGGCCTGGCCGGGCATGCTGCGCGACCTCATGCGGCGCACCGGTCTTGAGGCCCGCTTTGCCGGCTTCGGCCTGATTGCGGGCGATGCGCTGAGCCTTGCACGTGGGGAAGGGGAGGGCGTCGCTCTGGTCAAGGCGGCGGTGGAGGAGGTGCTGGCCACGCAGGCGCCGGAGGTGGTGATCGTCGGCGGGGCCTCGCTGTCCGGATATGCCCGCGCGCTGGCGGGGCAGTTTCCGGTGCCGGTGCTGGATTCTCTCGCCGCGTCCCTGGAGCAGGCTTTGGCGCTTGCGCGGTTGCAAGCGGGGCGTGGCGCCGGCTCAGGATGACGCGCAACTTGGCTTCGCGAGGGCACGCCCCCATATGACGAGGCGTCGGAGACCACGGGAAAACCACGGGTTACCCTTGCCGCCGACCTCGTGTATAAGCCGCTACCCCGGCCGCAAAGACAAGAAGCTTAAGGCCCGAGCAGTGTCGGACCGCTTCCGGCCGGAGGAGACAATATGGAGAGCGTTATGACGACCCGTCCCGTTTCCGATCGCACCACCGGCGCCGAGATGGTCTCTCGCCGCGCCGAAGGCTGGCGTCCGGATTCGTGGCGATTTTATCCGGTCGTCCAGGTGCCCTCGTATCCAGACCCCGCGCTCCTGAGCGAGGTGGAAGGCAAGATCGCCTCCTACCCGCCGCTGGTGTTCGCCGGCGAGGCGCGCCGCCTGAAGGCGCACCTGGCCAAGGTGGCGAAGGGTGAGGCGTTCCTGCTCCAGGGCGGCGACTGCGCCGAGAGCTTCGACGAGCACTCCGCCGACAACATCCGCGATTTCTTCCGCGTCTTCCTGCAAATGGCGGTGGTCCTCACCTTCTCCGGCGGCTCGCCGGTGGTGAAGGTGGGCCGCATCGCCGGCCAGTTCGCCAAGCCCCGCTCGGCGGACACGGAGACCGTCAATGGCGTGGAGCTGCCGAGCTATCGCGGCGACATCGTCAACGACATCGCCTTCACGCCGGACGCCCGCGTGCCCGATCCGCGCCGCCAGCTGGAGGCCTACCGCCAGTCGGCGGCGACCCTCAATCTGCTGCGCGCGTTTGCCTCGGGCGGCTATGCCAACCTCTCCAACGCCCATCAGTGGATGCTGGGCTTCGTGAAGGACAGCCCGCAGTCCCATCGCTACCAGGAACTGGCCAACCGCATCACCGAAGCGCTCGACTTCATGCGCGCCTGCGGGATCGACCCCCAGTCCCACCCGGAGATGCGGACCACGGACTTCTTCACCAGCCACGAGGCGCTGCTGCTGGGCTATGAGCAGGCGCTCACCCGGGTGGATTCCACCTCGGGCGACTGGTACGCCACCTCCGGCCACCTCTTGTGGATCGGCGATCGCACCCGCCAGCCGGACCATGCGCACGTGGAATATTTCCGCGGCATCCGCAATCCGATCGGCATCAAGTGCGGCCCCTCGCTGACGCCGGATGGCCTCATCCGTCTCCTGGACGTGCTCCAGCCCGACAATGAGGCCGGCCGCATCACCCTCATCTGCCGCTTCGGCGCCGAAAAGGTGGGCGACCACCTGCCGGCTCTGGTGCGCGCGGTGGAGAAGGAAGGCCGCACCGTGGTGTGGTCGTGCGATCCCATGCACGGCAACACCATCAAGGCTGGCTCCGGCTACAAGACCCGCCCGTTCGAGCGGATCCAGTCGGAGATCAAGACCTTCTTCGACGTGCATGCGGCCGAGGGCACCTATGCGGGCGGCGTGCATCTGGAAATGACCGGCAAGAACGTCACCGAATGCACCGGCGGCGCGCGGGCCATTTCCGATGAGGACCTGCGGGACCGCTACCACACTTATTGCGATCCCCGCCTCAATGCGGAGCAGGCCATTGAGCTGGCTTTCCTGGTGGCGGAACTGCTGAAGCGCGAGCGCCTCTCGCGCGGGCGGCCGGAAGTGGCGGCGGCGGAGTGATCCGCCGGCCATTGGCCGTCATAGCCTGAAACAGGAAACGCCCCGGCCTTGGCTGGGGCGTTTTCGTTTGTGGAAGGGGGCTCAGCGCGCGGCGCTGGTCTGGTCCGCGCCGGCGGGCGCCACGCCCCGCGCCGGGCCGCTGACGCCTTGGAAGGCGCCGGGCTCAAGCTCGGCCACCAGCAGGCGTGCCGGGTCCACGGGGCCGGGCATCTGCACGCTGCCATGGGGAACCGGCTTGAAGCCGAACCGCCGGTAATAGGGCTCGTCGCCCACCAGCAGCACCAGCTTGTGACCGGCGGCGCGGGCCGCATCCATGGAGACGGTCATGAGCCGTCCGCCAATGCCCACGGTGCGAAACGGCGGTTCCACCGTGAGCGGCCCCAGCAGGAGAGCGGGCGTGTTGCCGATGGCGATGGGGGTCAGCCGCACCGAGCCCACCATCATGGTCCCCACATAGGCGGTGAAGGACAATTTAAGATCGTGGGGCGCCTGTTCCCGCAGCCGGAAGGCGGTGCGGGCGAACCGGCCGGGGCCGAAGGTGCGCCGGTGCAGCTTCTCGATGGCGTCGGAGGCCGAGGGGGATTCGTGCGTGATCGTGAGCGGAAGTTCAGTCATGGGAGCAACCGGGCGAGAACGAGCATCCCGCCCCGGCGCGAGAGGCCGGTCAGGCGGGCAGGAACAGGCGGGCGTGCGCCGCAAGGCGCGCCACATCCGTTCGTCGTCGCAGGCTGACCGGGTTCATCAGGGATCCTTGCCCGGCCCGAAATGCCGGTGAGCGCGCCGATAGCATGCCCGCAAGAGCAGGTCTAGAGATGCGCCCTTGGCGTGGCCGGCGCGCGGGACGGGAATTTGGGCACCAAAAAATGGCACGGCCGACCCGAGGGCCGGCCGGCGTTCGCTTGGAAGGGCAGGGCGGACGGCCCCGGCGCGGCCTGCCTCTGGGAAAGGCGCCAAAACAAAGTGGGAGATCGCTTCAGCCTCGCCATGAAGCGCTGAAGCGATCCCGGCGTCAGATCAGGAAATCCTGCTGCGTCTGCGTCTGGTAATGGCCGTGCATGGCCACGCTTCCCATGAGGGCATTGGCAAGGCCGATGAGGTCCATCTCCAGATCGCCATAGGCGGCGTGATCGGCCTGTGTCGGCGCACGGCCGAGGAGGGCCTCATAGACCGTGCCGGCGGTCAGATGGGCGGCATCCTGCGCGCCATGGCCGGCGGCCACCGCTTCCGGCGAAAGCATGAAGGCGATGGCGATCTCGCCCATGCTGGCACCCGCCTGATAGTCCGCCAGGTGCGCGGTTAGGCCGCTTTCTTCACCCTGGCGACCCAGAATCTGGGTGTAGAGGGCGCCGATCCATTCCAGGTCGGAATTCTGCACCAGGTCGATGGTCATGTCGTCGAACTGCACATGCTCCACATTCTTCAGAATGGCGCCGAGAAGGACACCATCGCTCGGCAGGTTCGGCGCGGTGGTCGGCTTCACGGTCCAGTGCACGCCGTCCTGTTCGATGGAATAGTCCGCCCGGTTGCCCGAGAACACCGCCGTGTCATCGCCGGTGCGCCCGTCCATCACATCCGCGCCGCCCTTGCTGATCAGCAGATCGTCGAGCACCCCGCCCTGGAGCGTGTCGGCACCGGTGGTGCCGGTGACGGTGCCGGCCGTCACTTCGCCCACGCTGAAGTCGAGGGCGTCGGCGCTGGGCACGTGCTCAAGCATTTCCGGGGCGTGGACGAAGTGGGCGGCCACCTCCGCCATGGAGACGCCTTGGGCGAGCTGGGTCTTGTGATAGGCGAGGCCCTCCGCATCCGGCTCGCGGCTGAACAGGGTGCGGTAGAGCTGCTCCACGGTGACCTCCCCTGCCGCCGCCCCGGTGCCGTTGGCGATGGCCTCGGGGGACGTGAGGAAGGAAAGGGCGATGTCGCCGGGTGACACGCCCCGCTCCACCAGCCCGGCATAGTGCTGGATGCCGCCGAGGTCGGCTTGCCGGCCCAGCACCTTGCTATAGAGCGCGGCGATCCAGCCGACGCTCTCGGGCACGGTGACATCCACCGTGCCGTCGGCGAAGGCGATGTGCTCCACATTCACCAGCACGTCCACGTCTGTGCCGTCGGCGCGCGCCCGCACAACGGTGACGGCGCGGTCGTGGATGATCTCGTAATCGGCCTCGTTGCCGTCGAAGCGGGCGCTGTCGGTGCCGCGGCCGCCATGCAGCAGGTCGCGGCCGGGTCCGCCGAAGACGATGTCGTCGCCGTCCTCGCCGAAGATGCGGTCATCGCCGGTGGTGGACCCTACCGTGTCGTTGCCGCCGCCCGCATGGAGGTCATCGTCGTCGGCGCCCAGCACGATGGTCTGAGCCGCGTCGTCGGCAAACACCATCTGGGACCCGGCGCCGCCGCCGAGCGTCACCGTCCCCACCACCGCGGCGAAGGCCACGTTCTCGAACTGGATCTGCGTGCCCGAAGGCAGGGCGCTGGCATCCACGACGAGGGCGGTGGGCGCGGTGCCGTCCGGCCCGCGGACCACAATGGGGGCGTCCACGGCCGCCCCTTCCGCGACCGTGAGCACCAGCGTCTGCACCACCAGCGCCGTGTCGGCGGGCAGGTCGGCCAGGAAGCCCTTGCCGCCTTCGGAGAGCTGGATTTGGTCGGTCGAGCCGTCCGGGGTGTGCAGGCGGATCTGCGCGATCAGCTCCTCCAGGCTCGCCGCGCTGCCGAGCGGCGCCGGCGCGCCGTCAGCGGTGAGGCCGACGCCCGCCGGAAGGCGGGCCGAAAGCAATGCCGCGTCCCCTTCGCCCACGAGTGGGATGTCCGTCGGGACGGTGACGTCCTGGGGCGACACGCTCACGGTCTGCTTCACGCTGCCGTCCGGCTGGGTCTCCTTGACGGTGGTGACGACGGCGCCCTCCACATCCACCGTGGTGCCGGAGGGCGTGGACACCTTGAAGACCACTTTGTCCGACGTCAGACCGCCCACGCCGTCGGAAACGCTGATCTCCACCTCGGCCGTGCCGTCCACCCGGGGGGTGAAGGTCGCGGCCTTCAACTGGGCCTGGATCTGCTCCGCCGTGCCCGAAAGCTGGATCCCGTCCGTGGCGGCGTCGGCGTCCACCAGCCCGCTCAGCGTGCCGTTCACCGCCGTCAAGGTGAGGGTGAAGCTCGCGCTGTCCGGATCGGTGAAAGTGAAGGCGGGCAGGGCGCCCGCCTTGCCGGCGATGGCGGATACCGCCGTCTGCGGCAGGCCGGCGAGCACCGGCGCGTCGTTCGCGTCGGTGAGGTTGACGGTCACGGTGAGCGTGCTGTCGGCGATGGTGTCCGCGTCCTCGTCGTCCACCGTGACGGTGAGGGTGAGTTTGGGGGTGGTCTCGAAATTCAGCTTCGAGGCGTCATGGACGGTGATGATGCCGGTCTTCACGTCGAGCGCGAAGGCGCCGTCGGCGCTGATGACCGTGCTGGCTTCGCTGCCGGCGCTTCCCGCACTGCCGGAACTGCTAAAGCTGTCGAGAGAAGATGGGGCGACCTCGTCCGTCGACTTCGTGTCGACGACAGCCGCGCTCCCGAAGCCGAAGGTGAGGCCGTCCGTGTCGCCGGAGACGGAGAGTTGGGCGACCACCGTCCCGGCCGGGCTGTTCTCCGCCAGGCTGACGGCGGTGGGGCCGGTGAGAACCGGGTCCAGGTCGGCGACGGTGATCCGCAGCGGCACCGGCTCGGGATCGTCGGACGCGAGCTCGCCGTCAAAGGCGGACATCGAGAAGGCCTCAAGAATGCCCACGGTATTGGCCGGCGGGGTCCAGATGACCGCCGAGGTCGGGCTGATCGCCGTCTGTCCGGCGACGGCGGCGACCCCATCCACCGTGAGCGTGCCGGAGCCGAGCGCCATCACCTTGAAGGAGACGGTGTCGCCGTCCGGATCGGACACGGTGGCGATCTTCAGCAGGTCATTATAGGTCAGGTGGATCGCCTTGCCTTCGGGCGGCAAGGACAGGGCGAAGTTCGCCTTGCCGTAGATCACATAGGCGGCGCCGGAATAGTCGTCATTGGCATTGGCCGCGCCCACGAGAATGTCGTCGAGGCCGTCTCCGTTGACATCGCCCGCCGCCGAAACGGAGAAGCCGGCCATGTCGGTGGCCGACGCGCCCGCCAGCATCACCCCCTGTTCCGCCGTCAGGGTCGCGAGATTGATGGTGCCGAGCTGCGCCTGGGTGCCGAAGATCACATAGGCGGCGCCGGAATCCGTCCCGTTGACGTCGGCGATGACCGAGGAAACCAGGAGGTCGTCGATGCCGTCGCCATTCACGTCCCCGGCGCTGGAGACGGCGTAGCCGAGCTCATCTCCCTTGACGGCGCCGACAATCTTGAAGCCGGTTTCGGAGGTGAGGGTACTGAGCGGGATGTCCGAGCGGTCACCCGTCTTGCCATAGACCACATAGGCGGCGCCATTGCCGCCTTCGGCCTTGGTGCTGCTCACGATCATGTCGGCGACGCCGTCGCCATTCACGTCGCCCGCGTCCGACACGGAAAGGCCGGCGGTGTTCTGCGGCGTCGCGCCGATGATGCGGAAGCCCATGGAACTCGTCAGCGCCGTGGTCGAGAAGCCAGAGAGCCCTCCGGCCTTGCCATAGACCACGAACGCGGCTCCGGAATTGCTGCCGTTGAGGTCGGAGCCCGAGGAGCCGACGATGAAGTCGTCGATCCCGTCCCCGTTGACGTCGCCGAGTCCGGAGACGGAGATGCCGAGATTGTCATAGGGCCGGCCGCCAATGGCGAAGCCAGCGTCGGTCGAAAGCTGGGAAACGTTGAGGTCGCCGAGCCCGTCCTTCTTGCCATAGAGCACGAAGGCGCCACCGGAGTAGGTGGCCGAGACGCCGGCGAGACTGGCGCCGACGATCAGGTCTTCGATGCCATCATGGTTGATGTCGCCGGCTGCCGAGACCGACGTGCCCAGGCGGCCATTCGCAAAGCTGGAGCTGATCTTGAAGCCGTCGGCGGCGGCGAGGCCGGCGAGATCGATGTCGCTTTGGCCCCCAGTCTTGCCGTAGACCACATAGGCGGCCCCTGCCCGTCCGTCAGCATAGCGGGCGCCCACGATCAGGTCGTGAATGCCGTCCCCGTTCACGTCGCCGGCGGTCGAGACGGAATATCCCGCCTGGTCCCCCTCGGCGGCGCCGGTGATCTTGAAGCCCTGCGCGGCGGTGAGGCTCGCGAGGGACAGGCTGTCGAGCCCGCCTTGCTTGCCATAGATCACATAGGCGGTGCCGCCCGTCGGCGCGCCGGAGGTGTCGATCGCGCCAACGATGATGTCGTCGATGCCGTCCCCATTCACGTCGCCGGCCTTGGACACGGAGATACCGAGCGAGGCATCGGCCTTCGCCCCGGTGAGGACGACGCCATCCGATACGGGCATCCGCCCGAGGTCGGCAATGTTGAGCACGGCCCCGGTGGCCTTGATGACCGGCGCCTCGTTCACGTCGGTCAGGTTCACTGTCATGGTGAGCGTGCTGTCGGGCGTGTTGTCCGCGTCCTCGTCGTCGACCGTGACGGTGAGGGTGAATTTGGGGGTGGTCTCGAAATTTAGTTTCGAGGCGTCATGGACGGTGATCTCGCCGGTTCTGGTGTCGAGGGCGAAGGCGCCGTCCGCGCTGATCACCGTGCCGGTATCGCTGCCAACACTTCCAACACTTCCAACACTTCCAACACTTCCAACACTTCCAACGCTACCCTCGCTTTTGAGGGAAAGCGTGGCGACCGTGTCTTGCGGCGACTCGGTGGCGACGACGGCAACGGCGCTGCCGAAGCCGAAGGTGAG
Source organism: Aquabacter sp. L1I39 (assembly GCF_017742835.1). GTDB lineage: Bacteria > Pseudomonadota > Alphaproteobacteria > Rhizobiales > Xanthobacteraceae > L1I39. The sequence goes on from NZ_CP072392.1 coordinate 4,922,020, forward strand.
ACCGTCCGTGTCGCCGGAGACAGCGAGCTTGGTGACCGCCGAACCGGCCGGGCTGTTCTCCGCCAAAGTGACGGACACGGGGCCGTCGAGGCTCGGATTCGTGTCGGCCACGGTGATCATGAAGGTCCGGCTGCCCGTGCTCACGGAGGTGCCGTCAAAGGCCGCGACGCTCAGCGCGGGGACGTTTCCGAAGCTGTTGGCGGGCGGCGTCCATTCCACCTTGGCGGAGGCGTCGATGATGTCGCCCTCTTGGGCGGCCTCGCCATTGACAGTCAGGGGGCCCGTGTGGATGCCGAGGATCTTGTAGCTGACGGGGTCGCCGTCCGGGTCGCCCGTCACGGTGGCGAGCGCGCCAATATCCAGGCTGACAGGCTTGCCCTCCTCTCCGAACGCCTGGTTCGATCCTTCCGTCAGGATCGGCGCGTCATTCACCGGGGTGACGGTGAGGGTCTTCTGCGCCTCCGAGGTGCCGCCGAAGGGGTCGGTCGCGGCGAAGGTGATGGTCCGCTCCGCTGTGGTGGGGGTGTCGGAGATGTTCTCATATGTGACCGCCGCCAGCGCCGCCCGCCACTGTTCCAACGTCGCGGTGCCGGAGGCCGAGGTCAGGGTCAGTCTGCCGCTATTGGGGCTGAACACGCCGGTGATGTCGCCCGTCCCGGAGGTGCCGACAAATGCCAGCCTGTCCTCGCCGCCCACATAGCCCGCTGCGATCTTCACCTCCGCGAAAGCCAGCGTGCCGTCGTCGGCGTCGGAGAGGGTGAGGCCCTCGTCCAGGGGGGTGACAATGCCTTCCTGGGCGGCCACACCCGCGCCCGACACGTCGATCGCCGGTGGCAGGTCGATGATGATCCTGGCGGGGGTCAGCGAATTGGCCGCGCCCGGGGCCGGCAGGATCAGGGATGCGCTGACGCCCTCGGCGGTCTTGATCATGCCGCCGTCCAGCAAAAGGGCATCGGTGCCCGTCACGTCCAGCGCCGCGCTCTTGTCACCGTCCGCAACGGTATAGCTGAAGGTGAGCCCCTTGCCGCCGGAGCCGGAGACATAGGTCGCGAACCTGTCCGTGGTGCCGGTCTCCAGCTTGAGCTTCGGAGTGCCCGCGCTGGTGTCCACCGTCACGTCGGTGTCGAAGGTGACGGTGATCTCGATCTTGTCCCCGGCGCCATGCAGGCCGCTCGCGGCGCTTGTGCCGAGCCCGGTGACGGACGCGGTGGACGCCACGCCGTCGGAGGAGGCAGAGCCCTGGATCTCGGAGGTCCTGTCAACGGGCTGATCCGAGAGAGCGGTCATGGGCGCAGAGGGGGAAGAGGGGGAAGAGGTTGAAGAGGTTGAAGAGGTTGAAGAGGGAGAGGAGGTGGATGAACGGGCGATGCCACCATCGGTCTTGGCGCTCGTATCCGTGACGGACATGTGAAGATCCTCTGGTCTGTGTGAGGCGTTCTGCGGCGCGGTGCGCAGAGCAGGGCGGATGAGATTTCAGGCGCAGCCGGCCTTAAGCGTCCGGTGGGCGATGGCGGGGCGGCTGCTGGCGCGAGCGGCTGCCGGCGGCATCCGTTGCTCCGAAGGGAGGAGGGCAATGCCAGGAGAGCCGCGGCGCGGTCCTCGCCTTCCCGTTTCAGCCCAGATGGGCGTCGCACCACATGAAGGGATCGCGCGCAGGTCTCCGGCCGCCGCCCAGTGGTTTCACGCGCGCGGTGTGAGACGCGCCCGGGACAACGGAGTGGGAAGGCACGGCTTGAGAGCCTACTTTTCGGGCGCCCCGCCAACGTGCGGAAGGCGTGCGGAAGTTAGGGGGGGAGGAGGACGCCCAATGGCCCGGTCGCGGATCTTGCCGTCGATCCCCATTGTCCCGTGGCATCGATGGATGCCGGCCAAGGGCTATGCCTCAGCGTTCTGATATCGATCGCGAATGTCATCATTGCCGTGGCCCCCACCGAACGGAATGCGCAAATCGTGTCTTCGTCCTTGCCGGCAGGTAAAGCCTCCTGCCGCAGCGCCACAAAAAATGGGCCCCTACCACCCCGACCCACGGGCGCTTGCAACCTGCGAACCTGCAGTCACGGATGGATGGGACGTGTGGCTTAACCCTCAGGTTGCTGGCGGAACTGAGAAAACTCCCTGTCGCTTCGTTTCTAGTGGCTCTTTGTGGCACTGCGGTAACGGGGCCATGACGGTTCTCCCGTAGGGGAAGCGGGCGCGTGCGGTGCGGCAGGGCCCATGTGACCGAAGCGGTGCCCCAAAATGCGACGGGCGCCCTCAAGGGGCGCCCGCTTCGTCTGCGAGCTTGCGCTCGTCATCTGCAATTTGGCTCCTGCCATCGCGGGCGGAGCAGGCAGGACCTGGCCTCTCAGAGCGGCTCCACGTCATAGACGAGGGTGATGCCCGCCCGCACCGTGGTCTCGCCGGCCTCGACCGGCACGGCGGCGCGGTCGGCCTTGAACGCCATCATCGGCGCCGGCATGGCTCCGCCGGCCTCGACCGGCGCGATGCGGCGCAGGCGCACCAGACGCAGGCCGGCAGCCTGTGCCAGTTCCTGTGCCTGGGCCTGGGCGTCCTTCAGCGCCGCCAGGCGCGCCTGCTTCTCCAGCGCGGCGGGATCGGACAAGCTGAACCGCAAGCCGCCCGCCTGGTTCGCGCCCGCCTGGACCAGCCTGTCCAGCAGCCCCCCCAGCAGCGCCATGTCGCGCACCTTCACCGACACGCCGTTGCGCACCTCGTAGCCGACGACCTTGGGCGCCTCGCGGGAATTCTGGCCGGGAGACGTGTATTGAGGCTGGATGGACAGGCCGGATGTGGCGATGTCACGCTCCTCAATGCCGGCCTCCTTCACCGCCGCGATCACCGCCGTCATGGTGCGGGAATTGGCGGCGAGCGCCTCATCGGCGGTTTTGCCCGACGAGACCACGCCGGTGGTGAAGAGCGCCACGTCCGGCACCGCGCTCGCCTCGCCCTGGCCGTTCACGGTGAGGGTGGCGCGCGGCACCTCCTGTGCCTGGGCGGCACCGAGCGGCAAGGTGGCGGCCGCTGCGAGGCCGACGAGCGCCAGCCCGAAGGCCAGCGGCCGCGCACAGGCGAGCGGAACGTGCAGGGCCTCGCGCATCATCGAGCGCCGTGCGCCGGACGCGCGCCGGAGGGCAGGCAGGCCGTGGGCGGCGCGGGCGAAGCGGGGGCGGAACATGCGGTGTCTCCCTATGACTTTCATGGGTTCGGGCCGAACCGCCTCCCTGTGGGGCGCGATCCGCTGACGTCCCGATCCCTTTCACGCTGCGTCCCAGCGGGCCGCCGCACCGCCGGTCCCTCGCCGCCGGCCGCTGTCCTCTGGGATCGGACGGCGCCTATCACCACCCGCCGATCGCGGCGCCAATGGGGCGGCCGCCCGCGTTGTACACCGTCTCGCCACCCCACCCGGGTTGTTCCGCGCCCCGCCTGTTGCTAGGAGCAAGGATGGGGCCTGTAGCTCAATGGTTAGAGCTGACCGCTCATAACGGTCTGGTTGCAGGTTCGAGTCCTGCCGGGCCCACCACATCCACCGTCCGCCCGTGTCTAGCGGTGTCCGCAAACATCCGAGAAAATCAAGCGATCGTAATGATTTCAGGTGGGGGAAGTGTCCGCCGCCATCCGCCGTGGTCCGCTTGCAGCCACGTTTTTTGATGGTACCTTTGATGGTATCTGAAAAGACCATCAGTCCAGGTACCATCAATGCCGCTCACCGACACCGCCGTCCGCAATGCCAAGGGCAAGGAGAAGCCCTACAAGCTGGGCGATGGAGGGTGGCTCTTCCTGCTCGTGAATCCTGATGGCCGGCGCTACTGGCGCCTCTCCTTCCGCTTCGCTGGGAAGCAGAAGACCCTGGCCCTCGGCACCTATCCGACTGTCTCTCTCGCCGAGGCCCGCAAGCGGCGAGATACCATCAAGCAGCAATTGGCTGATGGCATCGATCCGAGCGTGGCGCGCCAGACCGAGAAGCGAACGGCAGCGGTCGCGGCGGCCAACACGTTCGAGCAGGTGGGGCGCGAATGGTTCCAGATGAAGCAGCCCGGCTGGGTGGCATCCTATTCTGATCGCCTCATGAGCCGCCTGGAGGCGGATGTCTTCCCCGCTTTGGGACCGCGCCCCATTCAGGACATCGACGCCCCCGAGGTGCTGGAAGTGATCCGGAAAGTGGAGGCGCGGGACGCCATCGAGCTGGCGAAGCGCGAGATGCAGGTGATCGGGCAGATCTTCCGCTTCGCTATCGCCACGGGGAGGGCGAGGAGAGATCCCACTCAGGATCTTCGAGGAGCACTCAAGTCGCCTGGGCGGCCCAAGCACCATCGTGCCATGCCGAAGGAAGATCTTCTCGGCTTTCTCCAGGCGCTAGCTGCCTATGACGGCGATCCCAGCACGCGGCTGGCGCTCAAGCTGATGGTCCTCACCTTCGTGCGCACCACGGAGCTGCGAGCGGCTCAATGGTCGGAGTTCGAGGGGCTGGACGGCGAGGAGCCTCTTTGGCGGATCCCGGCCCATCGGATGAAGATGCGTTTCGAGCATCTGGTGCCGCTGGCGCCCCAGGCCGTTGAGGTGCTGAACGAACTGCGCCCGCTTTGCGGTCGGAGCCCCCACCTGTTCCCCTCGCCGAGCAAGGAAGGGTTCATGTCGAACAACACCATGCTCTTTGCCATGTATCGGATGGGCTACCACGGGCGAGCCACGGTGCACGGCTTCCGTGGCGTGGCCTCAACGTGGCTCAATGAGGCGGGCTTTCATCCCGACTGGATCGAGCGGCAGCTCGCCCATGATGAGCGCAACGAGGTGCGCGGCGCCTACAACAGCGCGCAGTACCTCGCTGGGCGGCGGCAGATGATGCGGGATTGGGCCGATTATCTCGACCGGGCCGCAGTGGGGTAGGGCGCCCCATGGGCGCCATCTGTCATCTAAGTTATTATAAAATAATAATATTCACTATTTGTTCTCTTATATCCTTAAAGGCATATAAGAACAAATAGTGAATATTTATATATTTCAATTAGTTAAATGGGCGATGCATCGCCTCAGAGGGTGAGGATGGGTGGCGCTCGGAACGGGATGGGGAGCCGGTGGGTGGGTGGCTCCCAAATGGGCGGTCGGGCTTCCTGATCTCAGATGCCGTGCCAAAAATGCCAAAAATGCCAAAATTAAAATCAACTGTAATATCAGATACTTATATACCGCATTTCTGGCACACCCTCTGTGCCAGAAATGCTCTGGCTTTTGCCAAAATACCCCGGCAGCCACTTCCTGGCCCGCTTGCCCCCTCCATCCCGCCCCTTCAGTCCGCCGCCGTGAGGGCTGGGATGCCGCTCACATCCACGTCGCGCTCCGCGTGCCATAGGTCATGGGCGGCCTGCATGCGGACCCATAGGCCCGCCCCGTTGCCGAAGAGCTTGCCCAGGCGGACGGCCACTGCCGGCGTGACCGGCTTCTTCTCGTCTAAGATGTCGTAGAGGTGCTGGCGCGAGATGCCGAGCAGCCGGGCGATCTCCGCTTTCGGGCGGCCAACCGATGGGAGGATGTCCTCGCGCAACAGCGCTCCTGGATGGGTCGGGCAGCGCTTGGAAGCGCGGGAGGTGGGAAGCGGGTGAGACGTCATCGGTGGCTCTCTCAGTGGTATTGCTCAAAGTCAACCTGATAGGCGTGGCCGTCCTCGAAATCGAAGGTGATGCACCACGGGCCGTTGACATGGACGCTGTACCGGATCGGCTTGCGCTCCGGGAACGAATGGAAGTCGAAGCCCGGCACATTCATGTCTTCCGCCACCTCGGCGGCATCGAGGGCGTCCAGGCGCCGCAAAATCCGACTGTGCATCCGCTTGTCGATCCGGGATGTCCCGGTCTCCCACAGGGCGGCCAGCAGCTTGTTCCGAAACGTCCTGATCATGTCGGAAACTGTAAGCTATCAGCTTACATGTGACAAGAATTATCCCGCCCGTAGCGGTCCATTGGTGTCCGCCGTTGTCCGTATTTGTCCTTTAAATAATTGATATTGCTGTATTTTTTACTTCGTGACAGCATGTCGGCATGCTGAGCCTCAACCTGCGCCCCGGCGAGACCCTTCAGATCGGCGACGTGACCCTCGTCCTGCTGGAACGCAGCGGACGCGGCGGTCAATACGCGCGCATCTTCAGGCCGGGAACACCGATTTCGCGCAGACCTATCCCAAGTGGATCAAGAACGAGCAGGTTCAGGCCGGCGCCCGGCACTTCGCTGACGCGATAGGCGCGTATTCGGCGGGTGACATACCCGGCTTCCTCTCCGGGATCGAGCGCGCCTACAACGCGAAGGGCTACTTCGACGACAACGGAAAGATCGAGGTCACCAACATCCGGAAGGACCCGTCCGGGAAAATAATCGGCGCGGACATCGTCCACACGGACGCAGCCGGGAAGACCCAGACCCAGGCTGGCATGTCGCTGGAAGACCTGTACCGGGCCGCAACCAACTTTTTGGCCCCCGACAAGGTTCTGGAGCATGGCCTTGCAGCTGTGAAGGGCAAGGATGCTGCTGACACTGAGGTCGCCAAGGAGATCGCGAAGAAGCGTGGCGAGGCACAGATCAAGCGCGACGAGACGGCTGCCGGTGGCAACCCCTACGCCACGGGCGGGTTCAACGAGGGTCAGGGCAAGGCCGCGTCCTTCGCCGACCGGATGGCGGAAGCCGAAGGCGTGATCGGCCAGCACGAGGACATCAGTTCGGGTGTCAGCGGATGGATCGGCGGCGTCGCGGCCAATGCGCTGCCATCGGGCGTCGCAAACCAGCTTGCCTCGCCTGAGCGCCAGCAAGTCATTCAGGCGCAACGGAACTTCATCAACTCAATCCTGCGGCGTGAAAGCGGCGCTGTCATCAGCGAGACTGAGTTCGACAACGCCAAGCGCCAGTATTTTCCGCAGCCCGGTGATAGCGCCGACGTGCGCGCCCAGAAGCGCCAGAACCGCACCACCGCCATCCAGGGGATGATGAGAGAGGCCGGGCCTTCCTATCGCCCGCCGGGGCGGTGGGGCACCTCTTCAGCGTCCGCCGCGCCGCAGGGCGAAGAGGGGGTAGGCTCGAACCTGTTTCACGACCTGATCCCGTCCGGTGAGCCCAAGCCGGCCGAGAGGGAAAGCGGCCTCTGGAATAACCTCACGGCGGGCGCCAACGAAGCGCTCTACAGTGCGTTAGGCGCCCCCGTGGATGCCGCAGCCTGGGTGTTGAACAAGCTCGCCGACCAAGCGCGCGCGATCTCGGGGGCGCCGGTCCAGGCGATCAAGAACCCGATTGGTGGAAGCCAGTCCATCGCCGATGCTTTCAGCGCCATCGGCGTGAAAGATCCGAAGGCTGTAGAGCCCAAGGGTCCGCTGGAGCGCGCTGCCCGCGCGACGGGCGCCGGTGCTGCGGCGATCGACCTGAACGCGACCCAGGCCGCCATTCGGGCGGGATACAGTCCCCGGACCGCGCAGCAGATCGGCGACGAGAACCTGAGCAAACCTGTGATCGCCCGTGAAATCCAGCGGGCCATGGACGAGCGCGCTGCCCGGACGGGCATCACGGCCGACCGTGTCCTGCGGGAAATCGCCAAGCTGGCCTTCCTCGACATCGCAGGCGCCTTCGACGCGGATGGCGCGCTGCTGCCGTTGAAGGACATGGACCCCGACGTTCGTGCAGCCCTGGCCGGCCTGGAGATCGCCGAGATCACGAACGATGAAGGCATCGCCATCGGGCGGGTGAAGAAGATCAAGCTGGCAGACAAGGTCTCTGCCCTAACACTCCTCATGCGCCACCTGGGCATGCTGAACGACAAGCTGAAGGTCGCGGGCGACGCTGAGAACCCGCTCACGCTGCTGGTCAAGCAGCTCCAGGGCACCAGCATCAAGCCGGTGGCCAATCCCCTACCGGATGACGATGACTGCCCGCGCCTGATGTGAGAGTGTGACCGAGCCAGAGATCAGGACGAAGGGGCTGCCCATGGGTGGCCCCTTTCCGCGTCTGTTCGTAGCAGCCCGCAGACGTACACCGGCGAATTTGATGGTATTTTTGATGGTACATTGTCGTTTCAAATTTATCGAAGTGTTTGAATAATAAGCAGAAATATTGACTAATGTCCGTCCTGCCGGGCGCCCCACCACATCCACCGTCCGCCGCTGTCCGGCGGTGTCCGCGAACATCCGGTACGATCAAGGTATGTAGGGTGTTGAGGTGGGTGAAGCCCCGCCAGGGTCGGCCGTGGTCCGTTTGGCCGTCGGATCTTTTGGCGGCGCGAACGGAACACATGCTCACGCGCCAGCGCCGCCGGACGGCGTCCGGACCTGGCCGCTCCGCCGCTTTCGACGCGCCGCGCGCTTCATCCACCATATGGCGACGCCGGTGATCGACAGGCCGGCCACCACGAGCCCCATGACCGCGATGAGGATGCGCCCCGGCAGGCCGGCGAGCCGGCCGCTATGGATGGGAAACTGAAGCTGGAGGAAGGTGTCGCCCGCCGTTCCGGCGCCAGGGATCACCTCTCCCATGGGCGCGGCCGTGCGGCCGTCCAGATAGAGCCAGGGGCTCGTCATCATGTCCTCGCCGCTGCCGAACCGGACGCCGAACAGGCCGAAGGCTGGCGAATAGAAGAGATAGGTTGGCGGCAGGTGCCAGCCGCGTGCGTGCGCCTCCACCTGCGCCCGTGCCAGCACCACGTCATAGGACAGGCTCCGCGGCAGCGGCTGCGGCGGCAGGGGAGCGGCGAAGGGCGTCGGCGTGAGCGGCGAGAAAAGCTGGACCACCGGCTCGAACACCTGCGTGCGCAGGTTCATGGCGATGGAGGACACGGCCAGCACCATGAGCACCGCGAACAACCACAGGCCGGCGGCCCGGTGCCAGTCGAGGTTCAGGCGGAAGGCGCTGCCGCCCTTGATGGTGAAGGCGGTGCGCCACTTGCGGAAGAAGGGACGGCCGAGGGGGAAAGTCAGCGCCGCGCCGATGAAGCTGTCGAGCAGCCAGAACAGGGCCACGATGCCCATGACCAGCACGCCCAGGGCCCCCGGGAGGCTCAGGCTGTGGTGGAAATTGTAGAGGAAGGGGATGAGGTGCGCGCGTGAAAGGCAGCAGGCGCCCCAGACGCGCGTGCCGAGGATCTCCCCGCTCACGGGATCGAGGCTGAACCAGTCCGCCGACGGCTTCCCCTCCCGGGCCATGGCGCGCACTTCCACCGCTCCGCCGGCCATGGGCTCAAGACTGATGGACCATACCGACAGAAGCGGGTCGCGTGCCTCGACCTTGGCCGCCAATGCCTCGGGCGACAGCATGGGGCCGCTCGCCGTTGCGGCGTAGAAAGCGGGATTGAGCAGGGCGTCCAGTTCGCGGTTGAACGCGATCACGCTGCCTGTCAGCCCCGCGAGCGTGAGGAACAGGGCCGTCGTGAGACCGATGCAGCGATGCATCAGCACCAGCACCGGCCGAACCTTAAAGGTACTGCCGGCCGAGGGGGATGCGGTGTCCGCCTTCGCAGAGACGGACCGGGAGACTGGCATCACCAGCGATAGGCCAGCGTCCCGTAGACGGTGCGACGCGTGCCGTAGATGACCGAGTTCCAGTAGAAGCCGGGGGTGTAATAGTCGGTGTCGAACAGGTTGGTGGCGGCGATGGAGAGCGAGGCGCCCTTCAGCCGCCGGTCCAGCTCGCCGAGGTCATATTTCAGCGCCGCATCCACCAGCGTATAGCCTGGCACTTTCGCCTGCGCGCCGGAGACGGTCTCCATCACCGCATAGGAGCTGCCCACATAGCGCACGCCGGCGCCAAGGCCGAGGCCGTTCAGCGGGCCGTCGCGGAAGGTGTAATAGCCCCAGAGCGAGGCGGCATTCTGCGGCACGCCGGCCGGCACGGTGCCCACCTTCGAGGTCCCGTATTCGTTGGGATTGTCCTTGGTCACCTCGGCATTGAGATAGGTGTAGGAGGCGACCACGTCCAGATTGGCCGTGAGCTGTGCCTTGGCCTCGAGTTCCAGGCCGCGCACCCGCACCTCGCCATCCTGGATGGAATAGCCGTAATTGACCGGGTCGTTGGTCAGCACATTCTGCTGCGTGATCTGGAACACCGAGGCCGTGAACAGCCCCCGGAAGCCCGCCGGCTCGAACTTGATGCCGGCTTCATACTGGTCGCCCGTGGTGGGCTGGAAGGCATTGCCCTCGAAATCCGTGCCCGCCTGCGGGAGGAAGGAGGTGGAATAGCTGGCATAGGGCATCAGGCCGTTGTCGAACTTGTAGCCGAGCCCCGCCCGCCAGGTGAAGGCGGAGTCGTTGGCGATGGCCTCCTCATCGGTGAAGCCGTAAGCCGCCAGCAGGGTGCGGGAATTGAAATTGTATTCCTCGTTGCGCACCCAGTCCTGCCGCCCGCTCAGCGTGAGCAGCCAGTTGCCCAGCTTCATCTGGTCCTGCGCATAGACGCCCACCTGCAGCACCTTGCTTTGCGTGTCCGACCAGGGCTGGCCGAACGTGTAGGCGAAGTTGTAATCGGGGGCGAAGATGCTGATGGCGTTGTAATTGGTGGAATTGGTGCGGGTCTCGGTGGAGTTGTAGTATCCGCCATCCACGCCAACGAGCAGTTCATGGGCGATAGGGCCGGTATCGAAATTCCCGGTCAGCCGGTTGTCGATGAGGACGCTGTCCGCCGTCTTCGGGCGCAACTGGACGCCCACATTGATGTATTGGCCGTCCACCACCGCCAACGTCGCGTCCCAGCCCCAGGCGGAATTGTAGTCCACCTCCGAATGGGAATAACGGGCATTCTGCTGGAAGCGCCAGCCGCTATCGAATTCGTGCTTGAACTCATAGCCGACGGAGGAGGTCTCTACGTTCCAGTCGGTCAAATCGGGCGCGCCGAGATAGAGGCTGGATGAGATCTTCGGCCCGAGGTTGAAGATGGTGTTGGCCATGGGCAGGCTCTGCTCGGAGCCGCCCTTTTCCGTCTTCTGGTAGGAGGCCAGCACGGTGAGGCTGGTCTGCGCATTGGGCTGCCAGGTGACGGCGGGCGCGAAATAGATGCGGTTGTCCGGCGAAAAATCGATCTGGGTGCCGCTGTCGCGGAACAGGCCGGTGAAACGGTAAAGCCAGGTGCCGTCAGCCGTCGCCGGGCCGCCAATGTCGAACGCGCCCTGGAGGCGGTCGAAGCTGCCGCCGAGCAATTCGATCTCGCGCATGGGAACGGCGGTCGGCCGCTTGGTGATGGCATCCACGAAGCCGCCGGGCACCCCCGCGCCATAGAGCGCCGAGGACGGTCCCTTCACCACGTCGATCCGTTCAAGGCCATAGGTCTCGATGTCGGAATCATAGGCATTGAAGCCGGCGCGCAGGCCGTCGCGATAATAGGCGGCCTGGTTGATGGCGCGGAAGCCGCGCATATAGATGTCCGGCATGCCCTGACCGCCGGGATAGTCCACCACCCGCACGCCGGGGGTGTAGGCGACGGCGGAATTGAAGTCCTGCACGCCGCGTTGAACCATCTCCGCCTGCGTCACCACGCTCACCGACTGGGGAATGTCGATGAGGGGCGTGTTCGTCTTGGTGCCGGCGCTGGTGGCGAGCGCCACGATCTGCTGGTCGTCGGCGGCGCCGGTGACGTCGATGGTCCCGAGCGCGATGGCGCCGTCGGCGTCCGCCCCGCCCAGATTGGGTGCGCTGATGGTCACGGTATTGGCGCGCGTGAAGCGATAGAGCAGGCCGGTGCCCTGGAGCAGGCGGGCGATGGCCGCGTCCGGCGTATAGGCGCCGCTCAGGCCGGGGCTCTTGCGTCCGGCCACGAGGTCAGACGGGAACAGCAAGCGTAGCCCGGCCTTGTCGGCGAAGGCGGTGAGCGCCGTGCCGAGATCCTGGGGCGGGATGTTGAACGATATGGCCGCAGGTGGCGTGCCCTGCGCGCGGGCCGGCGCCGGCACAAGGGCGCCCAAGACAAGGGTTATCGCCACCGATGCCAGCCAGTTCATCCGTCCCGCCGCCCGCGCGCATCCCCCACCCATCTGCAAAGCTCCCTTCCGCGGCGCGCGGCACAGCCATCATGCGCGTCAGAAGCAAGGACGAAACGAGCGTGGGGAACTTGCAGCGTCGGGCACGAATTTTCTTCCGCGCAGCGCGGGTCAGAGGATGACGTTCAGCAGCGGCAAGCGCAGCACGCGCACCGGCAGGGTCTGCTCGATGGTCTCCAGCACCGATTGCGGATCGTTGAGATCGAACACGCCGGTCACCTCCAGCGCCTTCAGGCTGCTGCCCGCGATCACGATCTGGGTGTGGGTGTGCCGCCGCAGCTCGCTGACCACGTCTTCCAGCGGGCGCCGGTTGAAGATCAGCTTCCCGCGCCGCCAGGCGGTCGCCATGCTGGCATCGACGTTTTGGGGGGAGGTGATGCCGCCGAGGTCATATCGCACGGTCTGGTCGGCCCCCATGGTCGTGCCGTCCGGCGGTCCCCCGTCGATGCCCACCGCCACGACGCCTTCCACCACGGTGACCGCGACGCTCTCCGCGCGCATGTCGACGTCGAACACCGTGCCCACGGCCCGTGTCCAGCCATTGGCGGCCGCGACGACGAAGGGGCGGGCCGGGTCGGGCATCACCGTGAACAGCGCCTGGCCTTCCAGCAGCCTGATGCCGCGGCGCGCGCCGGAATAGTCCAGCGCCAAGCCGGTGCTGGAATTCAGCCAGGCCCGCGAGCCGTTGGGCAGCACCACTTCGCGCGCTTCGCCCACTCCGGTGGAATAGTCCGCCAGCATGCGCCGGCGCAGCGGGCCGGACAGTGTGGCGCCGAGCCCGAAGGCGGCGATGACGCCGCCGGTCATGAAGGCGCGGCGGGTGATCCGGCCGCGCCCCGCCTTCCCGTCCTCGCGCACACGCTCGCCCGCCGTGCCGAGGCCGTGCCACAAGGCTTCGGCTTCCTGGGCGGCGGCCTCATGCGCCGGGCTCAGCGCGCGCCAGGCCAGGAAGCCGTCGCGCTCGGAGATGCCGGCCGCGCCGGAATGCAGGCGCACGACCCAGTCGATGGCCTCATCGCTCAGGGCGATGTCTGCTCGGGGTGGGTGGCGCGAAACATGCATCGGTGAAGGGCTGTGAGGGTTCAGAGCGCCCGCAGGCAGTCGCGGCAATGACGCAGCGCCTGGGCCAAGTATTTTGCCACCATACTCTGGGACACGCCGAGGTGTGTCGCGATTTCCGAATGAGAGAGACCCTCGCATCGGTTAAGCAGCAGCGCGGTGCGCGGCTTTGCGGGCAACTCCATGAGCGCGCGCACCAGCACGCGCAGCTCGTCGCGGTGGAGGGCATAGGCTTCGGGGGACGGTGTCTGGTCGGCGATCTCGCGCAGCACGCTCTCATCGCTGAGGCACCGGGTGGCGTGGCGCTGCTCCCGCCGCAGGAGGTCGATGGCGATGTTGCCGGCGAGGCGCAGCAGGTAGGCGTGCTTGTCCTGTATGGTCGCCGGCTGCTCCGCCATGGTGGCGAGGCGCAGCCAGGTTTCCTGAAGGGCCTCTTCCGCCAGGTCCCGTGATCCGGTGCGGCGGCTGAGATGCCCGCGCAGCGTCCTCCACTGGTGCATGTAGGCCAGCATCAGATCAGAGGACATGGAAGGTGCCAGCGTCATTGAAATCTGGTCAATTCAGCTCATTCCGGATCTCTCGATACTTAGGGAAACAGACACCTCACCGCAATCAGTATGATTTAGAGTAATAATAGATGTAAGAAACCTTGGCCCCCCAGAGAGGCGGAGGCCGGCCTGTCAGGCTGTGCCTTCCCTGTGCCCCCCGGGTCCCCCGCTACGGCGTCATCACGATCTTGCCCAGCGCCGCACCGCTATCGAGCATGGCGTGGGCCTCGCGCACTTGGGACAAGGCGAAGCGGGCGGAAATGGCGGGCTTGATGGCGCCGGCTTCCAGCGCGCCGATCACCTTGCGCATGATGCGGCGGCGGGCGCTGCGATCATCATCATAGATGTGGAAGGAGAAGCAGCGCACGCCCGGGCACTTGCCCAGGTAGTGGCGCATCTCGCCGATCAGGTTCTCTTCCGGCAGGCCGGCGAAGGCGTTGTAGGACAACAGCGTGCCCCATTTGTCGAGCACCCGGAGATAGGAGGCGAAGTCCGGCCCGCACACATGGTCGAGAACCAGGTCCACGCCCCGCCCCGCCGTGAGCTCCAGCACCCGGTCCACGACCTTTTCGGAGCGATAGAAAATGACGTTGTCCGCGCCCATGGCGCGGGCGAAATCGGCCTTTTCGGGCGTGCTGACGGTGCCGATGACGTGCATGCCGGCCAGACGTCCCAATTGCACCAGGGCCGAGCCGACCCCGCCGGCGGCACCGATCACCAATACGCTGCCCGGCGCCTTGGGGCCGGAGGCCTCGTGGAGCAGGGCATAGGCCACCTGGTAATTGGCGAGGCAGACCGCCTCTTCGAATGCCACATGATCGGCGAGGGGGTGCACCGCATCGGCGGGGGCCGCCACATATTCAGCGTAGCAGCCGCCGCGCTGGCTCAGGTCCCGCGCGCTCAGCAGCACCTTCTGCCCGACCTTGAGATCCGTCACGCCGGCGCCCAAGGCGGCGATGGTGCCGGCGACGTCATTGCCGGGATTGGCGGGCAGCGGGGGCATCCACTTATAGACGCCCCGGCGGATCAGCGCGTCGGGCTGCCCGACGCCGAAGGCCGCGGCGCGGATGAGGATTTCACCGGCGCCGGGAACGGGCATCGGCAGGTCCACATAATCAAGAGCCTCGGGTCCTCCAGGCGTCTGCACCAGCACTGCTTTCATGACACGACACTCCCCCTTGTGCGGAAAGGCCGCCGGCCTCTCCCTGTTATTGTCCGATTGACCGGCCCCAGAGCATTTCCGAGCGAAGCGTGATCTGGTTCGCGGGAAGGAAGTGCGCGAAAGCCAAGAAATAGAACTCTTCCCGGCCTAGCCGACCGGCGCCACCGCCGGTTCCAGGTGAAGCTGCGTGGCGATCTGGGAGGCCATGTCCTCCAGATCGGCCCTCGTGCGCGCGGCCGCGAACACGTAATGGTCCGGCCGGACGAAGGCGGCGATGACGCCGTGCTCGCGCAGCCAGCCCGCCAGAAGACCGTCGGCCTCGCGCAAGGCCACAGCGCCCGAGGTCTGCGCGGATGGCTCATCCTCCTGGCAGAGGCACAGGACTTGCGCACCCAGATGGTCCGTTGCCTCCCGCAGCGCGGCCGGCAGGTCCGCGACGCCCGTACCCGCCGAGAGCACCAGCCGAAACCCGTCCCCGGCCACATCGTCGAGGCGCTCCACACGGGCATCCGTGATGATGCGCGGCTGCGGGAAGCGGGTGCCCACGGGGGGCTCCAGCCCTGCCTGCAAGGCCCCGGCCGTGAGCGGTGGAATGAGGTTCTGGCGGACCTGAACCCGCGGCGGATCGCCCAACTCGGCCCGCATCCTGGCGTCGCGGGCCTTCGCCTTCTCAAGATCGCGTTCGCAGATGATCCGACCCAGCGCCTTCGCAGTCTCGGTGGTGGCACGCACATGGGGCCGGCGCTCGGCCTCATAGCTGTCGAGCAGCGCATCGCCCGCCTTGCCGGAGAGGACCAGCGTCAGCTTCCAGGCGAGGTTCGCCGCGTCGCGCATGCCCTGGCACATGCCCTGCGCCATGAAGGGGGGCGTCATGTGCGCGGCATCGCCAGCCAGGAACACCCGGCCCTCGCGCCACTCCTCCGCGACAAGCGCATGAAAGACATAAGTCGCGGCACGCCAGAGCGATGCGTCTTTCCGCGTCAGCCAGCGTTCGAGGAGGCGCCAGATGGTTTCCTCGCGGCTCATGGCCTCGGGCACCTCGCCGGGCAGCAGCATCAGTTCCCAGCGCCGGTGATTGTCCGGGCCGATCACGAAGGTGGTGGGGCGCTGCGGATCGCAATATTGGATGATGGTTTCGGGCAGCGTGCCGAGCTTGTCCTCGTTGACCAGCATATCCACCACGAGCCAGGGCTCGTCGAAATCCAGGCTCTCGAAGCGGATATCCAGAAGCTTGCGCACGAGGCTCGTGCCCCCGTCGCAGCCCACCGCATAGCGCGCCCGAACGGTCCCGGGCGCGCCGGCGGCATCGCGCGTGCGCAGCTCCACATGGTCGCCATGGTCGATCATGCCGGTCAGCTCGGTGGAGAGGCGGACCTCCACGGCGGGAAGCCTCTCCAGCAGGGCACGCAGGGCCCGTTCCACGGGCGGCTGGGTGAAGACGAAGCTAGGCTCCCAGCCCTGCGGAAAGGGCGGCGGCAGCGACGCGTAGCGGGCGATGGCCCGGCCGTCGACGCCGCGATATTCGGTCGGGCGATAGGGGACCACGAAGGGGGCGATGGCCTCCGCGAGATCCAGATTTTGCAGCACGCGCATGATTTCGTGGTCGAACCCGATGGCGCGCGGCAGCGGGAAGATGTCGTCCGCCTTGTCGATCACTACCGTCGAGACGCCCGCGCGGCCCAGCAGGGCGGCAAGCGTGGCACCCACCGGTCCCAGACCGACAATTGCTACGTCAACGGTACTGGTCATGCCTTTTTCTCCAGACCCACCTGTTTGGCCGCGCAAGCCCACTGCCGCCGTGTCAGTCGGCATAGTTGCCGTGCCCGATGCCGAGATAGGTCTCCATGACCTTCGGATCCTCGAGCAGCGCCGCGCCGGTGCCTTCCTTCACGATCTCGCCGGTTTCCAGCACATAGCCGTAGTCGGCGATGCGCAGCGCCATCTGCGCATTCTGCTCCACCAGCAGGATGGAGACGCCCGACGCCCTGAGCGCATCGATCACCTCGAACACCTGGCGCACGATCTGCGGCGCAAGGCCAAGGCTCGGCTCGTCCAGCAGCAGCAGCCGGGGACGGGACATGAGCGCCCGGCCGATGGCCAGCATCTGCCGCTCGCCCCCCGACAGGGTCGCGGCCTCCTGCGTCCGCCGCTCGCGCAGGCGGGGGAAGCGGGCGAACACGTCCTCGAAGGCGCGCGCGATGCCATCGCCCCGCTCGGCGCGGTGCAGATAGGCGCCCAGCAGCAGGTTGTCATAGACCGACATGGTGCCGAACAGGTCCCGCCGCTCGGGCACCAGCGCCATGCCGCGCGCCGCCAGCTCCTCGGTGGCGAGACCCCCGATGTCCTTTCCAGAAAAGGCGATGGCTCCCGCGCGCGGCGGGATGACGGCGGCGATAGCATTGAGCAAGGTGGACTTGCCGGCCCCATTCGGGCCCACCACGGTGACAATCTGCCCCGGCTCCACCTTCAAGGAGACGCCGAACAGCGCCTCGACCTGACCGTAGCCGACGCGCAGGTCCCGGATGTTGAGGAGCGGGGTCATGCCGGTGGCGTTCATGCGGCGTCTCCCAGATAGGCCTCGACCACCCGCGCGTCCGTCTGGACCTTGGCCGGGTCCCCCTCGCAGATCAGCTGGCCGAAGCTCATGACGATGAGGCGGTCCACGAGGCTCATGACGAAGTCCATGTCGTGCTCGACGATGAGAATGGTGATGCCTTCGGAACGGATCTGCTTGAGCAGCCGGTACAGCAGGCGCTTTTCCGGCAGGCGCAGGCCGGCGGCGGGTTCGTCGAGGATGAGCAGGAGGGGATCGGAGGCAAGGGCGCGGGCGATCTCCAGGATGCGCTGCTTGCCGAGCGGCAGGCTGCCGGCGGGCACATGGGCCACGTCCTCCAGCCCCACACGGCGGATCTGCCGCTCCGCCTCGGCCCGGATCGCCGCCTCCGAACGCCGCTCCAGGTGCAAGCAGGAGGCGACGACGCCGGAGCGAACCCGGCGGTGGGCGCCCAGCATCACATTCTCCAGCACGCTGCGGTCGGGCATCATCTTCACATGCTGGAAAGTGCGGGAGATGCCCACCGCCCCGATCTGGCGCGGGGTGAGGCCGCTGATGACCTTGTCCGCGAACCGCACCTCGCCGCCGGTGAGCGAAAGCGTGCCGGAGATGAGGTTGAACAAGGTGCTCTTTCCGGCGCCGTTGGGGCCGATGAGGCCAACAATCTCGCCCGCCTTCACGTCGAAGCTCACCTCGGAGACGGCGGTCAGGCCGGAAAAGCGCTTCACCACCTTGTTCACCACCAAAAGCTCCCGGCCCCGGGCCGGCCGCTCCCGGGTGGGCAGGCTGGCCTGTGCCGCCAGCGCGGCGCCGTCGCCCGACCGCGAGAACAAGCGGGTCAGGAAGCCCAGGCGGCGCGGAAGGCCGGCGAAGTGGGCGGCGATGCCCTGGTCGGCCCGGTGCAGCAGCACGACGATGAGCAGGCCGAAGGCGATGGTCTCGAAATTGCCGCTGGTGCCCACGAGCGCCGGCAGGAAATCCTGAAGCCATTCCCGCGCCAGGGTGATCACGGCGGCGCCGATGAGGGCGCCCCAGACATAGCCGGCCCCGCCCACCACCACCATGAACAGATATTCGATGCCGATATTGAGGCCGAAGGGAGAGGGGTTCACGAAGCGCAGCAGATAGGCGTAGAGCCAGCCCGACAGCCCCGCGAGCAGGGCCGCCAGCACGAAGGCGACGCGCTTTTCCTTCACCGTGTCGACACCGAAGGTCTCCGCCATCAAGGCGGCGTCTTTGACCGCCCGCAGCGCGCGGCCGTGCCGCGAATCCAGCAGGTTGGCGACGCAGAACATGGCGAGGGCGACACAGATCCAGATCAGCGCCCCGAGCTCGCGGCCGCCGACGAAATCGTGGCCAAAGAGCGTGAGGGGCGGGACATGGTCGATGCCGGTATGGCCGCCGAGCACGTCGAGATTGCCGAACAGGTAGAACAGGCTGATGCCCCAGGCGATGGTGCTCAGCGGCAGGTAATGGCCGGATAGCCGCAGCGTGATGGCGGCGATGGTCCAGGCGGCCAGCGCCGTCGCCGCCAGCGCGACGGCGAATGTGGTGGCCGGCCCGGCGCCATAGCGCGTGGCCAGCACCGCTGTCGCATAGGCCGCGATGCCCACGAAGGCCGCCTGGCCGAAGGATGTCTGCCCGGTGATGCCGGTCAGCACCACGAGGCCGAGGGCGACAAGGCCGTAGAGGCCCACATAATTGAGGATGGAAACGGTCTGACCGCTGGCCAGGGCCTGGATGAGGATGACCGCCGCGAGCAGCGCGAGAAGGGGAAGGGTGCGGGCCATGGCTCACTCGCCCTCGGTATGGGGCGCCCGCAGGGAGCGCCAGAGCAGAACGGGAATGATGAGGGCGAACACGATCACCTCCTTGAAGGCGCTCAGCCAGAAGGAGGAGAAGGATTCGAGCAGGCCCACCAGGAGGGCGCCGCCCACCGCCAGCGGATAGCTGGCAAGGCCGCCAATGATGGCCGCCACGAAGCCCTTGAGGCCCACCAGGAAGCCGGAATCGTAATAGACGGTGGTCAGGGAGGCGATGAGCACCCCGCTGACCGCGCCGATGGCTGCCGCGAACAGGAAGGACAGCCGCCCCGCCTCCGAGGGCCGGATGCCCACCAGCTTGGCGCCGGCGCGGCTGATGGCGGTGGCGCGCAGCGCCTTGCCCTGGATGGAGCGGCTGAAGAAGAGGAACAGCAGCACCATGATCCCCGCCGTTGCCAGGATCACCAGCACGCTCTGGGACGACACCAGCATGGGGCCGAGGCTGAAGGAGACATCAGACAGCGGCTCGGTGCGCGCGCCTTCGGCGCCGAACAGCAGCAGGCCGACGCCCACCAGGGCATAATGGAGCGCGACCGCGGCGATGAGGAGCGTGAGGTTGGAGCTCCGGGCAATGCCCTCGAAGAGGGTCGTGTAGAGGATCGGCCCGAGGGGCACGATGATGGCGAGGGTGAGCGGGATGGCGATCCACTGGGGCGGCCGTGTCGGCGCCACCCATTGCACCAGCGCCAGCAGGATGACGGAGTAGATGACGAGACCCACTTGGCCCGGCGCCAGCCGGAGCCGGCCGATGCGTGCGCGCTCCCGCAGCGCCGACATCACCGCGCTGGCGACGGCCCCCACCAGCAGCACAAAGATGGTCGCCGGCACATGGCCGAGATTGAAGGCGGCGAGTGTAAGCGCGCTGTAGGAGATGAACTCCCCTTGCGGCACGAACAGGATGCGCGTCACCAGGAAGACCAGGACGATGGCCAGCGCGATGAGGGCATAGATGGCAGCATTGACGATGCCGTCCTGCGCAAGGAACAGCGCGATATCAGGTGTCATGATGAACCTTCGGCGAACCATTGGCGCTGCCGTGGATCACACGGCGATGATGGTCGGCGTCCCGTTGCCCCGCGGGCGGAGCGGTGGGGCAACGGGACGCGAGGGTCGGATGCGCGCTACCGGGCGAGCGCCCAGGCACCGTCCTTGACGGTGAGCACCACCGCCGATTCCGGCGGGTAGATGCCATGGTTCGTCGGGCCGAGGGTGATGACCCCGCCGGTGACAGCAAGACCCTTGGTTTGCTCCAGGGCGTCGCGCAGCGCGGCACGAAATTCCGGGGTGCCGGGCTTGGCCGATTTCAGGGCGACCTTGACGGCCTCCTGGAGCAGCAACCACGCGTCTTCGGCATTGCCGGCGAACAACGAGACGGAGCCCGGCCCATAGGCCGCCTCGAAATTGGCCACGAAGGCGCGGCTCACCGCCTTGCTCGGATGTCCGTCCGGCAGGTTCGCCGAGACCACCAGCGGGCTGCCCGCCACCAGGACCCCTTCCACGGCCTTCCCACCGACACGCAGGAAGTCGTTATTGACCACGCCCGAGGCCTGGTAGATGGGCCCCTTGAAGCCCCGCTCCCGCAGGGCCAGGGTCGGCAATGCGGCCGGCGTTCCGGTGGCGCCCACGAAGACCGCGTCGGGCCGTGCGGCCATGGTCTTCAGCGCCTGCGCCACCACCGAATTGTCCGTCCGGGCGAACTTTTCCGCCCCGATGAGCTTGATGCCGTAGTCCGGCGCGAAGCGCTCGAATTCCTTCAACCATCCCTCGCCGAAGGCATCGTTGAAGCCGATGAAGCCAAAGGTCTTCACCCCGCGCTTGGCCATGTCGGCGAGCGTGCTCTGGGCCAGCTCCCGCTCGCCCAGGGGCACCTTGAACACCCATTTGCGGGCGCCCTCCAGCGGCTCGATCACCGCGGGGGAGGGCGCGATGGCGAGCATGGGCGTCTGGGTGCGCCCGGCCACCTCGACCGCGGCCAGCGCCGTGGGCGTCGTGTTGCCGCCGATGATGATGTCCACATTGTCGGCGGCGAGCTTTTCCACATTGCGGCGGGCGAGCGTGGTGTCCGTCCCGTCGTCCAGGATGGTCCAGGACACCGGCACGCCGGCGATGTCCTTGGGCAGGATCTGGAATGTGTTCTTGATGGGGATGCCGATGGAGGCGGCGGGCCCCGTCGTCGAGAGCGTTGCGCCGATGCGGATTTCCTCGGCCGTGGCCAAGGACATCGAGGCAAGAAGGACTGTAGCGCCGAATAGAGCTTTCGAGATTTTCATTTTTTCCTCCCCACGCGCTTTATGTTTTGTTGTCAGCGCTGGCCGTCGTGAACCCAAATGTGTTGCGCTTTGGGCCCGCCGATGCGGGCATGCACCCGGCCTTCGGACGCCATGACCAGCCGGCCGTGCCCTTTCCACCGGTCATCCCCGCCTCAGTTGAGCGGGATGGCCGCCATGTCGACGCCCAGCCGCCCGGCCAGCTCCGCCAGCTTGGTCGCCGTGCCGCGCGCCAGGGGAATGCCCGAATGGCTGCGCTTTTCGGCGGTCCGCCGGCCCCGCTCGCCGGGCAGCAACACCCGGTCCGCGCCGGCCGCGCGCGGGGCTGCTTGAACGGCCTGCACCAAAGCGTGCACATGGGCGAGGAAGCCTTCGCGGTCGGTGAAGGCTGCGGGGTCCAGCGCCACCACGAGGCCATTGAAGCCCTGCGGATCCTCGCCCGCGAGGGCCGGTGCGAGGATGGGATTGCCGGCCAGAAGCGAACACAAGACCTCGATCATCAAGGACAGCCCCGCCCCCTTGGCGCCGGCCATGGGCAGGAGGGCCTTGACTTGCGCCGGGTCGGTGGTGGCTCGGCCGTCCCCGTCCACGCCCCAGCCTTCCGGGATCGCCCGTCCGGCATCGCGCGCCGCCAGAACCTGTCCCAGCGCCACGGCCGCTGTGGACATGTCGAGGACAATGGGCGCGTCCGCATCGGCCGAGGGCGCGGAAATGGCCAGCGGGTTGGACGACACCGTCTCGCCCCGCGCACCCGGATAGGCCATCAGCGGCTTGGAGGCCGTCATGACGATGCCGATCATCCCGGCGGCGGCGATCTTGTGCGCGAAATAGCCGATCGCTCCCGCATGGGTCACATTGCGACCCACGCAGACGCCGGCGCCGGAGCGGGCGGCGAGCTCCATGGCCTTCAGGGTCACGCTTTCCATGCCCGTGGCCCCGGGGGCGAGGGCGGCGTCCACCAGGGCCACCGTGCCGTTTTCCCGGATGACTTTCGGGATCGCCCCCGGATCGATCATGCCCAGCTGGACCATCTCCACATAACGCGGGATGCGCAGGACACCATGGGACTCGACGCCCCGCAGATTGGCCCAGACCAAGAGGTCTGCCGCCTTGCGGGCGTCCTCCGGGCGGAAGCCGCCCGCCGCCAGGAGGCGCTCCGCGAGGCCGCGAAGCGCATCGGGCGTGAGAGTGAGCGTGCCGGTCGCCATGACCTACACCGCCAGAGGCGTGGGGAAGAACTTGTCGAGCCACCCCTTGATCATGACCTTGGTGCGCGGGGCATCCTCGGCCGAGAGCGGGAAGTGGGAGGTGCCGGTTATGAGCATCAGCTCCGCCGGCTGCCCCGCCTTTTCAAACAGGCGGATGGACTGCTCGGTGGGCGTGATGCCGTCATCGGCGGTGTGGAAGAACAGGGCCGGGCGCGGGGCGATGTCGCCCACCACGTCATCGGCGCGGAAATTGTACATGCTGATGGCGGTCTCGACCGGGATTTCCATGATCGCCTTGGGCGAGAGATTGCGCCGCAGCGGCTCGGGAATGGGCACCGCATCAAAGCGGGAGATCCACATGCTCTGGCCGGTTTCCCGCTTGTGCTTGCGGCCCTGCTCCAGCAGGCCGGTAAACCGCGCCCAGGCCTCGGGGGTGGGATGCTGGCCACGGAACTTGCGCTCGCCATCGCCCCAGCCGCACGAGGAGATCACGCACGCGAAACGGCTGTCCACGCCAGCCGAATAGACCGCCACCGCCGCCCCGAAGGAATGGCCGACCACACCGATGCGCGCGGGGTCCACTTCCGGGCGGGTGGCAAGGAAGGAGAGGGCGTTCTTGGCGTCCGCCACCTGGTCGAAGCAGCGCACCTGCGCCCGCTCGCCCTCGCTTTCGCCGCAGCAGCGGAAATCGAAGCGCAGCGCCACATAGCCGAAATCCTCCAGCATGCGGGCCTGGATCTCGGCGTGGGACTCGTCCTTGGAGCCCACAAAACCGTGCAGCACGATAAAGGCAGGCAGCCGTTGCCCTTCGGCCCGGCCTTCGGGCACATGCAGAACCGCGGACAGTTTGAGGCCGTCCGACATGAATGTCAGCTTCTCTTGCATGGCAGGTTTCCCGGAGCTTCGGATCAGCCGACAGCGGTGAAGGGGAAGTGGAAGGTGCGCCATTCCAGCGGCGCCGGCGTGCCCCACACATTCATCTCGCGCACGTTGCCCGGCCGCGCCAGATTGGTGATGACATTGGGCACGAAGCTCTCGTCATCGGCCACCAGGGCCATCTGCCCGGCGCATTCGATCATCGCGCCCGAGGCATCGGTGTAATAGGCATAGGTATTGTCGCCCGGACGATGGCGGCCGGGTCCCCACAGCATCTGCTTGTCGAAGCGATCGAGAATGTCGCCGAGGCGCAGATACTGGTTGAACTCCGTGAATTCGAAAGAATAGTGGTGAAGCCCCACCTTGCCCTTCACCAGGCCGAGGATGTGGTGCTGGCGGTTGCCGCCATACATCCAGCTGAGGCTGTCATCCACGAGGCGTTCGGACAGCTTCATCGCGCCGATGGCCTCGAGCTGAGCGCGGGTCGCCAGCGGGTCGGGCGTGATGAGATTGATGTGATCCATGCGGTTGGGGCTGACCCCGGTGGTCGCGTGGCGGCGGCTATAGATGCTGTCCCGGATGGGGGTGTGGATCTCGAACCGCAGGCCTTCCGGCGTGGCGAAGGTGACGCCGGCGGCGATGCAGGCGAGGCTGGGCGCGGTGGAGAGAATGCGGCAGCCCGCCGCCTCGACGCGGGCCTCGGCCGCGCGCACCGCTTCGACGGTGAGCGCTTCGAGCGCGATGGTGTGGGTGGCGTTTTCGTCGGAATGGAGCAGGACCAGTTCCGCCGCGCGGCCGTTCGAGCTCAGCCAGGTCTGGCCGGCATCCTTGTGGGTGACATGCAGGCCCAGGATTTCGGTGGCATCCCGGATGACCGCCTCAGGGTCCGTGACATTGACCTTGAGATGACCCACCGCGTGAACGATATGCGCCATCGTTTCCTCTCTTCACCGTTCGGCCGCTTAAGCACAGCCCTTGTCTCGGGTGATACGGCAATCGCCTGATGACCGCAATAAATTTCGAAAAAAAATCCAATGTCGAAAATTGAACTCGGAGCGCCGGTCCGCTTCGATCCAGGCCGCGCGGCCCGCCATCGCTCGTCGCCCGCCGAAGCCGGTTTGATTTTTTCGAAAATTTTACCTAATGTCTGGAGTCAAATCCCAAGGCTGGCGACAGGTGAAGCGGGGCAAGAATGACCGAAAGGCAAAAGCCGGCGGGTGAGAGCAGGGCGGCCGATGTCCTGCACCGAATGCGGATGGACATCATCAATTGCGAGCTGAGGCCGGGCGAAAAGCTCCGGTTCGAGGCCTTGCGCAGCCGCTACACTGTCAGCTTCTCGACCCTGCGCGAGGCGCTCTCGCGGCTTGCCGCGGAACGCCTCGTGGTCGCCGAGGATCAGCGCGGCTTCATCGTCGCGCCGGTCTCCATCGAGGACCTGAACGATCTGACCGACACCCGGGTGCTGATCGAGAACGAGATGCTCCGGCGGGCCATCCGCAATGGCGACGATGATTGGGAAGCCAATATCCTCGCCAGCTTCCACCGCATGGACAAGATGCAGAAGCGTCTCGGCCGCGACTATTACTTGTCGGAGGAATGGAGCGCCGTGCACAGCGCCTTTCACGCCTCACTGGTGTCCGCCGCGCGCTCCCCAACCCTCACGGAATTGCGCCACAAGCTGTTCGAGCGGGCGCATCGCTACCGGCGCATGTCGTCCCAGTTCCGCAAGAAATGGCGCAAGAAGGACGTCGAGCACAAGATGATCGTCGACGCGGCGCTATCCCGCAACGAAGAGCTCGCGCTGCGGCTCATCGAGCGGCACATCCGCGAGACGAGCGAGAATGTGATCGAGCATGCGGGCCACCTGTTTCCGCAATCCACCACACAGCTGCACGCGCCGCCAAACGAGGCCGCCGAATAATCGCTGCGCGAGGATGACCCTGCCCATTGCGCCAACTGGGCCTGGACCAGATCAGCACTGCATTCGCATGCTCCAGCCGATCTGGTTGGTGAGGAGCGCGGCGCGTATCACCGGGCCACTATCGCCGGTCCGTTCCGTGGCGCGGCGCCGGAAGGCGCCCGCCATCAAGGGCTCCAAGCCGATATCGGTCCTTGCATCGGCAAAGCCCGCCGCCTCCCTCCATTCCATGTCCGCGGCCAGGACGGCCAGCCAGAGTGCGGCCGTGATGGCGGTGAGCGTCTCGCCATTCGCCTCTATGGCTTCGGCGAGCGCCCGCCCATCTGGATGGGTGAACCCGCCATTGATCAACAGCGCCTCGGTCGGACCGCCGGTGAGGACGGGCGCACGGAAAAAGCCGTTGGGGCCTGTCGGAAAGTGCGTTCAGGAGAGCTTGGATCCGGCCGTATGGGCAAGGCCGGAGGGCGCAGTGGCCGTGGCGTTAGGCGGCCAGCACTTCGGCAGCCAGAAGATCGAAGCGGCCAAACAAAGCGCTGGTGCTGAGCGCGCGCCGCGCCGCGCCCTCGCCCAGCACGAGGGCGGGAACGCCGGTGATGCCGAACGCCATCATGTCGCCACGGGCGGCCGCGATCCGCTCACCATAGGCGGCGAGAAGTGCCGCGTCGGGCGCCCGCACCCTGCGGGCCGCCTCCTCCAGACCGGCATCGGCGAGGATATCGGCAATGACGGCGCGATCGGCGATGTCCCGGCCCGCGGCGTAGCGGGCGCTCTGCACCAGCTTGAGAATTTCAAGCTCACGTTCGGGTGCCTCGAGGCCGGCAGCGACGACCGCCAGAGTGGCGGGCGCCGAGTCGAACAGCGCGCCCGACGCGCCCAGGACCTGGTGGCGATAGGCCTCGCTGAAGGGCTGGCCGGTGAGACGCGCGATGCGCTGGTCATTCTGCCAGGCATAGGCCGCAAAGCCGGCGTCCATCGGCCGGGCGCCAGGGCCGGCGAACAGGCCGGTGGGGGCGAGCTTCACCACCACGCCGTCCAGCGCCGCCAGGCGGGAAATGGTCGGACCGGCACCGTAACACCAGCCGCAGAGGGGGTCGAAGAGATAGGTGATCCGCATCGCAGGAGATTCCAATCGGGCTGAATGGAGATCTAGGCTCTTGCGCATCGTCGATAAACCGCTGCCAGTGTGACAAACTGTGTGTCATTGGCTAACAATCAGCCGGATGGCCGAGCATGGAAGCGATCAATCTCAACCGGCTGGCCTATTTTGCGGCCGTGGTCGATGCCGGGTCGTTCACCAAGGCGGCGGAGCGCCTCGGCATCACGAAAACGGTTGTGAGCCAGCAGGTTGCGCGGCTCGAAGCGGAACTGAAAACCAGCCTCCTGGTCCGCACGACCCGCAAGGTCGAACCCACGGAGGCGGGGCGCAAGTTGCACGCGCGCTGTGTCATGATCCTGCGCGAGGCAGAGGACGCTGTCGACGAACTGTCCGAGGCCAGGGACGCGCCCATGGGGCTCCTGCGCATTGGCGCGCCCAATGACTATGGAGCCTCGATGGTCGCGCCGGTGGCGGCCCGTTTTGCCCGGCGCTACCCCGCTTGCATGGTGGATCTCGTTTTGTCGGACGCCCGGATCGATCTCGTCGCGAGCCATGTGGACCTGTCGGTGCGGGTGGGGTGGCTCGACGATTCAAGCCAGCAGGCGCGGTGCATCGGCACATTCCGCCAGATCCTGGTGGCTTCGCCCGATCTTTTGAGGACCATGGCCCTGCGGGAACCGGACGACCTCGCCGGCTTGCCCTTCATCGTCAACGGGGCGCTGCGCGAGCCGCTGCTCTGGCATTTCTCGAAGGGGGATTTCGAGCGGCGGACCGTCCGCATGCGCCAGGTGATCAGCATCAATGCCACGCCGGCGGTTCTGGCGGCCGCCCGGGCCGGCGGGGGGCTCGCCATCCTGCCCGACTTCCTGGTTGGCGATGCTGTGCGCAGCGGACATTTGGTGGAGGTTCTGCCCGAGTGGACGCTGCCCTCCGGCGGGATCCACATCGTCTATCCCGCCGCCCGTTTCCGTCCGCCGAAGGTGACGGCATTCGTCGCCATGCTGACCGATGAGATCGGGCGCGCGCTTGCCTGAAGCGGCATAAGGGATGCAGGGTGCGAGGCGCGTATCCATGCTTGCGGTAGAAGAAGGCGAGCCGTCGAGGCAGCATGGTGGCGCCGTTCGCGAGCGCACCGTTCCAGGCCCGCGGAGGCGCCGGGGCAGGTGACCGACCCGGCGCCTCAGAGCATGCGCCGATCAGCCTGCACCGCAGGCCAATCGGATCCCGCATTCTCTCTCAATGAGTGAGAGGGCGATTCACCGATCAGAGTGATTCCATCTGATCGGATCGCGCTCTATCTCTTTGTGTTGACGCATTTCCTTCACGCGAACCGGTTCCCACTTCGCTCGGAAATGCTCTGGACGTGCCCCCTCCGCTTGAGCCCTATGGCTTCGCGCCGGCGGCCATGGCGGAGCGGGCCTGCTCGACGAGATCGAGCCCGATCTTATTGCTGTATTCGGTCACCACAGGCGCGACGCGCTCCCTCATGGCAGCCAGCGCTTCGGGCGTGGGGCGGGTAATCTTGAAGCCTTTCGCCTGGAGTTCGCCTTCCAGCTGTTCTGCCGCCTTGCGAGAAATATCGCGCTGGAAGGCAGCCGATTCCTTTGCGGCTTCCATAACCAGCGCCTTGTCCTTTTCCGAAAGACTTCCAAACCATTTGCGGCTGGCCAGAAGAACGAACGGCGTATAGACGTGCCCGGTCTTGGCGAGATGGCTCTGCACCTCATAGAGGCGCGCAGTATAGATCAAAGCGTACGGCGATTCCTGGGCGTCCACTGCGCGGTTTTCGAGCGCGCTGTAAAGTTCAGGCCAAGGAAGAGGTGTTGGGTTTGTTCCCAGTGCCTTCCAGGTTGCGATGAAAAGCGGGTTGGGTATGACTCGGATGTTCAGCCCGGCCATGTCCTGGACGGTGTTGACGGGACGTTTTGCGTTCGTCATGTGGCGGAAGCCGTTGTCCCACCAGGCCAAGCCCACGATGCCGGTCTTGTCCTTCAATTGTGAAAACAGCTTTTCGCCGACTGCGCCGTCCATGACGGCATCCACTGCGGCAAAGTCCTTATAGAAAAACGGAAGGTCGAAGATCATGAACTGGGGGACGACGCCGACAAGGTTCGGCGTAGGGCCAACCATGATGTCGATGAATCCGGCCTGAACCGAGGCCTGCATCTCGGGCTCGCTTCCGAGGAGGCCGTTGCCGAATGTTTCGATCTTGATGCGGCCGCCGGTCTTCTCTTCCACCAGCTTCGCAAAATGACGCGAGGCTTGCCCGACGGGATGGTCGTCTACAGGCACGTATCCCAGGCGCGGGTTTTGAGCCATGGCCGGAGCATTGGCCAGGAGAACGCCCAGAAGTGCTGCAGTCAGAATCCTTATTTTCATAGCTTAACCTCCCACTGGATTTTTTTATTAGGACCAAAGGGGCCGAAACTGTCGTTGAGACGGGAAGGGGGCGGCTGCCTGGATCTGGACATTTCAGCCAAGAAGAGGTGCATCGCGCCTCTTGGGCTGAAGTGAAGAGCCCGTCCGCTTTAGTGGCCTCCCCGTTGAAGATGGCACCGACCTTCTGTGATCCTCGACCGTCCGGATTTGCGATGGGCATCACGCCCGAACACATGGGCCGACGCTCTCCTCCACCGCCAAAGTAGGCAAAGCCTCTGGCCTGCCCGCCCACGACCGGGCCAGCGCCAAGATCACTCCAAGAGCACTCCAAGTATCGCTCGAACCTGCCCCAACTGACGACCGGGGCGCACGTCCATAATGTGGGCACAATGTCCAATATGATATGATGGTCAGACAGAGGCCCACTTGTCAACGCGTCCTCGCCGCCCTTGAGGCTTGGGGCGGCTGCCTCCGAGGCCATCAATCGGTTCCTCGGCCTTTGCGCCGGCCGGCCGGGGGAGCGCCGCCTCCCGAGGCGGTGGCTTGACAAGGCAAGTCCTCCCCATGCACTTTTATGGACACGATGTCCATATAATGGGCAAAGGGTGCTGATCGTCCGACGTCCCTCTGCGTCGGCTCAACGCCGCCATGCCCTGAGCAACGATGGCTGTCGCGAGGCAGGCGGGCGGACGATCAAGGGAGAGCGGCAGAATGCATACCATAACCTATCTTACAAACATCAGCTTCGGGCTGGGGGCATCGGACTCGCTTGAGGAAACACTGCGCGAACTCGGCGTGTCGCGGCCTCTGGTGATCAGCGATCACGGCATCAGAGCCGCTGGTCTGCTCGACCGCTCGGGCTTTGCATTTCTGCGTTCGGCGCCGCTCTTCCTGGACGTTCCCACCAACCCCACAGAAAGCGCGGTGGCTGCCGGCCTCGACCTGTACAGGCAAGGCGGCTGCGATGGCGTCGTGGCGATCGGGGGGGGATCTCCCATCGACCTCGCCAAGGGCGTGGCTCTGCTGGCCACGCATGATGGCGAGCTGGAACGCTATGCGGCGATTCTGGGCGGCGTTGCCCGCATCACCAGCGCGGTGGCGCCGCTTGTGGCCATCCCTACGACGGCAGGCACGGGCTCCGAAGTGGGGCGCGCGGCGCTGATCACGCTGGATGATGGCCGAAAGCTCGGCTTCATCAGCCCGTTCCTGATCCCGCGCAGGGCGATCTGTGACCCGGCCCTGACATTGGGCTTGCCTCCGGGCCTGACCGCCTCCACAGGTCTCGACGCCCTGTCGCACTGTATCGAAACCTACCTGTCCCCCCGCTTCAACCCGCCCGCCGAGGCGATCGCAACGGATGGCTTCAAACGCATCTGGAAGGCTTTGCCTGTTGCTTATGCCGATGGCGCGAACGTGGATGCGCGGACCGAACTCATGATGGGCGCCCTGGAAGGCGGTTTGACCTTCCAGAAGGGCCTTGGAGCCGTCCATGCGCTGAGCCATGCCCTGGGCGGTCTCAAGGAGGCGAGGCTTCACCATGGAACGCTCAATGCCATCCTGATGCCGACCGTCCTGCGGTGGAATGTGCAAGTCGAAGCCGTGGCCGAGAAGGTCCGCCACCTGGAAAGCCTGGCGGGACTTGAAGCAACACCCCTCGCGGACGCCCTGGACGATCTGAACCGTCGATTGGGCATCACACCGAAATTGTCCGACCTTGGGGTGCCGCGCCACGTGATCGACTGGGTGTGTGAGCGCGCCCTGGCGGACCACAGTCATCCGACCAATCCACGTCCCTTGGCCAAGGAAGACTACGCCGCGATCCTCGAGGCCGTTTTCTAGAGCATGCGCCGATCAGATGGCATCGCCATCCGATCGGATCACGCATTCTCTATCAATGGGTTAGAGGGCGATTTCCCCCATCAGATTGATTCAATCTGATGGGATCGCGCTCTAAAGCGCTGGGTGCCCCAGAGAAGGGCCGAGGAGGCAGTTCCGTGAGACCGATCGTGATCGTGACGGGTGCAAGCCACGGCATCGGTGCGGCGACGGCCAGGCTGTTCGCCGCAGAGGGCTATGATGTCTGCATAAACTATCTCTCGGACAGTGCCGCAGCGTCCGAGGTCGTCGCGGCGTGCCGGGCCGCTGGCGCGCGGGCCCTCGCGGTTCAGGGAGACGTGGGCAAGAGGGAGGACATAGAGGCTCTGTTCAGAGCCTGCGACGATGAGCTTGGGAGAGTGACCTGCCTGGTCAACAATGCCGGCATCATCGGCAAGGCTGGAAGGATTGAAGACTTGCAGCCTGAGGTGCTGGAAGCGGCGTTCCGGATCAACGTCTTCGGCGTCGTGTACGGCATCCAGGAGGCCGCCAGACGCATGTCCACCCGCAAGGGCGGCCAGGGCGGGACGATCATCAACATGTCGTCGCTGGCCGCCTTTCTCGGCAGTCCCAACGAATATGTCCACTATGCCGCCACCAAGGGGGCCGTGGAATCCATGACCTTTGGCGCAGGCAAGGAGCTGGCGCCGGAGGGCATCCGCGTCAATGCCATCCGCGTCGGCACCACCAACACGCGTATACATACGCAAGGCGGAAATCCCGAGCGCCCGGCCAGGATTGCCGCGGTCACGCCCATGGGGCGCATCGCGGAGCCCGAGGATATCGCGCGCGCGGCCCTGATGCTCGCGTCTCCCGGCTCGGGCTTCATGACAGGCACCTTGATCACGGTCGCCGGCGGGCTGTGAGGCCCGGCGTCGGGGTTTGACAGAGAAGGGCAGGGGGGCGTCACGCGGCTATTGCCTTGAACCTACGCCCGCCCCCCCGCCAGGGTCCTGCCGCGCCCTCGCCCGGCGCCGGGAATGGCCGTCATGGATGTCCAGCTCAACGCCGCGCGCCTGGTCCGTTCAGGTTGGCTAGAGCATGCGCCGATCAGATGGCATCGCCATCTGATCGGATCACGCATTCTCTATCAATGGGTTAGAGGGCGATTCCCCCATCAGATTGATTCAATCTGATGGGATCGCGCTCTAGCCTGAACGGCAAATCAGTCTCTCAGCATCTTGATAGATAATGATGTTCCGATCCGAGTGCGATGTGATCCGCGCGCAGCGTGCTCTGGACGGCTCACGCCTCAATGGAGCCAGCGTGCCGGAACGGTCACCAATGCCGGGAACAGAACCAGCAGCACAATGAGGAGCATCTGGGCCAGCAGATAGGGCATGGCCCCCTTCGTCGCCGCCTCCATCGAAACGCCGCTGATGCCGCACACGGTGTTGAGGACTGTTCCGACCGGCGGCGTGATCAGGCCGACCGCGTTGACCATCATGAAGATGACCCCGAAATAGACCGGGTCGATACCGGCCGCCTTGACGAGGGGCATGAGGATGGGCGCCAGAATGGTGATGGAGGGTGCGAAGTCCAGCGCCGTGCCGACGATGAAGACCGCGATGACGATCATACTCATCAGCAGGATCGGCGAGTTGATGAAGGGCTGGAGGGTACTGACGAGCTGGGCCGGCATGTTGGAGATGGTCAGCATGAAGCCGGAGATGGCGGACGCTGCGACCAGCAGCATGATCACCGCCGTCAGGCGGCCGGCGGCGAGCAAAGCATCATAGAGCGCCCGCAGGGTCAGCTCACGATAGACGAACAGCCCCACAAACAGCGCATAGGCGGCGGCAACAACGCCGGCCTCCGTTGGCGTGAAGATGCCGAACCGCAGCCCCGCCAGGATGATTACTGGCATCACCAGCGCCCAGCCGGCGGTCATGACGGCTTTCGGAAGATCCCTGCGCGGCAGTTTGAGCCGAACCGCAGCCGTCTCCCTTTTGGAGAGGAACCACCAGGCGACCATGAGGCTGAGCCCCATCAACACACCCGGAACGATGCCGGCGAAGAACAGGCCGACAATGGAGATGTTTGCGGTGACGCCCAGAATGATGAACCCGACAGAGGGCGGGATGATGGGTGCGATAATGCCTGTCGCGGCCATCAAGCCCGAGGCTCGGCCCATATGGTAGCCAGCATTGCGCATCAGCGGGACCAGCATGACCGCGAGCGTCGCCGTATCCGCGATCGCGGAGCCGGAGACGCTGGCAAGCACCAGGCCCGTGCCGATGACCACGTAACCGAGGCCGCCGCGGATGTGGCCGACGAGCGCCAGCGCCACGTTCACGATGCGACGGGAGAGGCCGCCGGCATTCATCAGCTCGCCGGCGATGAGAAAGAAGGGGATCGCCATCAGCGGATAGCTGTCCGCGCCATTGACCAGGCGCTGGGCCAGGATGGTGGCGTCCAGGTTTCCCATCAGGAGCATCATCGCAACGCCCGACAGCATCAGGGCGAAGGCAATGGGAATCCCGATGCCCATGGCACCGAGGAGGGAAGCGATAAAGACCAGGCCGCTCACTTTGTGTCCTCCGAAGCGCGTGGGGGGAGCACGACGGGCAGCGGCTCAACATGCTCCACCCCCGACCAGGGGGCGGGCAGGATGCCGCGCAGTGCGCGCCACAGATCGAGAAGAAGAATGAGGGCCATCAGGATCGCGGCGACGAACCCGGCGGCATAAAGGGCACCGACCGGAATGCCCGACAATGCCATGACATTGTCCCACTCGATCAGGGTGAGCGACCAACTGCCTTCTCCCAGCAGCCAGCAGCACCACAGCATCAAGCCGTAGGACACGAGAAAGCAGACAAAACGCGCCCGTCGCGGCAAACGGACGACCAGGGACTCGACGCCGAGATGCGCGCCCTTGGCCAGAGCCACCACGGATCCCATGAAGATGACCCAGACCAGGACGACACGGGACACTTCAACCGCAAACGGAACGCCTGAGCTGAAGCCATAGCGCAGCACGACGTTGGTGAAGATCAGAAGACTGATGACCGCCATGCCGAGAACGACGAAGACATCGAAAGCCTTGAATAGCCAATGCAATGCTGAAGACATGGCCGCTCACAAAGGTTGTGCGCGCATGTGACGGTCGTCGCACTCCAACAAAAATCCGGAGATTTGAGCCGAGCACGTCCCTCAGGATGGGTGGTAAGGCCCACTTAGCGGTTCCGGTCGGACTGCGCGCAAGATAAAGGCGATTGGTCCTCCAGCCGGTACGACCGGAGGCCCTAGGCAATTCGTCCGGTGTCAGACACCTTCCACCACGGCCAGATGCACCTGGGCATGCTTCTCCCGGGCCTTGATGGCCCTCTGATATTCGGGAGAGTTGTAGCAGGCGAGCGCAGTCTCGTAGTCCTTGAACGCGATGACTGCCAGGCGGTTCGCTTCAGGACCTTCCATAACCTGGCTCTGTCCGGCGCGAACAACAAATTCGGCCCCATATTTGTCGAAGGCGGCCTTGTTCAAAGCAATATATTCTTTGTATCCCTCATGGTCAGCAATGTCGACCATTGCGACCCAGTAGCCTTTCTTGGACATTTTCTTCCTCCCACCATGAACTCCCCGCCTTCTCTTGCGGAAGGCTCGGAAGGCCCAATCCAATCACGTTCAGCTTTTGAGAGTTTGCCGTTGATCCTCCTCGATCACACGGCTAGAACCGAGAAGAGTATTGACTACAATGTGGACAATCTGCCCATATTTTTAGTGCTGTCAGGTTCCGATGTCAAGCTGCGAGGTATTTCCGTGACCAAGAGGGAACTGCAGGACGAGGGCGATGCGGGAGCGCCTCATCAGGTGCAAGGAGCGGCCTCGTTCTCGAAGTTCATGGCCGTGCTTCAGATCATTGCCGAGGCCCCCGGGGCGCTGAACATTGCGCAGCTTACAAAGCGCGCGCCGTTTCCCCGCGGCACGGTCTACCGCCTCGTTTCGGCGCTCATGGCAGAAGGGCTCGTCACGCAGGCGGGAGAGAGCGGAACGTTTCGTCTGGGCCCGCGTCTCCTCCAGTTTGCCGCGAAGACCTGGGAAGATTCCGACTTGCGAACGATCGCAAGGGATTTCCTCGTGTCGCTGCGCGATGCGACGGATGAGGCCGTGCATCTTGCGGTGCCGAGCAACAACCGGATGGTCTACATAGACAAGCTGGTGGGCTCCAACAGGGTGCAGATGAAAACCAGTATTGGCGGGCAGGTGGAACTTCACTCCACGTCCGTCGGAAAGGCGTGGCTGTCCGGGCTGTCGGATCAACGTCTCCAGGACGTTCTCAAGGGCCTCGACCTGAAGCGCCACACCGCCAAGACGTTCACGACACCCGCAGCCCTGCTCGAAGAATTGAAGCGGTCGCGGGAGCGTGGATTCGCCTTCGACGACGAGGAAAACGAGCCGGACATACGTTGTTTCGGCAGCCCGATCTTCAATCGTTCGCGTGAGCCGATCGGAGCGATCAGCATCAGTATGCCGGTGTACAGGCACGACGAGCGGCGCCACGAACTCTGCGGGAGGCTGGTGCGTGAAACGGCCCAACTGATCAGTGCCGAATTGTCCAGGATGCTCTAAAGCCGGGCGCGCCAATGCGTCCTGTGGAAGAGCGTTCATGAGGGGGGCCTAAGCTCGCTTAGTGCGCGATCTGACCCGATGGAACCGCCACACGGTTCTGTCTGCCCGGATCCGGCTCTAGAGCATGCGCCGATCGGATGGCATCGCCATCTGATCGGATCACCCATTCTCTATCAATGGGTTAGAGGGCGATTCACCCATCAGATTGATTCAATCTGATGGGATCGCGCTCTAGGCTGGGCGAACCGCTCTTCCGCGCCGAGTTCCATGGGAAAGGCGGCGGCTGCCTTGCGCTGTCGCGCTCCCGTATTGCCAAGGTCTTGCGTGCAACGGTGAGAGCGAGGTCCGTCCTGAGGATCCCCCCGCTGCGTTGCCCAATGCGGAAGCCTGACGGCAAGGCGGCACGCATGGCGGGTCGCGCGCCGCGCCGCATCAGCCTCTTTGCGCGTTCCGCCCTCCCTCGCAGCCGCCAGACATCCGTACACGCCCGGTGATGCCCAGGAAATGCCAGATCCCAACCTCTTGGGGCGGTTCTGGCGGTCCTTATTGTCGAGCTTGAGGGCGTGCTCCTGCGTCAGATGTTCAGCGTGGAGCAGTGGATGCCGCCGCCTTCGCCGATGAGGCTGGGAAGCTCCAGGGGGACGATGTCCCGGTCTGGAAAGGCCGATTTCAGGGCCGCGGCCGCCGCGGCGTCGCGTTCCGTGTCGCCGAAGGCGGGGAGGATGACCGCGCCGTTGACGATGAGAAAGTTCAGGTAAGTCAGGGCGTCATATTTGCCCTTCCTCAGATTTTGGTCCGCGCCGACGATGGGAATGACCTCAAAAGGGGTCCCGTCGGCTTGACGCGCCGCCTTCAGCGCCGCCACATTCTTCTCCTCGGTGGCATCCACCAGCACCACACCGGGCGCGACGAAGCGGGCGATGCCGTCAATATGCCCGCGGGTCACGTCGCCACGATCGGTCGAGCCGGGGAGCCAGACCACGTGGGTGGCGCCGGTCTCCGCCTTCAGGCGTGCCTCCGCGCCGGCCCGATCTACATCCTTATTCCGCTTTTTGTGCAGGACGCAGCTCTCCGTGGTCATGAGCGTGCCGGACCCGTCGCAGTCGATCCCCCCGCCCTCAAGGACGAAGTTGGCCCTGCGCGCCGTCTTGCCAAGGTGTTCCCGCGCAAAAAGCTCAGCCAGCACATGATCCGTTTTATAGCCCTGCGCCTCGAACCTCTCGCCCCAGGTGTTGAATTTCATGTCGAGCCAGGAAAAATCCTGATCCGAGGTCCACAGCGGAATGCCCAGCGTGTCGCGTGGCCAGATTCCGAAATGGGGCATGAACAGAGGTTCGATCGCGCCGGTGCAGATTCTCTCCGCCTCCGCGCGCTCCTTCTCGTTGAAGAGCACGGTCACGGGCTCATATCTGGCGATGACCTGTGCCAGCTTCACCAAGTCGTTCCGCACCCCTGGAAGACGCGCCTTCTTGATGGCTGGTTCACGCGAGGAGCCATAGCACATATAGACTCGCTGCTGCGTTTCCCACTCCGCCTTGATCCGCATCGTCTTCCCCCCGCCGCTGCCCCATCGCCTTCCGGGCCGGCCACACTTAGATGTGCCACACGTCAAAAACGGTCGCACGCAACCACGCGCACAGACGCTTGTAACCGTCCGACTCCACCCTTAAGACGAGCATATCAAGGCGGCGGGAGGTGGGTCGAGTGGCGCAACTTTTTCCCTCGGACATAACGCCGCTCCATCTGTCGTTGGGTGAAACCTCAGAACTGCGCACCCTGGATCTGCTGCGTCGCCGCCTGCCGGCGGACTATTCGGTCTACCATTCCGTTCATTGGTCGCTCTCCACCAACGCGCGGGTGATGTTCGGGGAGGCGGACTTTGTCATCGTCAACCGCTCGGGCGAGGTGGTCATCATTGAGCAGAAGGCGGGTCGGCTGGAGGATACGGCGGACGGCCTTGCCAAGCGCTATGACGGGGCCACCCCCAAGCTGGTGGCGCCGCAGATCCACCGGAATCAGGATGCCCTGCGCAAGCAGTTCCTCCGGCAAACCGGCCATCAGCTGACCCTGGATTATCTCTTCTACTGTCCCGATCATCGGCTGCAGGGGGCCGTGGGGGCGGGGCTTTCCGCTGACCGGGTGGTGGATGCGACGGAGCCGGACGCCTTGCCGGAGCGCATCATGGCGCTGTTGCCCGCCGGGACCGACGGGCGCGAAGGGGCATTGGTCCGTCGCTTTTTCGAGAATCTGTTCCATCTGGTGCCGGACATCCATGCCCATGTGCGCGCGGGCGAACAGGCCATGGCGCGCATCCCGGGCGGCGGGCTTGCTGGCACCGTTGCGGCCATTGAAATGAACCCCATGCGCCTGAGGGTGCGCGGCACGGCCGGCAGCGGCAAGTCTGTGGCGGCGCTCGCATGCGTCGCCCGCGAGGTGGCGCACGAACGGCGCCCGCTGCTCGTTTGCTTCAACCGCCCGCTGGCGGAACGGCTGCGCGCCGCAGCCCCCGAGGCGTGCGAGGTGACCACCTTTTATGGCCTGCTGGATCGCTTCCTGGCGTCGCGGGGGCAGTCGATCGATTTCAGCGCCATGTCCCGCCCCGGCTTCTGGGCCGAGGTTCAGGAGCGGGTGATCCTGGAAACCGTGCCGGATGACTGGCGGTTCGACACCCTGATCGTGGATGAGGGCCAGGATTTCGATGCCGACTGGTTCGATATTCTGCGCCTCTTCCTGAAAGAGGCGCCGCACATCATCTGGTTCGAGGATCGGGTCCAGGACATCCGATACGGCAAGGAGGCTGGGCGCGGCATCGAAGAGGCGTTTTCCCACCTCGGCTTCGTGACCTTCAACGCGCAGGGCAATTACCGCACGCCCCAGTCCATCGCCACCTTCATCCGCGACCTTTTGCCGGGATTGGACTTCGACGCCCGCAATCCCCTGCCGGGCCTCGGGGTCGGAGAACACCAGTGCAAGACGCCGGCAGATGTGGCCCGCAGAGTGGGCGCGGTGGTGACGGAATACCTGAAGCAGGGCTTCAAGGCGCAGGATATTGTGGTCCTGTCGCTGCGCGGGCTCGGCTCAGCCACGCTCGCGCACGCGGCCAAGGTCGGCGCTTTCACGCTCGCACGCCCCACCGGCATTTATGATCCGCAAGGCAACCAGATCATGGACAGCGGGCAGATCCGCTTCGACACGATCTTTCGGTTCAAAGGGCAGGAGGCGGATGCGGTCATCATCACCGACGTGCCGCCCCTTTCTGCTGATCCCACGGTCACGTCCGCCTCCCGCCTCCTTTTTACTGCCCTCACACGGGCGAAGGTGCGCGCGGACATCCTCTATGGACCCGCCCCCGGCTGACGGACGACCGGGACTGTCGTAATTGCGGGCCATGAGAGGGTCTTGTGAAACCTGGGAATGTGCCATGGTCGAAACCGAAGACGATTTGCGCCGCAAGATCGCCCGCCTGGAAGACAGGAATGCACGGCTGACGGCCATGGTGGAGGACCTGCATCGCAAATGGGGCGAGGCGGAGGATCAGGCCTCCCGCCTCGCAAAGCTGCTCGTCGCCGCCGCTGAGAAGGCCAACCTAGAGGCCTCCTCTTCATCGCGTGGCACGCCCGGTGCTGTCGCGGATCGGCAGGGCGACACCAAGATGGCAGCCGGCCCGGGCAAGTCGGACAGCTAGAAGAGTCGGGGCGGGGAGGGGACCATGTTCCAAGGTGTCATGGCCTGTCAGGCCGGGGGCTTCATTCCGGCCTATGTGCCGCTCAGGCGTGCCCTATTGGAGCGGGCCTATCTGCCGCGTACCCAGGCGTCCCCCACGTCCTTCGGCGAGGCTCTGCGCCCTCATCTGGAGTCGGGTCCGTGGGCGGCGAGCTTTGCCGTCGCGCCGGGCGAAACGGCACGGGCGGTGGAGCGCGCCCTGCGGGACGTGATGCTGGCGAGCGGCACCCTGCGCCCGGAAGCCATCGACCTGTCCCGGCTCGATCCGCAGTCGCGGGCACATCATCACCTCTCGGCCCTTCTGGCGCTATGGACCCGCATGGGCGACCTCTTGCCGGAAGACCTCGCTTATTTACGCCCGATCCTGGAGGCGGAGGCGGATGAGGCCATCGATCCGCTCCATGTGGTCCATGATCCGGCCGATCCCGATTTGACCGCGGTGGAACGCGTGGTCCTCGATACCTTGCTACGCCATCATGGCGCGCCCGATGACCTTGCGGCGCGCCGGGCCGCCCTCATCACCGCGCGCGATCGCTGCCACGGTCGGCCCGGTTCCGCCCTGGCCCATCTCCAGGAGACGTTTCTCGCCCCGACGGCCACCCGTCTGCCGCTGGATGACAGCGTGCATGTCTATGGCCTGCGGGATGCCGCGGCCGAGGCGGATTTCGCCGCCAGCCTCGCCCAGAACTGGCTTGATGACGATCCCTCCCTCACCCCCGCCGAGATCGGCCTCCTGCTGCCGGCCGGCGCCCATTATGTGCCTTTCGTCCGCGAGGCCTTCGCCCGTGCCGGACTTCCGGTCTCGGGGCTGCCGTCGGAGGCGGCAAAGCGGGACCTGGCCGGGGAGTGCCTGCTGCATGTCCTCACCTGCCTGCGCCAGCCCGCCCCAGCCATGGCGCTCGCCTCCCTGGTGCGCTCTCCGCTCATGCCGTGGTCGGCGCAGGAGGGGCGCCGTTTGTCCGACGGGGTGATGGAGGGGAGCCCCGATTTGCGCCACGGAGCAGCGCTGACGGGGCCGGCTCTCGCCATGGCCCATCTCCTCAATAACCGGCGCGTCCCGAAGGCGCATGATGCCGCCGAGCGGTTGGCGACGCTCCTGCGCAATCTCACCCGCGATGTCGCCTTCGCGGACGAGGTGGCACGTTTCGCCGAACTGGCCCGGCCGATCCAGCTTGCCCTGTTCGCACGACCGGCCGAGAGCGAGGTGCCGTGGGAGGATCTGCTCGCCGGCGTGCCCGTGGGCGGCGCGCGGGACGAGGATCCCGCTCCCGCAGTCCTCGACGGGGTGACGATCCTGGTGGATGGCGAGCCGCCAACCGCTCCGGTACGCCGTCTCATCGTGCTCGGCTTCAGCGCCGGCGCCTTTCCCGCCGCGCCGCCGGTGAGCCCGCTCTTCCTGGACAGTGAGGTGGCAAAGATCCGCGACCAATGCGGCCTCCATCTGCCGAGCCAGGAGGCCATATTGGCAAGGCGGCTGCGGGTGCTGCGCTCCCAGCTTGCGGCAGCGAGCGAGCGCCTTACCGTCCTGGTGCCCTATCGCGACCTGATGGGCGCCCGGAGCGCGCCGTCCGCCTCCCTCGCCTTCATGGCGCGCTGCTTCGAGGGGATCGCGGATCCCGACCATCTCATCGTCGACCTCACCGACGAACGGTATCTGCCGGAGGAGCGGCTTCCGGTGGCGCCGGAGACCAAGAGTGTGGCTCTGCCTCCGCTCAATGTGCCGTCGGCCCTGGCTCTGGGCACCGACCTCCTGGCGCTGCGGACCGATGCGGAAGGTCGCCCCCGCGCCCAGTCGCCCACGCGGCTGGACACGCTTCTCGTCAGTCCGCTCGCGTGGTTGCTGAAGGAACTGGACATTCTGGACCGGCCCTGGGCGCCGGAGACGCTGGATGTGCTCACCAAGGGCAGCCTGTTTCACACGGTGGTGGAGCAATTGTTCCCGCCCGATGCCCCACTGCCGTCCGAGGCGGACATCCGGGCCCGGCTTCCCGATCTGCTGGCGGCGGAAATTGCGGCGTCGGCGCCTTTCCTTGCCGGTGGCGGCTGGATGGTGGAGCGCCAATCCATGGAGCGGGAATTCGTGACGTCGGCTCTCTCCTGGCGGGCGATGCTGGAGGCCCTGGGCGCGCGCGTTATCGCCAGCGAGCTGCCCCTGCGCGGGACGGCGCTGGGTGTGCCCTGCCAGGGGATCGCGGACTGCGTGTTGCTGCTGCCAGACGGAAGCCTCGTGATCGTGGACCACAAGACCAGCGGATCGGGCACCCGGCGCCAGCGCATGGAAAGCGGTTTCGATCTTCAGGTGGAAATCTATCGGAGTCTCGCCAAACAGGTGGCCTGCGCCCCCTCGGACACCGGCCTTGAGATCAAGTCGCTCGCCACAGGCGGGCCCATGGGCGTCGCCTATCACACCACACGGGACGGCATCTTGCTGCTGAATGGCCTTGCCATGGCCGCCCCGCCAGGCGGGGTCGAGGTGATCGACACCGACATATCGAGCGCCGCAACCGTTCGCATCACCCAGGAGATTGCGCGCCTGCGGGCCGGCACCCTGCGGCTGCCAGGGGAAGAGGAACGCACAATGCTCGAAAAGGCCGGGGTCGGCCGCTATGCCCTGGAGACGAGCCCGCTCGTTTGCGTCTTCATGCCCGCAGCGCTCGCGCAGGAGGGGGACGATGCCTGACATTCGCATCGTGCCCGCCGGGGCCGGCGCCGGAAAGACCCACCACATCAAGCAGACTTTGCTGGACTGGGTGAAGGAGGGGGCCGTCCGCCCGGAGCGCATCCTGGCCGTCACCTTCACGGAGGCGGGGGCGAGCGAGCTGCGCCAGCGCATCCGCGCGAGCCTCATCGCCGAGGGGCGCATGGAGGGGGCGCTGGCGGTGGACCGCGCTTATGTCTCCACCATTCACGGCCTCGGCCTGCGCCTGCTCACCGAGCATGCTCTGGCCGCCGGCGCGTCGCCGGCACCGCGCCTGCTCTCGGACGAGGAGCGCGACCTCCTGATCCGGACCGAACTGCCCCATGCGGACGACCTCGCCGAGGTGTCCGCCGACCTTGCCCGCTACGGCTATCGCTTCGCGCTCGGCACCACACCGGAAGCGGAATTTCGCGGCCGGGTGTTCGAGACCGTCTCGCTGCTCGCCACCATGGGCCCGCGCGGCCTTGATCCGACACTGCCCGCACGGGCCGAGGCCGCCATCTGTGCCACCTATGGCGCGGCCCAGGGGGAGGCGCAGGCGCTGGCGACGCGGCTGCATGGCGCGGTGGCTGCCT
The DNA here is from genome assembly GCF_017742835.1 of Aquabacter sp. L1I39. Classification (GTDB taxonomy): domain Bacteria; phylum Pseudomonadota; class Alphaproteobacteria; order Rhizobiales; family Xanthobacteraceae; genus L1I39. The sequence goes on from NZ_CP072392.1 coordinate 4,964,338, forward strand.
TGCTGAAGCGCTTCCCTGGCAGCCTGTCGCGGCCCGACATGAACAAGACCGCCCGGGACACCTTCCGGGGCGATCACCAGACACTCCGCGCGGCGCAGGACCTGGCGCGCCTGGAACGGGACTGGGGCCTGTGGGTGGCTCTGAGCGACCTGCGCCTCACTCGGCGCGGCACGCCAACGCCCGAGGGCTATGACGACCTCGCCCGCGCGGTGATGGAGGCGGCCTCCGCCCTCTCCAGCCATCCCGGCCCGCTGGAAGATGCCTGCCGGCATGCGCGGTGCCTCATCACGGGCGCGCAGCAGATCCTCAAGGGCTATGCCGCCCGTAAGCGCGCCCTCGGGGTCATCGACTTCACCGACATGGTGGCCGATGCGGGCCGCCTGCTGCGCGAGGATGCCCGCATCCGGGCGGCGGTGCTGGGCGAGATCGACTGCGTCATCGTCGACGAGTTCCAGGACACCAACCCGGCCCAGTTCGCCCTGCTCTGGCCGCTGATCCAGGGGGCGCCCCGGGCCATCATCGTGGGCGACGTGAAGCAGGCCATCATGGGCTTCCAGGGCGCCGATGCCCGGCTGATGGAAGCCCTGGTCACCCGTTTTGCCTCCGGTGTCGCGCCGCTCGATCGCAACTGGCGCTCCTCCCCGCGCATCATGGCCTTCGTCAATGGGGTGGGCGCCCAGCTGTTTCCCGGCCGCTACGATGCCCTCACGCCCACCCAGCCGGATGGCACCGGCTCCGCTTTGGAGGTGGTGGTGACGCAGGCGCCGCGCACGGGAGGCGGTACGCTGCGCCCCTATCATCACCTCGCCGCCCATCTGAGCGCCTTCCTCGCGCGCCCCGACACGCGCATACGCGACCGCCAATCCGGCGCCTTGCGCCCGCCCGGCCCGGGGGATGTGGCGGTGCTCTGCCCCACCCATAAGCAGTGCCAGTCCTATGCGGCGGCGCTGGCACAATTGGGGGTGCCCGTGCGCGTGGCCGGCACGGGCTGGTGGACGAGCCCCATCGTGCAGGCGGCGCGCTTCGCCCTCCAGGTGGCCGACGACCCGCAGGACCGCCACGCCGCCTTGTGCTTCGCGACGCTCGGCCCGCCCGCTCTGCCTCTTGAAACTGCCCTCAAGCAGATGCTGGAGGGCGGCGCCCTCGACCATCCGGCCCTGGAGCGCCTGCGTGCCCTTGCCGCTTCCAGGCCGGGCGACACCGTGCGCGCCTTGCTCGGTGCGGCCATTGCGGCGGCCGGTTTGCGCGACTGGGCGGACCTTCAGGACGACCCGGCCCAGGCCCGGGCAGACCTGCTGCGCCTGGAAGCGGAGGCCGAAGGCTTCCTTGCCACCCATCGGGACATGCGGGCGGCGGCGGGCTTTCACGGCTTCGGGGTCAAGGTGTTTCTGGGCTGGATGGAGTCGCGCCAAGGCGAGCGTGGCTTCGACCAGCGGCCCAACCCCACCGGCAATGTGGCCGATGGCGTGGAGATCCTCACCTGGCACGCATCAAAGGGCAGGGAATGGCCGGTGGTGGCGGTGGTGGGGCTCGACCAGGAATTCGGCCCCCGCGCGGGCGGTTGGCGGGCCGCGTGCGAGGATTATGGTGACCTCGACGGTCTGCTCGGGCGCACCCATCTCACCCACCTGCCGAAATTCCACGCCGCCGCCACCAACGAACGCTTCCTCGCCGACGAAGCGCCCCAGGCGCAGGACACGGCGCGGCGCCTGCTCTATGTGGCCCTCACGCGGGCGCGGGACGTGCTGGTGCTGGAATGGCCGGAAACCTTCGCACAGAAGGCCGAGGCGGGTGAAAAGCCTCCCTTCAGCGGGGCCGCCCTGCTGGTGGCCAGCGGCATGAGGATTGAGCCAGGAAAAATCCGGCTCGGCAAGGCGTCCTTTCCCGCCCGCACCTCCTTCTGCGGCAAGGAAATGCCGCCCGAATGCGAGGGGGAGGCGCCGGCCCGGGCGTCGTCCCTGGCCCGGCTCGGCCGCCGCGCCATTGCTCCTCGCCCGATGTTGCCCGATGGCGGGCCGGCCTTGCTGGTGCCGTCCGGCCTCGACGCGGGCCTTTCCGCGCCCCCGGTTGGCCTTGCCACGGACGTCATTGGCCCGGCCGCGCCCATGCCGCCGGAGGTCTTCGCCAGTGCCACTGACCGCGGCACGGCGCTCCACGACATGCTGCGCATCCTTCTCATCCGCCCGGCCATGGCGGACCGGGCTGCGGCGCGCCTTGGCCTGAGTGGAGAGACCTGTTCCATCCTCGCCCGGCAGGCGGAGGCCCTTCGCGCCTGGCTGGAAAGCCGGGGCTATGGCACCCTCATGACCGAGGTGCCGATCGAGGTGCAATTGCCCGGCGGCGCCCGCGTCAGCGCCGCGCTGGACCTAGTGGCACGGGGCGAGGCCGGCCTCGCGATCATCGATCACAAAAGCGATGCCGTCTCCGATTGCGACGCCCGCTTCGTCCATCACTGGCCGCAACTTTCCGCCTATGAAGCGGCCCTGCGCACTCTGGGCTTCGCGCGCGCGCCCATTTTGATGGGCATCCATTGGCTGGGGCGGGGAGCGGTGACGTACGGTGTGAAGTAAAGAGATCGCGGAGGAAGCAGCGTGGCCCAGGACACCATACGCCTTGAGAAGGCGGCGAACCTGCTGAGGCTCGCCCAAGCGCTTGCGGCTTCGGCGGAAGGGCTCACGCTGGACGAGATCGCCAGCCAGTTCTCGGTCAACCGGCGCACCGCCGAGCGCATGCGCAACGCGGTGCAAGACCTGTTTCCCGGTTTCGAAACGGTGGATGAGGGCAGGTTCAAGCGCTTTCGCATCAGGGGAGGGCTCGGCGCCTTTTTCATCGCGCCGAGCGTCAGCGAGCTTGCGGAGCTGGAGACCGCGTGCAAGGGGCTCCAGCAGGCCGGCCACCAACCGCGTGCCGCCTTGCTGCGAGCCTTGCAGACCAAGATCACCGCCGCCCTGCGCGACTCCACGCGCCTTAAGATGGCCACCGACATGGAGGCCCTGTGCCGGGCCGAGGCCATTGCCCGGCATGTGGGTCCCCATGCCATCACCGATGAGGCCACCCTTCAGGTGCTGCGGGAAGCGCTGATCGCCATGAAGCGCGTGCGCTTTTCCTATCCCCGGCAGGATCGGCCGGAAGGCTATGTGCGCACCGTCGTCCCCTATGGCCTCCTGTTTGGCGCCAATGCCTACCTCGTGGGCCGCGAGGCGGGGCGCCCCGATGCGGTGCTCTGGCGCCTCGACCGCATGCGGGCCCTGAAGATGACCGCCCAGGCCGGCGGGCCGCCGGAAAACTTCAACCTCGATGCCTATGCCGCCCGGTCCTTCGGCACCTACCAGGAACCCCCGGCTCGCGTGGTGCTGCGCTTCGCCCCCGAGGCGACGGAGGCGGCGCGCATGGTGTTCCATCCCACCCAGGACATCCGAAGTCTGGAAGACGGCCGGTTGGAAGTGACTTTCGTGGCCGGCGGGCAGTTGGAAATGGTGCGCCACCTCTTCGGTTGGGGCGCCTCGGTGGAGATCGTCGAGCCGCCCGAGCTTCGCGACCGGATGATTGCGGAGCTGAAGGCGGCGCTGGCGGCCCACGAACGCCCCCCGCGGACCCGTTCCAAGGGCACACGCGGCAAGACTTGAGGGCGCCCGGGTGCGGCGAGGATCCCGTCAGGGCTTTGCCATCGGAGCGGGCGGCAAGGAGGTGGGGGCTGCGGGGATGGGATCTGCGGGGCTGAGTTCGGTCAGGTCGGTGCCGAGTGCGTCCCTGATCTTCTGGACGGCCGCCAGTATCTTTCCCGCCACATCGGTTTCCGGACCGCGATGGCCCCTTTCCCGCTCCGCGATCTGGACCCACGGCTCGGGGTTGGCCCAGAAATCTGCCGGCAATGGACACAGGTCGTTTTCCACTTTGGGCAGAAACACCCACGCCCAAAGGTCGTCGCCCCATTTTTCCGAGGCCGCCAGACCCGTCAGGCGAGAGGCATATGCGCGCCCTTCAGCAATGCGCACGGGATCTCGCGCGTTTTTCTCCTCGCGCCGCATGAGGCCGATGGCCATCTTTTCAAACGCCTGCACCCGCACGATGAAGGGGATCTGGCTCGCAGTCTCGAAATTCAATGTGAAACCGTCATTCTTGAATTCGGATTTCAGCAGGCCGGCGCCTTCTTGGTTGCCGATATCTGCCACGAGCGCTTTGAACAGCCCTCTTTTCATCTCTATGAGCGAGCGCTGGACATCGAACGCGGAACGGATGAAGTCCGAACGGCCGGACATCAGGCTGGCAAGAGCGTCATCTTGGTTCATGTCACGCATGCCGACAAACTCCGCTTTGATCTGTGCTTGAATTTCTTCGATAAAGTTCGCCACGCGGGGCGAGCGGCATGCCATTTTGCAGGCATCCAGCCACGAGGGGTCCCCCAGCCGAGGCGATCGTCCGAGGTCCCGATAGCTGAGGCAGACGAGTGTTCCGTCTCGCTGTCTTTCCTCCGCCACCTGGTGATCCAGACTGCCTTTTGAAGGCAGCCGACCATCGGCGGTCAGGTAGACGATGGTGGCCTTGCGATGTGCCCGGCTGAGTTGATCTGCATATTTGAAGTAGCGCTGCAGCTGCCGGTCCTGATCTGCGGCATAAGGCTTGTTTTCAATGATGAGAAAACGCTCATCGCATTCTACGATGATGTCGATGCGGCCATCAGAAAAGCTGTGTTCAATCTCCACACGGGCGTGGTCGCACGCCTTCTCGGACCAGGTGCCGGCGCCCGGAACCAGGTTCCGCACGAACAGATGGAGGAAGCGCCCCTTTTGCGCGTGGGTCTCACGCGGGTTCAGCAGCCATGCCATCAGCTTCGACCACATGAGTTCGTCCAGCCACAGGAACTGGAGCGGACTGAAATCGGGCGCGAGGCGATCCTCATATTGCCGTCGCGCGGCTTCCACCGCGGTGCGGCAGGCCGCCACTTCGTGCAGAAGCTGGCCGGCCGTCTGGATGGGGTCAATGCGTGTCAAAACTGCACCTTTCCTTTCCCCGGACGCGGTCCTTGCCCGTGCCGTTCGGGCGGCACCGCATCCATCCCCCCTCAAGACCGCCGATAATGCGCGTCGACCGCAAATCGTACGCGCGCGGCCTCAAGGGCGAAGCGGGCGAGGATAGCGCAGCGGCGCCGGGGCGTGTGGAGGCCCGGATCCGCATAAATGATGAATTCTTCCGGACCGCGCTGATAGACGACGCGACCCCGCGGGAAGTCCTCATATTCATGGCCGAGGATGCAAGCGGGAAGTCCCAGCTGCGCAAGTCCACGCATCCCGAGGGCGCGCCAGGCCTCCCACGTCTCGAAATGCCCCCGGGGGTGGCCCAGGCACGCCCCATAGGGCTCCGCTTGCGGCAAGGGCGTGCTGTCGCAGAGCAGAACCGGCCCGCCGGGCGCAGGCACCAGCCAGAAGATGCCGAGCTGGGGCGCCGGGCGTGCCATCGGGTCGAAAGTGCCCGCCATCATAGCCCCCCGAACATCAGGACGGCGATGATGGCGATCATCAGGCCGAGCAGGCCGAGGCCGACAAGGATCATGCCCCACAAGATGAGGCCGCGCGGCGTCCGATCGGGTCCAAAAGTCTGCATGCATCGCCTCCATCCACCGGAACAGGAATGCCTGACCCGTGCGACAGAATCGGTCGTGCTTGGATTTTGCCACGGTCGCTGCACCGTCGGGGCTGGTCGTTGTCGACGCGCATCATGCGACCGTTTCTGTCGCATATCCGTGGCATCTCTTCTCTCCCTCACGGAGAGCCTCATGCACCCTTTTGAACGGCATATCCTGGTCCGATACGTCGCGGCCCTCGCCACCGGCGGGAGCGCGGTCTGGGCGCGTTGGTGGCGGAACACGGAGTTGGCGCACTGGCTGTTGTGCCACCAGGCCGTGCTCGGCCTTCCCGCCCTTCCCACCACGCAGGACGAGAATGACCCCTCGTGCAATCTCGCCGCTCGCGATGCTGCGCTCCGGCACTTCACCAGCCTGCGCCAAGGCCGGACGCCCGCGGCCTCGCCCTTGGAGCGCAAGGTCTCCTGGCTCGGTGACGAGCTGGGCCTCGCCCCGATCGATCGGCCGATCCTCGCCCTCCTGGTGCGGACGGCGACGGTTCCGGAAGTCCACACCCTCGCTCTGGCCTTGGTGAGCCAGTTCATTCCCGAGCGGCTGCGCATGCCGCACAACATGGATATCGGGCTGAACACCATCGCCGCGCTGCTGGGGCAGATGCCGCGCGCCGTGAGCCGTCGCCTCACCTGCGAGATGCCGCTGGTGATGTACGGGCTCGTGGACGACCGGCGGGGTCACGACTTTGCCGCTTCCTCGCGCACCTTGAAGGTGGCGAACGCGTCCCGCTCGACCGCGCAGACGCTGCGCGCCCTCCTGTTCGGCAAGCCCAAGACCACTTCCTTGGCGTGGGAGGACTTCTCCCATCTCCAGCGCGACGCGGAGCTGGTGTGCGACCTGCTGAAGGCGGCTTCCCGCAACCGGACGCGGGGCATCAACATCCTGCTCCACGGCGCGCCCGGCACCGGCAAGACCGCCTTTGCCAGCGCGCTCGCCGCGCGGGCGGGGCTCCACGCGGTGTTCGTGGGCGAATGCGCGGAGGAGGGCGAGGAGCCCGACCGGGAGCAACGCATCAGCGCGCTCGCCCTCGCGCAGAAACTCTCCAGCCAGAGCGAGGGGCTGCTCCTGGTCATGGACGAGGCGGAGGACATTTTCGTCGGCGTGGACGAGGCCCGCGGCCACAGCCGCCTTGGCGCCAAGGTGTTCATGAACAACCTTGTTGAGGCCAATCCTTGCCCGACGCTCTACATCTCCAACCATCCCCATCGGCTGGGCCGGGCGGTCCTGCGGCGCATGACCTATGCGGTGGAATTTCCGCGCCTGGATCGCGCGGCCCGCGAGCGGATCGTCCGCCGCTCGGCCACCCGCCATAAGATCGCGCTCGATCAGCCGGGCCTCCAGGAACTGGTCCGCCTGGACGCGCCCCCCGCGCTTATCGATCATGGCCTGCGGACCGCGCGCCTGTGCGGGGCGGATGTGAAGGTGGCTGTGCAGGCGGCATCATCGGTGCTGAAGGTGATGGGAGGGCGTCCTGCCCCCGTGGACGCCAAGGCGCGGTTCCACCCCGCCTTTGCCTGTGCCGACACCGACCTTGCGCGCCTCACCGAGCGGATCGTGGCCAGCGGGCGCCTCGACATTTCCCTGTGCCTCCATGGCCTTCCCGGCACCGGCAAGAGTGCCTATGCCCGCTATCTGGCCGAGCGCATGGACCTTGAAGTGCTGGAGAAGCGGGCCAGCGATCTGCTGGGCATGTTCGTCGGCCAGAGCGAGCAGAACATCGCAGACTGCTTCGAAGAGGCCAGGGCGCGTCGGGCCTTCCTCATTTTCGACGAGGCGGATTCCCTCTTGCGCGACCGCACCGGGGCCAGTCGGTCCCACGAGGTCAGCCAGGTGAATGAAATGCTCACCTGGATGGAGCGCCACCCCTATCCCTTCGCCTGCACCACCAACTTCGCCGACGCGCTGGACCCGGCCGCCGCACGGCGCTTCCTGTTCAAAATCGGGTTCCTGCCCCTTGCCAAGGCCCAGGCTCGCGCTCTCTTCGCCCACACGTTCGGCCTGACCCCGCCGGCGCACCTGGACGGCCTCTGCCAGCTCACCCCTGGCGATTTTGCGGTGGTGGCCCGCAAGGCGCTGGTGATGGGGGAAACCGAGGCCAACGCCCTGGTGGAGGCGCTTGCCAGCGAAGTGGAGGCCAAGCCTGGTGGCGCCCGCCAGCCCATCGGCTTCCGGCCACTGGCGTCGACGCCGTGACACCGACCTGACACGGGGCGGGGCGCAATGGCTGATCCTGCGCCCCGCGACAAGGAAAGCACTTCCGAGCGAAGTGAAAACCGGTTCGCGGGAAGGAAATGCATGAAAACCCAAAGGCAGAGCGCTGCGGAACTTCCATGAAACGCAACAGCGCTCTAACCCATTGATAGAGAATGCGTGATCCGATCAGATGGCGATGCCATCTGATCGGCGCATGCTCTAGCCCGCAAGGGATTCCTGCAGGTAAGGCTTGAAAACGCCCCGTATGAAATCGATGAAGACTTTCGCGCGTGGGACGGCGTGTCGATTGGGCGGGTAGACCACGTACAGGTCTTCGCTCGGGACAGAGGTCTGAGGCAGCAGCTCTGCGAGCTGTCCGGCCCGCAATTCGGGTGCCACCAGGATCGAATTGCATTGGGCGATGCCCAGGCCGCGCAGCGCGGATTCCCGCAAGGCCAGCCCGCTGCTCACGGTCAGTCCGCCGCGCGGCGTGTGGGCCACCTGCTCCCCATCCTGTGCGAAGGTCCAACTGCGGATCCGCCCGTCCACCAGCAGCGCGATGCAGGTGTGGTCCTGCAAATCCTTCAGCGTGGTGAGGGGGGCATGGCTGGCGATGTAATGGGGCGTGGCGCAGGTGACGCGCCGCGAGCGCGCCAACCGACGGGCGATGAAGCCGCCATCCCTGGGCTTGCCGATGCGGACGGCGACGTCCAGCCGGTTCTCCAGAAGATCCGGCGGCGTGTCGCTATAGTCCAGCGTCAGCCGGATGGACCTGTGGGCGCTCAGGAACCGATCGAGCTGCGGGATCACATAAATCTGCCCCATGGCCGCGGGCATCGACACCCGCAATTGGCCCGCCGCCTCCTGCCGGCGGCTGGCGAGCTGCTGCTCGATGTCGTCCACCTCCTCCAGCACCCGCTGGATCCGCTCCAGGCACAGCGCGCCCTCGTCGGTGAGCACGACCCCATGGGTGGTGCGGTGCAGAAGCTGCGCGCCCAGGGACTTTTCCAGCTCCGATATGCGCTTGGTGAGCGCCGAGGGCACGGTGGACAGCTTGGCAGCCGCCGCCGTGAAGCTCCCCGTCTCGGCCACCAGCACCAGGGTCCTGAAGGCGGTGAGGCGATCCATGGCGCTGTTCCAAACTGGAAAAACCGTTCTGAGAAGACGGCGGTGGGATTCGTCGGACCGAGATTTTAGCATGGGGCAACAAAGAAAGATGAGGAAACATGACCCGCCCCTGCCTGCCCCCGGACCCCGATACACGCGTCCCACGGTTCAAGGCGCCGCCGCTCTCCTGTGATGCGCACGCGCACATTTTCGGTGACTTCTCGACATTTCCCCTCTCGCCGAACCGTTCTTTCACCCCGCCCCAGGCGCCGGTGGAAAACCTGTTCGGCATGCTCGACGTACTGGGCGTCACGCGGGCCGTCATCGTACATTCCAGCGCCTATGGCACCGACACGCGGGTGTCGGAAGAAGCCCTGAAGGCGGCGCCCGACCGGCTGCGAGGCGTTGCGGTCACCGGGCCGGATACGCCCTATGCGGACCTGGAGCGCCTTGATGCGCTCGGCTTCAGCGGCAGCCGGCTGAGCACGGTGGTGAAGGGCACGGCGAGTTTCGACCATCTGGAAGCCATTGCCGCCCGCGTCCATCCCTTCGGCTGGCACATCGCGGTGCACGTCAACCGCTCGGACGAACTGGTGGACCTGGCGCCCCGCCTCCTGGCCCTGCCCAACCCCATCGTGGTGGACCATGTGGCACGGGTGAGGGGCGATGAAGGCGTGACCTGCCCTGGCTACCAGGCGCTGCTCACCCTTTTGAAGACCGACCGCTGCTGGGTGAAGCTCTCCGCCCTCCACCGCACGTCGTCCCGGGCATTCCCCTGGAGCGACATGCGCCCCCTCGTGGAGGGGCTGCTGGAGGCCCGGCCGGATCGCATCGTGTGGGGCACCGACTGGCCCCATGTGAACCAGTATGACGAGATGCAGAATGACGGCGACCTGCTGGACGCCTGCGCCGAATGGGTCGGCGACGATGACCTGATGCGGAAGATCTTGGTCGACAATCCGCAAAAGCTTTACCGCTTCCCAGAATAACAACAAGGATACAGGAAATGCTCAAGATGATGCGCCGCCTCCTGGCGGCAGCCATGTGCCTTGGCGCGGTGGGGTGGGGGGCTGCGGGCGCCGATGCCGTCGCCGCGTCCTATCCCACGCGCCCCGTGACCATCGTGGTCGGCTTCTCCGCCGGTGGAAACGCGGACCTGGTGGCGCGCCTGGTGGCCCAGCGCCTCAGCGAGACACTGGGTCGGCCCTTCATCGTCGAGAACAAGGGCGGGGCCGGTGGCCTGCTGGCCAGCGAGGCCGTGGCGAAGTCCGCGCCCGATGGCTATCGCCTGCTGCTCGTGACCGGCGCCTTCCCGGCCCAGGCGGCGGCTTTGAGCCGCCTGCCGTTCGACCCGGTCCGGGACTTCACGCCCATCTCGGTGGTGGTGTCCTATCCCGCGGTCATCGTCGTTCCGGCGACCTCCCCCTTCACCAGCCTGAAGGACCTCATCGCCTACGCCAAGGCCCATCCCGGACAGCTCAATTATCCCAGCCCCGGGACCGGTTCCCTCTTCCACCTGGCGGTGGAGCTGTTCGCAGACAAGACCGGCATCGTGATGACGCATATTCCCTTCAAGGGCGGCGGCCAGCAGGTCACCGAGCTGATCGCCGGGCGGCTGGACGTGATGTTCGACACGCTGTCCGTGGTGCAGAGCCAGATCAAGTCGGGCAAGCTGCGGGCGCTCGCCGTGACCTCTCCCCAGCGCCTTCCCCAATTGCCGGAGGTGCCGACCGTGGACGAGGTGGTGGGCGACTACGAGGTGTCGTCCTTTGTGGGCCTTGCCGGCCCCGCGAACCTGCCGGCTGACATCGTCGCCCGTCTCAATACGGCGATCGATGAGGCGGTGAACAGCCCCGACATCAAGGCCCGCTTCATCGAGCTTGGCGGAACGCCGCTCGGGGGCACGCCGCAGCAGGCGGCAGAGACCATGAACCAGGCGCTCGAGACCTGGCAGAAGATCGCGCGCTCCAAGAACATCAAGGCGGATTGAGCATGTCCCTGTCGCAAAAGGTGCGCCGCGTGGTCACCGGGCACAATGAGCAAGGCGAGGCCATCGTGCTGATGGACGGGCCCGCGCCCTTCCTCTTCCAGTCCGAGCATCGCCCTGGCTTCTGGTCCAATGACATCTGGCGCACCGGGCAGATGCCCGTGGTGATCGAGGCGCAGCCCGAGGAACCGACGCTCGGGCCGCGCCGCCAATTGCCGGGTCCACGCGGCAGCGTCCTGCGCATCAACAACATCCCGCCCGAGAGCGGCCTGTTGACCTCCGACGACATCGCGCGCGAATTCGCCCGCATGGGAAATGCTGCCGGCTCCACCCATGCCGTCTCCGGGCGCCATCCCATGATGCACCGGACCCAGACGCTGGACTATGCGATCATCCTGTCGGGCGAGATCTATCTCGTGCTCGACAAGGAAGAGACCTTGCTTCGGGCGGGGGACGTGGTGGTCCAACGCGGCACCAACCACGCCTGGAGCAACCGCTCCTCGGCCCCGTGCGTGCTGGCCTTCATGCTCCTCGACGGGGTCTATGAGGAGAGCCTCGCCCAACAGCTGGAAGGGGAAGGCGCGCCGCCGTGACCTAACGGCACCTCGCCCTCGGCCGTGCAGACTGGCAGCCCCGTGAACCGTCTGGCGCATGTGAGGCAAGCGGGAACCGGATCGCGCTCTAGCCAGCCAGCAGGGCCTCGAACTCCTGCGCCGGCATGGGCTTGCCGAACAAGTAGCCCTGTCCTTCCGGGCAAGCGCGTTCCACAAGATAGGAGCGCTCCTCCTCGGTCTCTATGCCCTCGGCGATGACGTCCATGTCGAGGGCGCGGCCCATCTGGAGGATAGAGGAAATGACGGCCGCCTCGCGGGGAGAGCGCAGCATGGCCTGGACGAAGCTGCGGTCGATCTTGATGCAGTTCACCGGGTAGCGTGTCAGGAGGCTGAGCGCGGCGAAGCCCGTGCCGAAATCGTCGAACGCGATGCCCACGCCGATCTGCCGCAGCAGCGTCAGGGCCTCCAGGGCGGCGGCATCGTTGGACAGGACGATGTTCTCGGTAATTTCCAGTTCCAGCGCTTCCGGCGGCAGGTCGTGTCGGCGCAGGGCCTCTTCCACCTGCTTCGCCAGGTCGCCGGCGCGAAACTGGGAGCTGGAGAGATTTATGGCCATGCGGAAGTCGGCCCGCCCCCGCCGGCGCCAGCGCGCCACCTGGGCGCAGCCCTCGTCGATGACCCAGCGCCCTACAATGGGCGCGAGCGGCCCCGCCTCCAGGGAGGGCAGGAAGGCGGACGGTGGCAGAAGGCCTCGACTGGGATGAAGCCAGCGGATCAGCGCTTCCGCCCCCACCACGGCGCCGTCCTGAAGGCGCACCTGGGGCTGGTAGAACAGCCGCAGCTCTCCATGAGTCACCGCCCGCTGAAGGTCCAGGCTGGAGAGCCGCCGATCCAGCGCCTCGTTGCGAAGCGAGGGGGAATAGAGCGCGATCCCAGAATTGCGGCTGATCTTGGCGGCGTGGAGCGCGAGGTCCGCATCGCTGATCAGCTCGACCGCCTCCGTGGCATCGCGCGGGGACAGGGCAATGCCGCAACTGGTGCTGATGCGCAGATCCTCGCCGGCCAGGGGGCGCAGCTCGGCGACCTTGGCCAGGAGCCGGCGCGCGAACGGCTCCGCCGTCTCCGCGGAAAGGCTTTCCACCAGCACGGCGAACTCATCCCCGCCCACGCGGGCGACCGTCGAGCCGTGCATGGTCTCTGCTGAGAGCAAACCGCCGAGCGCCCGGAGGACATCGTCCGCGGCCGCCGGCCCGAGGATGTTGTTGATGTCGTTGAAGCCGTCAATGTCCAGCATCAGCACGGCGCAGGGATGGCCGGAGAGGAGCGTCGCCTCCACCGACCGGTAGAACTGGCGGCGGTTGGGCAGGCCCGTCAAGGCGTCCATGCTGGCGAGGCGGAAAAGCTGCTCGGGGTCCATGGCGCGGGCATGGATGGTGTTGCTCTGCCTGCACGGGCCAAAGCCGAGGCGGCGGACCTCCAGCCGGTCCATGACCATCTGGGCCATCTGGCTCAGGCGTTCGCGCTCTTCTCCCGAAAAGCCGTTGCGCGGATGCGTGTCCAGAACGCAGAGCGCGCCAATGGCGTGGCCGTCCGAGGACAAGAGCGGCGCCCCGGCATAGAAGCGGATGCTGCCGGCACCGGCGACAAGGGGGTTGTCGTGGAACCGGTCGTCCCGCTCGGCATCCGGCACAACCATCACCTTGCCCTGGAGGATGGTATGGGCGCAGAAAGACACCTCCCTGCGCTTGTCCACCTCCCCAAAGCCGGCGCTGGCGGCGAAGAAGACATGATCGGAGCCGATCATATTCACTGCTGCCATGGGCACCTTGAAGACATGCAGGGCCATGTCGACCAGGGGCGACAGGTCGACCACCGGGGCTTCATCGGCGAGGCAGTAGCTGGCAAGAGCGGCGAGCCGCTCCTTCTCGTGCGGAGGCACTGGAGGGCACTGCATACCCTTTCCCCCCTTCGCCATCAGGGATGGCAAATGAAATCGGGCTTATTTCCCTTAAAAGTAGCATGACAAGGAATTAAACGTGAAGTCTTTGTGACGGATCAAGATTTTGCTACGGTAATACCGCTCTGCGGGCGCGATTTCTTTCTGCACTACCTGACGGCGGCACGCGCTCCACCGCGTCCGGGGCAAAGGGCGCGGGCTTGGAGCTTCAGTGTGCCATGCCCATCATGGTCCGGCGCAGATCGTCAGCGCTGAAGGCCTCCTTTTCCCGGTCGAGGGTGCGCACGATGGCGCCATGGGAGAGCACATAGGCGCGGGACGCCAGGTCCACGGCGCGCAGAAAGCTCTGCTCGGCCATAAGGATGGTGAGCTGCCGCGAGGCTTGGAGATCGCGCACCGCGTCGAACACTTGCGACACGACGATGGGGGCAAGGCCCACGGAGGGCTCGTCGATGACGATGACGCGCGGCGAGGTCATCAGCGCGCGGGCGATGGCGAGGAGTTGCTGCTGGCCCCCGCTCATGGTGCCGGCCCGCTGCGCCCGGCGCTCCCGCAACAGGGGGAAGGTCTCGTAGCAGAAGGCGAGATTGGCGGCGAGCTGGTGCTTGGCGCGCGGACAGCTGCCGGCCAGCACGAGATTTTCCTCCACCGTCAAATTGGGGATCAGCCGCCGGCCTTCCGGCACCAGGGCGACGCCTTCATTGACGATGCGGTGGGGCGGGAGGCCAGTGAGGTCCAGAACCTGCCCGTCCCATTCCAGCAGGATGCGCCCCTTGGTGGGCCGCACGAAGCCCAGCACGGTGTTCAGGAGCGTGCTCTTGCCGTTGCCATTGGTGCCCAGCAGCGCGATGAACTCGCTCTCGCGCAGCTCCAGCGAGACATCGTGCAGCACCGCGACCGCGCCATAGCCGGCGCTGACCCCTTCGACGATGAGCCTATTCACCGAAATACACCTTCTGAACGAGGGGATCGCTGGAGACGGCCTCGGGGGACCCGTCGGCGATCATCTGGCCGGATTCCAGGCAGATGATGCGGTGGGAGAAGCGCATCACCGCGTGCATGATGTGCTCGATCATGATGACCGCCACGCCGGCCTCGTTGAGCCGCTCCAGAATGGCGAGCACATCGTCGATCTCGCGGTCCGACAGGCCGGCCATGGCCTCGTCCGCGATCAGCACCTTGGGTGCGGCGGCGAGCGCCCGCGCCAGTTCCAGCTTGCGCAATTCCAGCTGGGTGAGGCGGCCGGCATCATCCTCGGCGCGCCCGGAAAGGCCCACGGAGGCGAGGATGTCCATGGCGGTCTGGCGCGGCGCCTCGACCTTCCGCACATGGTCCAGCGGCACCAGCAAATTCTCCAGCACGGTCATGCCGGTGAAGGGTTTGGGGATCTGGAAGCTGCGGGCCAGGCCCAGGCGCGCCCGGGCGCTGGGCGACAGGCCGGTAATGTCCCGCCCCAGGAAGTGGATGCGCCCAGCATTGGGGGTGAGCGTGCCGGTGAGGCAATTGATGAGGGTGGTCTTGCCGGAGCCGTTGGGGCCGATGATGCCGAGCCGCTCGCCGGCATGAAGGGTGGCGGTGACCGGACCGAGGGCGCGCAGGGCCCCGAACTGCTTCTCGACCCCTTCGGCGATCAGGATGGGATCGCTCATGGCGCGCGTCCTTTCCGCAGCCGGTCGACGAGGCCGAGAATGCCATCCGGCGCGGCGGCGACGAAGGCGATCAGCACCACGCCCACCAGCAGGATGTTGAGCTCGGAGGAAATGGTGATGGTCGCCACCTGCTGGAGGCTGCCCAGCAGCACCGCCCCGATGATGGGGCCGGGCCAGGATTGCCGGCCGCCGATGAGCGGCATGGCGATGGCGTTGAGCGCGAGCGCGAGGCCGAACACGGTCTCCGGCTCGATGAAGGAGGCGTAATAGACCAGAGGCGCGCCGGTCATGGCCAGCAGCGCGCCCGAAATGGCGCAGGCGGCGAGCTTCAGCCGCAAGGTCGGCACCCCCGCGCATTCGGCGGCTTCCTCGCTCGCCCTGAGCGCGCGGAAGGCGCGTCCGACCCACGACACCTCGATCCAGCGGGCCACGGCGACAGCAAACACCGCCACGGCGAGCATGACGAGGAAGATGAACTGGATCGGCCCGCCCGCCCAGGACGGCGCCTCGGGGGGCAGCAAAGCCAGTCCGGAGGCCCCGCCCAGGAACTCCGTATTGATGACGATGGTGTGCGCCATCACCACCAGGGCGATGGTCGCGATGGCGAAATAGACCCCCTGCACCCGCAGCGTCATATAACCCATCATCAGCCCGAGCACGCCACCCACCAGGCCAGCCGCCGGCAGGGCCAGGAAGACGGAGGCCTCGAACGCCTTCAAGAGCGCCGCGCCCGTATAGGCGCCCGCGCCGAAGAAGGCGGCGGCGCCGAAATTGATGTAGCCCGCATAGCCGCCGAGCACGTTCCAGCCGGTGGCTAGCGCAATGGACTGGATGATGATGAAGGCCGAGAAGAACACATAGGGGTTCTCGGCTGTGCGCGTCAGCACGAAGCCGGCGGCCAACACGGCAACCGCGCCGAGGCCGAAGGCCAGCGTACGGAGCCGCTGCCGCTGCACGGTGTCGGTTGGGACGGCGGGGGAGGCTCTCATGAGCGAGGTTCCGGCGGTCATCGGCGCGCTCCGAACAACCCTTGCGGGCGCAAGGCAAGCGTGGCGAGGAGAATGGAAAAGGCGACGGCCGGGGCCCAGGACGGGCTGGCAAAGGCCGCCACGAGGGATTCCGACACCCCGATCAGGATGCCGGCCGCGATGGTGCCCGGCAGCGAGCCCATGCCCGCCAGCACCACCACCGCGAACACCCGCCCGATCATCAGGCGGCCGCCGAACGGGTCCACCGGCCCGATGATGATGAGGGCGGCGCCGGCAATGACCGCGGTCGCCGCCGCGATGCCGAAGGCGTGCCGCTTGATCCAGCGCGGATCGATGCCGCTGACCGAGAGGCCCCGTTCGTCATGGGCCACCGCGCGGATGGCGATGCCTGCATGGGTCTTGTGGAGATAGAGCCACAGGAGGGCCACCATGACGGGAGCGATCAGCGCCGGGACCAGCAGCCGGTAGGGCAGGGACAGGAGGCCGATTTTCAGGCTCTGGCCCACATAGGCCACCTGCACCGCCTGCTGGTCGGTGCCGAACTTGAGGAGCAGCAGCGTCTCCACCACCAGCGACACCCCGAAGAACAGCGTCAGGGCATTCATGGTGTCGGCGGAGCCGGAGCGTTCAAACACGCGGGAATAGAATTCGTAGAAGCCGAGCCCCGCCACATAGAAGGGCACCATGGCGATGACCGCCACCAGGATGGGATCAAAGCCATGGGAATTGCCCACCGCCACCACATAGGCGCCGGCGATGACGAAGGCGGGATGGGCGATATTGGGGATGTGCAGGAGGCCGAACGTCACCGCGAGGCCGAGGGCCAGCGCGGAATAGATGCAGCCCAGCATCACGCCAGTGCCCACCGCATTGACCAATTGGTCCATGAACATGGCATGGGTCTTTCTGTTGGGCGCGACATGCCCGGGCTTGTCCCGGGCATCCACGGCTCTCCGTTAAGACGGTCCTTTCGGAACCCCTGGGATGGCCGGCACGCGCCCGGCCATGACGGCGGTTCTTTGAAGGGCGCCCATGTGAATGGGACGGTCGGTCCGGCCTGGGCCGGATCTGGTGCCGCTCAGCTGCGCGCCTTCATGAAGGGCGAGATGAGATCGCCGGACTTCAGCGCCGGCGGATCAAGGATGACCTGGCGGCCCGGCTGGCGGAACTGCTCGATGTCATTGCCCTTGATGCCCTGGAACTGGGTCATCAGCACGCGCCGCTGCGTCCAGTCGCCGGTCTCATTGAAGGTGGCATCGCCCACCAGGGTCTTCACCGGATTGGCGTGCATCCACTTGGCCATGGCGGCATTGTCGGTGGAGCCTGCCCCCTTCACGGCGGCGGCAATCATTTCGCCCGCCGCATAATAGAAGGGGGGAATGTAATAGCCGAGCGCGTCCAGCTTCTCCGGCACCGCGATCGCCGTGTAGCGGTCGAGGAACTTGGTGACGGCGGGCGTCAGCATGGTCTTTTCGGGCAGGAACAGGTTGAAGTTGACGATGCCGTTGAGCGCCGGGCCCAGCGCCTGGAGGGTGGAGGCATATTGCGGCCCCACCATGCCGCCGCCGAACAGCTTGACGCTGTCACCGACCCCCACTTCCGAGAGGCCGCGCACCAAAGCGGCGCTGTCCGGGGGATAGGAGCAGACGAACACCGCATCCGGCTCGGCGGCGCGCAGGTTGCGCAGGATGGCGGAGAAGTCGGACGTGTTGGGCGGATAGCTCTGGTCGAATACCACTTCCTGGCCGAAATCCTTCACCGCCATCTTGCCGCCAGCGGCCGAAACCTTGGCGAATTCCACGTCGGCGTTCAGGATGGCGATGCGCTTGCAACCCGCGCCCCTGCCCAGCTCGAAGAAGCCGCGCGCCCAATTGACCTTGGCGTCCGGCCCCCAGGGGGCGCTGTGGAAATAGCGGTCGCTCTTCACGCCCTCATTGGCGGCCAGCGCGAACATGCCGATCATGAAGCGCCCACGCTGCTTGATGAAGGGCATGACGGGGGCGGACAGCACGGCGCCGTAGGGCGACAGCAGGATGTCCACCTTGTCGATGTCCACCAGCTTGGAGAAGATGCTCGGGATTTGGGAGACCGTGCTCTGGTCGTCATAGGTGACGATCTCCACCTGTCGGCCCAAAAGGCCGCCGGCGGCATTGATGTCGTCGCGCCAGATCTGCAGCCCCACGAGGCCCGCCCGCGTGGACGAGAGCGGCCCCGTCATGGAGAAGCTCGTTCCGATGCGGATGGGGCCGGACTGCGCGCGGCCCGAGGTCCAGATGGCGGGGGCGGCAACCGCAAGGCCGGTGGCGGCGGCAAGCTTGCCGAAGCTCCTGCGTGAGATGGTCATGTTTTCCTCCCGATGGTCTGTTTTCCGGCCGCGCGGGGCATTGCGGGGCCGGTCGCCTTTTTTCGTTATGGAAGCGCCGGGCTGCCCGGCGCCTCAGAGCGCGACGGTGGGATAATCCTTCCCGTTCCAATGCTGCAGCCGTGCCGCGAATTCGCGCTGGAACGACAAGGGACCGTTCCGGCGCATATAGTCTTCATCATAGATGGCGATGAAGATGGTCAGCGACAGGAAGAAATGGGCGCCCATCTCGAACAGCGCCACATAATCGTGATTGATGAGCGCCTCGCGCTCTTCCGGCGTGAAGCCGTTCACCGTGAAGCGCTCCACCTCGTTGAGGCAGGGTCCGATGGACTGCTCCCATGTGGCCACGAAGGAGCGCGGGTCCTCCTTGTAGCGCTGCAAGTATTCGGGATTGCGGTCCACGGTGAAGAGGAACTTGTTGACGTAATACTTGCTCATGCGCGCCCCTCCTCGGGATACCAGGTCAGGTAGGCCTCGCGGGTGTGGAAGAGGTCGAGGCTGTCCACATGGGCCGCTTTGTGCTGCGGACCGGCGATCCCCATCATCAGGATGAGGTCCATAAAACCGTGGGTGGCGTTGCCGCTGCGGCTCATGCTCTCGTGTGTGACATTCTCAAGGATGGCATCGATGTCGCCATTGGCGAGCCACTCGATGGCCTTCACGTCGAACTCGGGATCGGGGCCGTGTTCGCCGAACTGGCGCGGGCCGCCCAGTTCCAGGGACAGATGGCCGGACCCCACCGCCGCGATGCGCTTGTCGGAGGGATAGGCGTCGATCACCTCGCGGATCGCCCGACCCAGCTCCCAGAAACGGCGGGGTGAGGGCAAGGGTGGGGCGAAGATGTTGGTGTAGATCGGCACGATGGGCAGGTCCGCCTGCGGCCGGGTGGTGATGATCGGGCAGATGATGGAATGGTCGATCTTCAGCTCATGGCTGAAGGAAAAATCGAAGCCCCGGTCCATCAGGCCCTGATGCATGAAGCGCGAGAGGTCCTCATGGCCCTCCAGCACGTATTTGGGCAGGCCGAACTCGCGCTCCTCATTGTAGAAGGTGGCGTCGTAGCGGGCGGCCTTGCCGATCAGGAAGGTCGGGTAATTGTCCAGGAAGAACTGGTGGAAGTGGTCGGCGCCCACCATGACCAGGATGTCGGGCTCGGCCCGCGTCAGCGTCTCCCGATAGGCTTCGACCTTGCGCTTCCATTCCGCCGCCTGGGGGATCTGCTCCTCCACGGGCGCGGTCGTGGCCTTCAGATAGAAGGGGTGGTGGGTGGTGGCCAGGACGGCCGCCAGGGTGGCCATTGTTTCCTCTCCGCTTGCTTTTCTCGTTCACGCGATACTTTGGCGTCACGCGTTGTTCTGGGACTTCCAAGTTGTTCTTGTACTTCTTTGTACTTCTAAGGCGTTCTGGAACTTCTGAAGGGTCAGTCGACGGGTTCGGCCTGCCGGTGCCGGGCCGGCCATGCGCCGGGGCTGGCCGCCAGCGCCGTCCGGATGGCCGCGCCATTCTCGTTGACCGTGGGCGCGGCCTTCACCGCCGCCGCGCGCTCACCATCGAAGCTATAGGCCGGACGCACGGTCCGCGAGGCCCCTTCCACCCGCTGCGACACCGGCACGATCATGCCGAGATGGTTCACCTGCGGGTCATCCACCACATCGGGAATGGTGTTGATGGGGGCATAGGGCACGTCGAAGGCGGCGAAACGCTCCACCCAGGCGGCGCGGTCCTTCTGCCCGAACACGGCGTTCAGCGCCTCGGCCAGCTCCAGGTAATTGTCGATGCGCTTCTGGCGGATGGCAAAGCGCGGGTCGCTGGCGAGGTGCGCGGCGCCGGTGGCCTCCACCAGCGCGTCCCAGAACTTATCCAGCGAGGACAGATGGAAGGCGAACAGCTTCTCGTCCTTGCAGCGCACGATGAAGGCCTGCGCCAGCCGCGGCCGGTCGACGCCGGAGGGCAGTTCGCCGAGCGCGAAATAGCCCATGAAGGGCTCCACGGCGAAATGCATCATGGCTTCCAGCATGGAGATTTCCACCAGCCGCCCGCGCCCGGTGCGGCCGCGTTCCACCAGCGCGCCTGCAATGCCGAGCGCCGCATAGATGCCGGTGATGGCATCGGCCAGCGCCGGGCCGATGAAGCGCGGCTGCTCGGGATCTATGGCGACGGAAAGGAAGCCGCTGACCGCCTGGGCCACCGAGTCATAGACCGGGCGCTTGGCATAAGGTCCGTCCGGCCCGAAGCCGCTGATGGAGCAATAGACGAGGCGCGGGTTGATGGCCCGCAGCGTCTCATAGTCGGCGCCGATGCGGGCGGCCGCGCCGGGGCGGAAATTCTGGATATAGACGTCCGCTTCCCGGATCAGGTCATAGAAAACGGCGCGATCCGCCTCCACCTTCATGTCCAGGCCGATGCTGCGCTTGTTGCGGTTATAGGCCTGGAAATGGGCGCTGTAGAAGCCGCTCTTGAAGCTGCGATAGGGATCGCCATTGCCGGCGCTCTCCACCTTGATCACGTCCGCGCCGAGATCGGCCAGCATCATGCCGGCGCAGGGGCCGGTGATGAAGGTGCCCTGCTCGACGATGCGCACCTCGTTCAAAACCCCGAACATGGCAGCCCTCAATTCTCGTTGGCCACGAAGCCCTCGGGGGCCGGGCCGTCATAGCTGATGGCGGAGGCCGCCGCGTGGGACATCAGGAAACCGATGGGGTGCGTCTGCTCTTCCAGCAGGTGGCCGATGAGCCCGGCGGTGCGCGCCAGCAGCGGCACGCCGCGCAGCGCCAGCAGCGGATAGTCGGCATCCAGGAGCACGGCGGGAATGGCGGCCGAGATGTTCATGACCAGCGGGCGGTTCACGAGCTCAGGGAGCATGCGCTCCACCTCCAGGGCCACATGGCAATGGGCGCCGTGCAGGCCGAGTTCCCGGGCGATGGCGAAGAGGCGCAGCGCGCGGGGATCGCCGTCCTTGTGGAGCGGATGGCCATAGCCGGGAATGGCGCGCTTGGCGGCCCGGTAGGCCCGCACGGTCTTGGCGATGGCGTCCTCCAGCGAACCGCCCGAGGCCTTCTGCTCGTCGAGGATTTCGGCGAACAGGACCCCCGCCGTGGCCGAGGCGCCCAGGATGACCGAGCCGCAGCCCAGGAGGCCCGCCGCCACCGCCCCCTGGAGCGCCTCGGGCGCCGAGGCCAGCGTCATGCGCGCGGCCTGCACGGAGGGCACGAGGCCATGCTCGGCGATGGCCACCAGCGTGGCGTTGAGCATGGCTTCCTGGGCCGGGCTCGGCAATTGGCCGGTGATGAGCAGCCAAGTGTGGGCCGTGAAGCTGATGCGCCCGATGAGATCCTCAACCAGGTCGTGGCCCCGCACGATGATGGTCTGCGGATTTGAGCCCGAGATGGCGGTGGTGGGGGCAGTATCGGCACCGATTTTCAAAGCACGTCTCCCCGGCGGGATGCCTTCCCGCCACGTTGGTCACGGCCGCCGACGCCCTCGGACCCCAAGGGGCCGCAGGCGGATCTGAATCGGGATGGTCTGGGCGGCGTTTCCGTTATTTTTCGCTAGACGAAATTTTATTCGTACAAAGGGTGGAGCTTGCCTGCCAGACTGTCAAGCGAAACCTTCCCGCGCCTTTCTTCGCGATTGCAGCAAAATTGGCAGCAAAAGGCCGCGGCACGGCACGGGTTGACAGGCGGAACAGAATGCTCAATCTCGAAACAAATTTCGCCAGACGAAAATCTGGGATCAGCGAGGCGTGAGCGTGGACGGGGCGGGAAACGGGGCAGGCGATGGCAAGGAATTCGTCGAGGCGCTGGCGCGCGGCCTCGCCGTGCTGGAATGTTTCGACGACCTCAACCCGGAAATGTCGCTGACCGACGTGGCACGCCGCACGGGCCTTCGCCCCGCCACCGCCCGGCGCAGCCTCCATACCCTGGCGGCGCTCGGCTATGTGCGGGAGATCAACAAGCGTTATGTGCTGGCGGCCCGCGTGCTCACGCTGGGTGCCGCCTATCAGCGGGCCTCCCATGTGGACGAGGCGCTGATGCCCGAATTGCGGCGCCTGGTGAACCTGTTCGGCGATGCCTCCTCGGTGAGCGTGCTCGATGGGCCGGACATCCTCTATGTGGCCCATTGCTCCGAGCAGCGCGCGGCCCGGCCCATGGCGCGGGTGGGCGTCACCTATCCCGGTTATGCCACCTCCATGGGGCGCGTTTTGCTCTCGCGCATGCCGCAGGAGGCCATCGACATGTATCTGGCCCAGTTGCGCCCGGTGAAGCTGACCGAGCACACGGAAACCGACCCCACCCGCCTGCGCCAGATCCTCGCCGAGGCGCGCCAGCAGGGCTATGCGGTGGCGGTGGACCAATTGGATTATGGCGTCACGTCGCTCGCCATACCGGTCCGCGACCCGTCTGGCCGGGTGGTGGCCGCCATCAACAGCTCAGGCTATTCGGGCAAGATCACCGCCGAGCGCCTGGTGGCCGAGCGGCTGGCGGAATTGCAGGTGTCGGCCACCCGCATCACCCAGACCTTCAGCCGCTTCCCCGCCTTGCTGCATTCCCTGGTCTAGAACATTTCCGAGCGAAGGGGGCACCGGTTCGCGTGAAGGAAATGCGTTAAACCAAAGAGATAGATCGCGTCAGTGTTTCCATGAAACGCTGAAGCGATCTAGGCTGTCGCCTCCCGCCGGTCGCCGGCAGGGTCGATGGCCTGCCGCGGGCCACGCTGCGGGCGGGGCAAGAGCGCGGGCACGGGCTCGCGATCCCGCCGCCGCCGCGCAAGGAGGGGCCGGCGCCGCAGCGTTTCACCCGGGCATGGGGCGGAAGACATCCGGTCGCGTGGCGCACAAGTGCCCGGCCTCGGCCTGGATCATGTCCACCAGCACCGCCGCCGCCCGGGTCAGCGGCCGATCGCGGTGAGAGAACAGCCCGCGGGAGACCTCAAGGCCCTCCAGCCGGGCGCCGGAGAATTCCCGCAACTTCAGCTCCCGGTCGAGGGCGGACACCGGCGTTACGAAGTAGCCCGCCCCCGCCCGCACCGCCTCCCTGGCGAGGGAAAGCGAATCCACCTCCGCCACCACGTTCAGCCGGACCTGGTCCCTGTTCAGGTTCTTCTCCAGCAGCGTGCGCATGAAGCTGCCCACCACCAGCGGGAGCTTGTCGAGGCGGGCCGGGGACAGGGCCCCCTCCGGAAATGGCCAGTCCTGCGGACGCCCCACGAGCCACATGGATTCCCGGAACAACGGCCTCTGCACGAGGTCCGGATGGTGCGCCTCGCTGCTCATGATGCCGATGTCGATCTGGCCGGTGAGAAGGGACGTGCGCACCGCATTGGCGTAGTTCTCGTTCAATAGCAGCTTGATGCGGGGATAGCGCACGGTGCAGTCCGACAGGATACGGCCCACGAACAGGATGCCGATGGAGGGCGGAAAGCCCATGGCCACCGGCCCGGCCGGCTCGTCGCCCTGGAACCTCACCTCGGTTTCGAGCTGCTGGACGAGCCGCAGGATGACCTCGGCCCGCTCAAGCACCAGCCGCCCCGCCTCGTTGGGCTCCACGCCGCGCCGGTGGCGCATGAGGAGCGGTGAGCCGAGGCTCTCCTCCAGAAGCTGGATCCGGCGCGTGAGGGCCGGCTGTACCACGCCGAGCGAAGCGGCCGCCTTGGAGATGCTGCGCTGGCGCGCCGTCTCCACGAAGAAGCGCAGCGAAACCAGGTCCATGACGGGCGGTGCTTTCTGGTATGTCGATCTGGCATATTAGCCATCAAAACTATCTATTTTCAATATGTCACAATCGGCTTCATGCTTCCTCCATGCCGAGAAGGCACCGAGGCCCTGCGCCAAGACAGGGCAGAACGGGAGGAAATCATGCTGAAACGCCTCGTCCTCGCCGCCGCGGTGGCGGCCCTGCCGAGCCTCGCATGGGCCGCGGACGACTATCCCGCGCGCCCCATCGCCATCGTCGTTCCCAGCCAAGCGGGCGGCCTCAGCGACATCCTCGCACGCAAGGTGGCCGACAAGGCCGCCCCGGAGCTGCATGGCGTCATTATCGTCGACAACAAGCCCGGAGCGTCCGGTGCCATCGGGGGCAATTATGTCCGGCGTGCCGCGCCGGATGGCTACACCCTCCTCCTCGCCAATGGCGCCTCCCATGGGGCGCTGCCCTATTTGACCAAGACCCCGCCTTACGACCCGATCAAGGATTTCGTGCCCATAGCCCGCGTTGGCGAGACCCAGCTGGCGCTCGTCGCCTCCAAAAAGCTGCCGGTGAAGAATGCGCAGGACCTGCTCGCCTATGCCCGCAAGAATCCCGGAAAGCTGACCTATGGCACCTTCGGCCATGCCAGCGCCGGGCATCTCTTCGGCGAGGTGATGAAGAAGGAGAACGGCATCGAGATGGTGCACGTCCCCTACAAGGGCGAGGGCGCGGTGATGCAGGCGCTCATGGCCGGGGAAATCGACCTCGCCATGATCGTGTCCGCCAAGCCCTATGTGGACCAGGGACAGGTCACCCTCATCGGCATCACCAGCCCGGAGGGCGCGGCCGCCTATCCCGACTGGCCGACGCTCGCCTCCCAGGGCGTGAAGGGCTTCTCGCAGGCCCGCGGCTTCCAGGTCTTCCTCGCCCCCGTGGGAACGCCGCAGCCCATCATCGACAAGCTGGCCAATGCCTTCTCCGATGCGATCGCGGATCCCGCGCTTCGCAAGCAACTGCTCGACCTCGGCGTCAGCCCCGCGAGCGAGAAGCCGCAAGACGTTCCCGCCCTGTATCGCGAGCTGGTTAGCCAGTGGAAGGGCCTCGTGGAGAGTTCGGGCGTGAGCTCCGATTGAGTGTCCTCCCGCCAGGACGCGCGGCGGCCGCGCAGGGCGACCGCACACCATCAGCGGGCCATGGAGAGTGCCTTGTCCGACTTCATCATCACGCGTGACGTCGCCATCCCCATGGATGACGGCCTGGAACTGAAGGCCGACGTGTTCCGTCCGGACACGGACGCGCCCGTCCCTGTCATCATGACCCTCGGCCCCTATGGCAAGGGGGTGCGCTACCAGGACCACTACAAGGCCAGCTGGGATTTTCTCACCCGCGCACACCCCGATCTGCTCGCCGGCTCACAGCATCGCTGGCTGACTTGGGAGACCGTCGATCCGGAGATCTGGGTGCCATGGGGCTATGCGGTGGTGCGGGTGGATTCCCGCGGGGCCGGACGCTCGCCGGGATATCTCGACATCCTCTCCCCCCGCGAAACCCTGGACTATTACCATGCGATCGAATGGGCGGGGACGCAGCCCTGGTCCAACGGAAAAGTGGGGCTGAACGGCATTTCCTACTATGCCATCAACCAGTGGCACGTGGCGGCGCTCCAGCCGCCGCACCTCGCCGCCATGGTGCCGTGGGAGGGCGCGGCTGACGCCTATCGGGACTTCTTCCGCCACGGCGGCATTCTGTCCAACAGGTTTCTGGAAACCTGGTATCCGCGCCAGATCCTCTCGGTCCAGCATGGCAATCCCAATGGGCCGGCGGACCCTTGGATGGGGGCGCCAGCCACTGGCCCCGAACGGCTTTCGGAGGCAGAGCTTCACGCCAATCGCATGGCCACCCTTGCCAATGTGCGGGCTCGGGAAATGGACGACGCCTGGTATCGCGCCCGCTCGCCCGATTGGAGCCAGGTGGTCACCCCCTTCCTCAGCGCCGCCAACTGGGCGGGCTTTGGCCTGCATCCGCGCGGAAACTTCACCGCCTTTGCCGAGGCCGCCTCACCTCAGAAGTGGCTGGAAGGCCATCCTGGCCGCCACGAGGAGTGGTTCTATCTGGACTATGGGATGGAGCTTCAGAAGCGCTTCTTCGACCATTTCCTGAAGGGCGAGGACAATGGCTGGGACCGCGAGGCGCGCGTGTGGCTGCATCTGCGGCGCCCCTTCAGCCGCGCGTTCGAGCTGCGCAAGGAAGAGGAGTGGCCGCTGGCCCGGACTTCATGGACCCGGCTGCACCTCGACGCGGCGACCGGGGGCCTGTCCTGGACGCCGCCCGAGGCGCCCGCCTCGGCCTCCTTCGAGGCCGCGTCCGAGGGCCTGTGCTGGATGTCGGCGCCGCTCGACCAGGAGGTGGAGTTGACCGGCCCCCTGGCGCTGAAGGTGCACCTTTCCTCGTCGACGGCGGACGCTGATCTTTTCGCCACCGTGCGGGCTTTCTCGCCCGAGGGGGTGGAAGTGGCGTTTCCCGGGACGGTGGACCCGCACACGCCATTGGCTCAGGGCTGGCTGCGCGCCTCGCATCGCAAGCTGTGCCCGGAGCGCTCGCGTCCCTATCAGCCCTATCACACGCACGACGACAAGCAGCCGCTCAGGCCCGGTGAAATATATGAACTGATGGTGGAAATCTGGCCCACCTGCATCATCCTGCCGGCCGGCTTCCGGCTCGCCTTGGATGTGCGCGGCGCAGATTTCCAGCGGCCACCTGACCCGGACAACCCCTCCGCCTATCGTGGTTCCGGCCCCTGGCTACACGATGACCCCCTGGACCGCCCCGCGAGCCTCTTTGGGGGGACGACGACCCTCCATACAGGGCCCGGGCGGGAGGCGTTTCTCCTTCTGCCGGTCATTCCCCCGCGCCCTGCCTAGACTGCGCGGACCGTCGCGGCGGGCCGCTGCGGCCCTGACGGGCGGGGGCGTCATGCCGCAAGCCGCGCCGGACGTGCCATTGTTGCAGTCGCGCAGCTTATGTATTTTGGCCCCCGCTCAGGGAGCCGATAATGAACGTGGAAGACCTCTACCGCCTGCTTCGCAACAGCCACGTTCAAGCACAGAGCATCGTCGATACGGTGAGCGACCCTCTGCTTGTGCTCGATGAAAACTTGCGCGTGGAAAGCGCCAGCCGGGCCTTTTTCAATACCTTTCAAGTGGACAGGTTCGAGACAGTGGGCCAACTTCTCTATGAGCTGGGCAATGGACAGTGGGACATTCCGGAACTGCGGCAACTGCTTCAGGACGTGGTGCCCCGGAGCGCCGCGCTGATCAACTACAAGGTGGAGCACGCTTTCCCCCATCTCGGCCGGCGGGTCATGCTGCTGTCCGCACGGACACTGTTTCATCCAGACAAGAAGAGCCACACCTTCCTCCTCTCCATTGTCGACGCCACCGAGCAGCACCGCCGCGATGCCGCCAAGGACCTCCTCTTGCGGGAGATACACCACCGCATGAAGAACCTGTTCGCCGTGATCGCCTCCCTGGGCCGCCAGGCCCCGACCGAAGGCGTCACTGCGGAGGCGTTCCGGGACGCCTTTATGGGGCGCGTTGGTGCATTGGTCGAAGCCCATGAACTGGCTTTTTCCGATCAGGATGTCGCCTTGCCGTCCGTGATCACGCGCATCCTGGCGCCTTACCCCATCCGCGAGGGAGGGGTGGAGATCGAGGATGGCCCGGCCATCGTGCTGTGGCCGCAGGCGATTCAGGCCTTGAGCCTGATCCTGCACGAACTGGCCACCAATGCCGTCAAGTATGGGGCACTCTCCAACGGAGAGGGCCGGATCAGGATCGGCTGGCGCCGGGATGAAGAAGCGGGCCTTTTGAGGCTTGGCTGGCAGGAAAGCGGGGGACCGCCCGTGGCCTCCAAGCCGGCCCGGGGCTATGGTTCGCAACTGATGGAGGCGAGCGCCACCCAAGGCCTTGGCGGGCGGGTGGAGTTCGGCTTTGCGCCGGAAGGCCTGCGGGTGGAGATCATCGCCCCGCTCGGGAGCCTGGACGGGTCCAGCTAGCTGCTCCGCCCGGTGCGGACGGGCTTTCGCGCGAATGCCGGCTGGCATCCGGCGACCTGCGGCGGGAACTTGATGGGCGCTGGATGACTCGACCCTCCTGAAGCCACAGGAGGACGACATGCCTGACGATCACCGCCGCCAAACCGGCATCCGCACGCCGGGCACCACCCGCGATGGGCATCGCGCTCCCGCCGCCGCACCGGCAGAGGCCCGGCCCGGTGACGAGGCCGCGCCGGGAACCCCGGGCACCGGCGAGGGCCTGTGCCCCGACTGCGGCGGGCGGGGCAGTATCGACGGGCACCCCTGTCCAGCTTGCGGCGGCACCGGCATCGTCGTCCTGGGCGTTGGTGGCGCCTGACCGGACGGGAGCTGGCCATGAACCATCCGATGCCGCGCGATCCCGCCTCGGTGCGGAACGCTCGGCGCTCTCAGGCGTTTGCCAAGAGGGGCTTGAGGTTGGCCGCGGACCGGCAGAGTGAAGAGGACCCAGAGGAAAGACCATGAGAACAGCCATCCTCGCGGCCCTGCTGACGGCCATCTGCCTTCCGGCGGCGGCGCAGGAGGTCAATGCCCTTCAGCTCAATTGCGCGCAGGCGCGGGGATGGGTCAATGCCCATGGTGCGGCGCTCATTCGCACCAGCCCCTCCACCTTCGATCGCTACGTCCGCGACCGGGGGTTCTGCGTGCCGCCGGAGGACGTGCAGCCCGAATGGATCCGCACCCGCGACGTGGCCCAGTGCTTCGTCGGCTATACCTGCTTCGACCCCTCGCGGGACCGCTCGCCCCGCTGAGCCGGGAAACAGGGCACGAAAAGGGCAACAGAGACGGGGGGAAGAACCATCAAGGAGGCAAAATGTGTGGCATTTGCGGTGAGGTGAACCGGGACGGCGCCGTGCGCATGCGCGTGCTGGAGGACATGGCCGATCCCCTCACGCCCCGCGGCCCCGACGGGGCCGGCGTCTTCGCCCAAAACGGGATCGGACTGGCCCATCGCCGCCTGTCCATCCTCGACCTGAAGGCCACCTCGCAGCAGCCCATGGTGGACCCGGACCTTGGCCTCGCCATCGCGTTCAACGGCTGCATCTACAATTTCCGCGACCTGCGCCAGGAATTGACCGCGAAGGGCTATCGCTTCTTCTCGCAGGGCGACACCGAGGTGATCCTGAAGGCCTATCATGCCTGGGGCGCGGACGCGGTGAAGCGCCTCCAGGGCATGTTCGCCTTCGCCATCTGGGAAATGTGGACGGGCCGCGTGGTGCTGGCCCGCGACCGGCTGGGCATCAAGCCGCTCTATCTGGCGCAGGTGGGCGCGTCCTTGCGCTTCGCCTCCACCTTGCCGGCGCTGCTGGCCGGGGGCGGGGTGGACACCGCCATCGATCCGGTGGGCCTCCATCATTATATGAGCTTCCACAGCGTGGTGCCGGCCCCTCACACGCTCTTTCGCGGCGTGCGCAAACTGCCGCCGGCCACCGTCCTGACGCTGGAGCCCGATGGCCGGCGCCATGAGCACGTCTATTGGTCGGTGCGCATGGGCGAGGGCTTCGATGCCGCCGAGATGGGCGAGGAGGAATGGCGGGAGACGCTCACCCAGGCGCTCCAGACGGCGGTGGAACGCCGCGCCGTTTCCGACGTGCCCATCGGCGTGCTCCTCTCCGGCGGGGTGGACAGTTCGCTGCTCGTTGCGCTGCTGGCGCGGCTCGGTCATTCCGACATCCGCACCTTCTCGGTGGGGTTTGAGAGCGTGAACGGCCTCAAGGGCGACGAGTTTGAATATTCCGACCTCATCGCCCGCACCTATGGCACCGACCACCAGCGCATCGTGATCCCGCAGGAACGGGTGCTGGAGGCGCTGCCCGGCGTCATCGGCGCCATGTCCGAGCCCATGATGAGCCACGATTGCGTCGGCTTCTATCTGCTGGCGCAGGAGGTGGCGCAGCATGTGAAGGTGGTGCAGAGCGGGCAGGGGGCGGACGAGACCTTCGCGGGCTATCACTGGCACGAAAAGATGCTCACCTCCGCCGATCCGGTGGCCGACTATGCCGCGCTCTATTTCGACCGCGACCACGACGAGATGGCCAAGGCGCTCTCTCCGGACCTCCTGGGCGCCGACCATAGCCGGGCCTTCGTGGAGGCGTTCTTTGAACGCTGCGGCGAGACCTCGCCCATCAACAAGACGCTGCAGATCGACACCGAGATCATGCTGGTGGACGATCCCGTCAAGCGCGTCGACAACATGACCATGGCCTTCGGCCTCGAAACCCGCGTGCCTTTCCTCGACCACGAGATGGTGGAGCTGGCGGCGCGCATTCCCTCCGAGCTGAAGGTGCAGTCGGGCGGCAAGCACATCCTGAAGGAGGCCGCCCGGCGCATCCTGCCGGCGGAGGTGGTCGACCGGCCAAAGGGCTATTTCCCCGTGCCCGCGCTCAAATACATTCGCGGGCCCTATCTCGACTTCGCCCGGGACGTGCTGAACCAGGAGGCGGCCCGCACGCGCGGGATCTTCCGGCGCGATTATGTGGACCGCCTGCTGGCCGATCCCGAGGGGAATCTCACGGCCAAGGGTCATTCCAAGCTCTGGCAGGTGACCGTCCTGGAGCACTGGCTCCAGACCCACGCGGCGTGACGGGGCGCCGGCCGCGACCATTCGTAAAGGAGGAGGATGCATGTGCCGGTGGATGGCCTATTCGGGCGAACCCATTGCACTCGACCGCTATGTGACGCGCTCGTCCCATTCCTTGGTGGTGCAGAGCCAGAAGGCGCTGGAATCCACCATGGCTATGAACGGCGACGGCTTCGGCCTCGGCTGGTATGACGATCTGCCGGACCCGGGGGTCTACCGGGAGATCCGGCCGGCCTGGTCGGACGAGAATCTGCGTTCCCTCAGCCGGCATCTGCGCTCGCGGCTGTTCTTCGCCCATGTGCGCGCCGCCACCGGCACGCCGGTCACGCGGCCCAATTGCCACCCCTTCGCCTATGGCCGCTGGCTGTTCATGCACAACGGGTATCTCGCCAACTGGATCGCGCTCCGCCGCACCGTGGAAGGCATGATCCCCGACGAGATGTATGGCGCGCGGGCCGGCTCCACCGATTCCGAGGCGCTGTTCCTGGCGCTCATGGGGCAGGGGCTGGCGGAGGATGCGGAGCCGAACCCGGTTGCGGCGGTGGGGCGGTTCCTGGCGCGTGTGGCGGAACTGGCGGGGTCGGACCCGTTCCTCTTCACCGCCGCGCTGTCGGACGGCGTGCATCTCTACGCCTTCCGCTATGGGGTCAATGCGCGGCCGAATTCGCTCTATTACCGCGCCGCCCAGAACGGTGTCCTCATCGCCTCCGAGCCACTGGACGATGACCGCTCCACCTGGATCGAGGTGCCGCCGCAATCGGCGCTGTGCGCCCCGTCCGGCGGCCCCGTCTCGGTGCTGCCA
This sequence comes from Aquabacter sp. L1I39, assembly GCF_017742835.1. Classification (GTDB taxonomy): domain Bacteria; phylum Pseudomonadota; class Alphaproteobacteria; order Rhizobiales; family Xanthobacteraceae; genus L1I39. The sequence goes on from NZ_CP072392.1 coordinate 4,995,934, forward strand.
CTGGCGGCGTGAGGGGATCCGCCTCTAAACTCCCGCGCCCCGCGCGTGGATCAGCAGCAGGATCTCATAGGCGAGATAGGCGGCCAGATGCGCCGCCATGCCCTGCACATCATGGCCGGGGCTCACCGTATTGATGTCCACGGCGACGATGTTCAGCCCGGACAGGCCGCGCAGCAAGTGCAGCCCCTCCCGCGCCGAGAAGCCGCCCCAGGTGGGCGTGCAGACGCCCGGCGCCACGGAGGGGTCGAAGGAATCCATGTCCCAGGACAGATAGACCGGCCGGCCCCCCATCACCTCGTGCAGTTCGGCGAGCACATCCGCCTCGCCCCGCCGCACATAGTCGGTCATGGTGATGATGTTGTAGCCGAGGCTGCGGGTGTGGTCGGCGACCCCCGGCCGGTAGGTGGAGCCGCGCACCCCCACATGGTAGGAGGCGCTGGCCGAGACCCGCTGCTCCAGCGCCACATGGCTGAACTGGCTGGCGGCGTCATAGGGGTGTTCCGGGTTCACCGGGTGGCAGTCGGTGTGGCTGTCCACATGGAGCACGCACAGGTCCGGCCACAGCCGCGCGGCGGCGCGCACCAGCGGGACGGAGACCGACCCGTCGCCGCCGAAGCCGACCACGGTGGCCCCGGTGGAGGCGATGCGGAAGGCGGCCTCCTCGATGCGCGCGAAGGCGTCCTCGATGCGGCCGGGGGTGAGGGTGACGTCGCCGCAATCCACCAGCCCCAAGGCTTCGCGCACGTCGAAGTCGGCCCGCTCGCTCTCATAGGGCCGCACGAGAGCGGATTGCTCGCGGATGGAGCGCGGCCCTTCCCGCGAGCCGATGCGGAAGGGATGGGTGCCGCAATCGAAGGGCACACCGAGAATGGCCGCCTTAGCGCCTGTGGCATCACCCGCCCAGGGCACGCCCATGAAGCCGGCGCCCTGGTGCATGAGGGCGGCGCTGCTCATTTCCGAGGGTTTCATGACAGGGGGCTTTCCTGCGCGAGAAAGTCGAAGGCTGTGAGCGTGTGCACCTTCGCCACCGCCACCAGTTCGTCGACGAGAATGTATTCGTCGGGCGCGCCCATGTTGAACGGCGTGCAGCCGAAGACCACGCTGGGAATGCCGAACATGCGGTAGATGCGGGCGTCCGAGGCCCCCACCCGCATGTTGCTGACCGGCGGTGCGCCGAACACGCGGGCGGCGGCGTCCACCGTGCGCGTCACGATCTCATGGCCGGGCGAGGTGTAGCTTGCCGGATAGGCGCGGATGATGCGCCAGGTGACGCCCTCAAGGCCATCGAGCCCGGCATGAAGGGCGTCTTCCACCGCCTCCAGCGTCACGCCTACGGGAATGCGGATGTCGGCGGCGGCGGTGGCGGCGGCCGGCACCAGGTTCGGCGAAATGCCGCCCTGGACGGTGCCGATATTCACCGTCACCCGCTGGAGCGTCGCCGCCTCGCCCGCGCCGGACAAAGGCTCGGAGACGGGCTTCGCCGCCGCGATGGCGGCGCTCACCTCCGCGGGGGCCGTCACGGGCAGGTCTTCCAGGCGCTTCAGGGCATCCAGCGCGTCGCGCAGGCGGTCGATGGCGTTTTCGCCCTTATGCACATGGGCGCCATGGGCGGGCTGTCCCTCAGCCTCGATCTCCACCCAGCACAGGCCCTTCTCGCCGAAGCGCACCACGGTGGGCGAACCCACGTCGCCGCACAGCATGGCATCGCCCGCGGCTTCCGGCACGTTCTCCAGCAGCCAGCGGGAGCCAAGGGAACCCATGTTTTCCTCATCGCCCGCCAGCGTCACCACCAAGTCGCCCGACCAGTGGTCTTGATGGCCGGCGAGGATGCGGGCCGCCAGCAGGGAAGAGGCGATGCCCGCCTTCATGTCGGAGACGCCGCGCCCATAGATCCGGCCATCCTCCAGCACGCCGCCCAGCGGCGGGACGCTCCAGGCGCCCTCGCCAATGGGGAAGGTGTCCAGATGCCCGTTCAGCACCAGCCGCCGACCAGGGCGGCCGGAGGAGAGGACGCCCACCAGGTTGATGATGCCGGGCGCGCTTTCATAGCGCTGCACGGTCATGCCGGGGATGGCCTCCAGGAGGGCTGTGGCGGTCTCAGCGATCGCGGTCACATCACCGGGCGGGTTGGGGGAGGCGATGCGCACCAGCCGGCGGGTGGTGTCCACGAGGGCCTCGCGGCCCGCCTCCACCTGCGCCATCAGGCGGTCGTGGAGGCAAGAAAGGTCACTGGCGGGCAAGGCGGCGCTCCCACAGGCGGATGGCCATGGCCAGGGGCCAGCAGATGAAGAAATAGACCACGGCGATGAAGGTGAAGATTTCCAGCGGCCGGAAGGTGGTGGAGGACAATTCCATGCCCCGGCGCGTGATCTCGCTGACCGAAATGACCGAGCCCAGCGAGGAGAATTTGATGAGCTGCACGAAGTTGGAGGCGAGCGGCGGCAAGGTCATGCGGATGGCCTGCGGCATCACGATGCGCATGAAGCTCTGGGCCGGGGTCAGCCCCAGCACCTGCGCCGCCTCCCGATGGCCCTTGGGCACCGCCTGGATGCCGGCGCGGTACACCTCCGAGATGAAGGCCGCCATGTAGAGCGACAGGCCGATGAGGATCGCCGCCAGCGCCGAGATGCGGATGCCGAAGACGATGGGCAGCACATAATAGACCCACAGCAACTGCACCAGGATGGGCGTGTTGCGGATGATCTCGCCCAAGGTCAGGCTGAAGGCCCGCAAGAGCCGGAACTTCGACATGTCGAACAGCGCCAGAACCAGCCCGCCCAGAAGCGCGAAGACCAGCGAGGTGGCGGAGATGATGAGCGTCAATTGGAGGCCGGACAGAAGGAAGTCCAAATTGCTCCAGATGATGTCCCAGCGAAACGTATAAGAGTTCACGGCGGGCCTCCTGCTGCTCGCCTCGGGGTGGACGCGCCGGCCCGTGCGCGCAGCGCGGCGGGGCTGGCGCGGAATGGGGCGAGCGGGCCGGCGCCAAGGCAGGCGCCGGCGACTTCTTCAGGACATCAGGGGGCGACGATGGGGCCGAGCTTGTTCTTCTCGGCATACTTCTTCAGGCGGCCATCCAGCTTGATGGTGTCGATGAAGAGGTTCACATAGTTCAGCCACACCTGGTCGCCTTGGTTGATCACATAGGCATAGGGCGTCACCGCCAGCTTTTCCGGCGGCTCGATGGATTTGGCCCAGTCGAACTCGTCGGTGACTTTCACGGCGGTGGGGAAGTCGGTCATGATGACATCCACGCGGCCGGCCACCAGTTCGCCCTCGCGGGTATTGGGCGGGGCCACCGAGATCAGCTCGGCATTCTTCAGGTAGGTCTTCATGAAGGGCTCGATATAGGAGCCGAGCGTCACGGCCACCTTCATGCCGGGCTTGTCAATGTCGGCCCAGGTCTTCACCGGCCCGTCCTTGCGGGTGACCGCATAGATGTTGGTGATGAGATAGGGCTTGGAGAATTCCACCGCCTGGGCCCGCTTCAGCGAGGCGCCGACGCCGAACATGCCGATGTCGCACTTATTGGCCTGGAGGTCGGCGATGAAGGTGCCGAAGCTGGATTCCACGATCTCCAGCTGCGCGCCCAGTTCCTTGGCCAGCTCCTTGGAGAGATCGGCGTCGATGCCCTCGATCTCGCCCGTCTTCGGGTTGCGGAAGGAGATGGAATAATAGAGCGGATACTGGCAGACGCGCAGCTTCTTGCTCTTCGTGATCTCGTTGAGGCGCGAATTCACCGCCTGCGCGGCGGCGGGCAGGGGCGCGGCGATGCAGGCGGTCAGCGCGGCGGCGGCGGCCCATCGCAGGAATTTGGGAAGCGGCAGGGTCATGGCTTGGTCCTCTGGGGTTGGCCCGGCCTTTGGCGGCCGTTGTCTGTGTTCGGGTGAGGGTCAGTCCTGAAGCAGGGACAGGAAGCGGCGGGCGCGGTCGCTGGCGGGCGCGGTGAAGAAGGCCTCGGGCGGGGCTTCCTCGACGATCTCGCCGCGATCCATGAAGGCGACGCGGCTCGCCACCTGGCGGGCAAAGCCCATTTCGTGGGTCACCACCACCATGGTCATGCCCTCCAGCGCGAGCTGGCGCATGACGGCGAGCACCTCGTTGCGCAATTCCGGGTCCAGCGCGGAGGTGGGCTCGTCGAACAAAAGCACCTTGGGCGACATGGCCAGCGCCCGGGCGATGGCGACGCGCTGCTGCTGGCCGCCGGACAGGCGGCTTGGATGCACGTCGCGCTTGTCGGAGAGGCCGACCTTGGCGAGCAGTGCCTCGGCGATCTGGATGGCGGCGGGCCGGCTCATGCGCTTCACGCGCAAGGGCGCCTCGATGATGTTCTGGAGCACGGTCATGTGCGGCCAGAGATTGAAGTGCTGGAACACCATGCCGATGTCGGGCCGCACCTCGCGCGCCGAGCGGCGCTCCTCGGAACTGTCCCGCGCCGAGGAAATGGTGACGCCGTTCATCACCACCGTGCCGGCGCTCGGCTGCTCCAGCAAGGCAAGGCAGCGGCAGAGCGTGGTCTTGCCCGAGCCGGAGGGGCCGATGAGGCACACCACGTCGCTCGTCTGGATGGAGAGATCCACGCGCCGCAGCACCTCCACCGGGCCGAAGCTCTTGCTCACCTCATGGGCGGCGATCAGCGGCACAACCAATGCGGGCTCCCTCGACAAACTTGACCATAAATTTGCGTTATGATCTTCTTGCCTCGTGTTCCAAGGCTCCTTCATATTCCAGACGAGCAAACGAAAAATGGCAATAACCAAAATTTATGCAAATGGACTATCGCCTCCTTGAAGCCTTCCGCGCCGTGATCGATGCCGGCTCCGTCACCCAGGCGGCGGGCGCGTTGGGGCTCACCCAGCCGGCCGTGAGTGCGCAGATCGCGCGGCTGGAGGCGGAGGTGGGCTTTTCCCTGTTCGAGCGCTCGGGCAACCGGGTGCGGCCCACCACCGAGGCCCTCGTCTTCCGCGAGGAGGTGGAGCGCACGCTCGCCAAGATCAACGACCTCAGCCGCGTGGCCGAGCAGATCCGCACCGGCGAGATGGGGGCGCTCACCATCGTCAGCCACCCCATGGCGGGCGTCACCTTGCTGCCGCCGGTGGTGGCCGCCTTCGGCAAGGCGCGGCCGGAGACGCGGGTGGAATTGAGCGTCCGCAACTCGGACATGGTCCGCTCGCTCTTTCCCTCGCGCACCTATGACATCGGCATTGCCGAGGCCTCCGTGGACCCGGCGGGGCTCACCCTCACCCGCTATCGCATGGCCTGCCGCGCCATTCTGCCCAAGGGCCATGCACTGGCTGCCCATGAAGTGCTCACGCCGGCGCTCCTCTCCGGCGTGCCCTTCGTCTCCATGTCCCGGCAATGGGCCGCCCATCATCTGGTGGAGAAGGTGTTCGCGGCGGCGGACGCGCATCTCAACATTGTCGCCACCTCGGAATTGTTCGCCGCCATCTGCATGATGGTGGCCCATGGGCTCGGCGTCTCCATCGTGGATGCCGCCTCCGCCGCCCAGTTCGAGGGGCTGGGCCTGGAGGTGCGGCCCTTCGCGCCCGCCGTCCTCTATGAGGTGGCCGTCTTCCATTCTGCGGACCGGGTGCCCTCGGCCATCGCCCGCAACTTCCTCGATCTTCTCGACGCCCACATGGGCACCTTCCTGTCGCCCGTGGAGCAGCCCTGATGCGCCCCTTGCCCGATCTGTCCGTCTTCGCCGCCGATGCCCGCCTCCAGGAGGAGTTCGACGCGCTGTGCGACTTCGGCGGCCGGCTCGCCGGCACGAAGGCCGAAGCGGACGCCATGGCCTATGTGGCGGAGCGGGGCGCACAGGCAACCGGCGTGCCCGCCCAAGCGGTGCCGGTGGCCTATGGCGGCTGGACGGCGCGGGGGGCTTTTCTCGCCTTTGCCGATGGCAGCACTGCGCCGTGCCATCCTTTGGTGCGCAGCCGGCCGACGCCGGCCGAGGGCCTCGAAGCTGAAGTGATCGACCTCGGCCGGGGCACGCCGGAAGAGTTCGAGGCGCACCGCGCCGAGATTGCCGGGCGCATCGTGCTGGTGCGCCATGAGCTGATGTTCGTGGCCGGCACCATCCATCGCCGCCGCAAATACAATATGGCCTTGGAGATGGGGGCGGTCGGCTTTCTCATTGCCGGCCCCGTGGCGGGCGGCGCTGTGGCGGGTTCGTCCGGCCGTGCCGGTGACGAGCCCGGCATTCCCGCCGCCGGCATCTCGCCCGAGACCGCCGCGCGCCTTGCCCGCACCGCCGCCGGCCGGCCGAAAGTGCGCTTTCATCTCGCCGCGCAGGACCGGCCGGGCGAGACGGCGACCTTGCTGTTCGACCTGCCGGGGCAGGGGCCGGACTTTGTGGTGCTGAGCGCCCATGTGGACGGCCACGACATCAATGAAAGCGCGATGGACAATGCCTCGGGCGTCGCGGTGGCGCTTGCGGTGATGCGGGCGGTGGCGTCCCTTGTGGCGGGCTTCCAGCGCGGCGTGCGGCTGGCCTTCTTCAGTGCCGAGGAATGGGCGCTCACCGGCTCGGCGCAATATGTGAACGGGCTCACGCCGCAGGAGCGCGAGCGCATCGCCCTCGACATCAATCTGGACACGGTGGTGGGCGGCGCGCGCCATGCGGCGCTCACCAGCGGCTATGGGGCGCTGGAGCCCTTCCTGCTGCGGGCGGCGGACGAGGCCGGCTATCCGCTGCGCTGCGTGCGGCCTTTCCTGCAGAACTCCGACCACGCCAATTTCGCCGCCGCCGGCATCCCCGCCTTCCGCCTGGTGGCCGGCTATGACGAGCCGGAGGCGGCCGTCCGCCTCGTCCTGACCCCCGAAGACCGGCGCGACAAGGTGCAGCCCGGCGAACTCCCCCGCGCCGCCGCCCTCACCGCCGCCTTGCTGGTGGCCGCCTGCACGGCATCGCCCGAAGAGGCCGCGGGGTGGCGAGCGCGGGTGGGGTGAGTGGCCTCACCCCGCCGCCCACACATCCTGGAGATAGCGCCCGCTGTCCTCCAGCGCCTTGACCGTCTCGGCGCCGAGCAATTCCGCGAACGCGGCGTGCACGTCGGGGGCCATGGTGCGGGCATTGCCGCAGATGAGGATGGACGCGCCCGCCGCCACCGCGCCGCGCACGGCATTCCCATGGAGGCGCAGGAGGTCCTGCACATAGGTCTTCGGCGTCCCCGCCCGGCGGGAGAAGGCCACCGCCAGGAGGCCGAGCGTGCCCTCGGCCTCATAGGCTTCCAGCTCCTCGCGATAGAGATAGTCGCTCTCGTCCCGGCAGCCGAAGAAGAGCTGCACCGGGCCCACCTCCATCCCCTGTGCGCGCTGGGCGTGACGCTGCTGGATGAAGCCGCGCAACGGGGCAAGGCCGGTGCCCGGACCCACCAGGATGAGCGGAACGGTGGGGTCGGCCGGCAGGTGGAAGGTGCTGCCCGTATCCTTCACCAGCACCCGCACCGACGTGCCCTCGGCGCATTCAGCCAGATAGGTGCTGCACAGCCCGTCATGGCGCACCCCGTCGGCCGAGACGAAATGGTGGACGCCCACGGTGAGCGTGCACGCCTCCGGCGACAGGAGCGGCGAGGACGAGATGGAATAATAGCGCGGCTTCAGGGCCGGGCGCACGGTGAGCATGGTGGCGAGATCGAGCTTCACCGAGGGCACCTGCGCCAGCAGATCCTCCATGCGGGGCTTGGCCTCGGCGACCGCGTGGGGGAAGTCGGCGAGCCAGGCGGCGATGCGGGCGCTATCCGGCGGGCATTGGGCCGCCTGCGCCCAGGCGCGCAGGTCGCGCCGGGTGACGGGGCCGGCGAGGTCCACATGCTCGGCCAGAAGCTCGCCGACGCTCACCGGCACGCCGAACGGCAGGCCGGCTTCGTCGGCGGCGTGGGGATGGAGCGGGGTCAGGAGCACGCGCGTTTCCGGCGCCAGGCCGCAGCGGGCGGCGGCCGCTGCCACCAAAGCCGGCGGGTTGGTGGGGAAGACGGCCAGATGATCGCCCGCCGCATAGGAGGTGCCGGTGGGCAGCGGGATCTCGATGTGGCGCGTGGAGCCCTGGGCGCCCGCGCCCAGCAATTCCCGGTTCATGCGCACCGGCACCATCACGGCGCCCGCATCGAGCCGCGTGCCGGAGCGGGGCGCGGCGCCGGAAGCGGTGCCGGCGAAATTGGCCATTTCCACCTTCACGGCGGGCGCCTCGGCGAAGGCGTCCGCCTCCGCCGCATCTGTGTCCGCCGCACCGCCGAAGGCCGCGTCCAGCGCCGGCCAGAGTGCGGCGGTCCAGGCCTCCACCGCCGCCTCATAATCGCCGTCCGCATCCGCCGTGCCCGCCTCCAGGAGGGGCGTGCCGCCAAGTGCGGCGAGGCGGGTGGCGACGGTCTTGGGGAATTTCTGGAAGGTCTGGTGCCACTGGGTGTTTCCGCAGCCGAGCACCGCATGGCGTACCCCCGCACAGGCGCCCGCCGGGGCGCTCGCCAGCCATTGGGCAAAGCGCGCGGCATTGTCCGGAGGGGTGCCATTATAGGTGGAGGTGATGATCACGACGGCCCCGTCCGTGGGCCAGGGCTGGCCCACCTGCTCGTCCAGCTCCGCCACGCTGGCCGCATAGCCCCGCGCCGCCGCCTGCTGGGCGAGGGCGAGCGCGATGTCGCGGCAGCCGCCCATGTTTGAGCCGTAGAGCAGGCGCAAGGGCCGCCCGCCCCCCGCCACCGGAGCGGCGGACACGGCCTCCGCCTTGGCGGCGGCGGGGCGCACAGGGAAGCGGCCCTTCACCTCCGGCCGGCGCTCCAGCAGCATGTCCAGATGGTCGGGCTTCACGGTGAGCGCCTGCTTGTGGCGCAGCACGTAATGGGGATCCTTGGGCCGGACCGTGAAGCGCTGCACGAGGCGTGCCAGCACCATCTTGGCTTCCAGCAGGGCGAACTGGAAGCCGATGCAGGAACGCGCGCCCATGCCGAAGGGATGGTAGGCGTGGGGATGGTGGAGCTTCTCCTCCTCCGGCGCGAAGCGGTCGGGGCGGAAGACGGCGGCATCGGCGCCCCAGAAGCGCGGATTGGCATGCAAGGTGGTGAGCGACACGAAGATGCGCTCGCCCTTCTTCACATCGTAGCGCCCGTTTCCGAGCGTGGCGTCGCGGGTGGCATAGCGCGGGAACATGGGCACGGGCGGGCACAGCCGCAGCGCCTCCTTCAGCACCCGCTGGGTGTAGTCGAGCCGCCCCACATCCTCATAAGTGGGGATGTAGGAGAAGTCGCGGCCGAGCACCCGGTCCACCTCGGCGATGAGCTTTTCCATCGCCTCGGGATTTTTCCACAGGTGGTAGAGCGCATAGGCCAGCATGCCCGAGGTGGTCTCGTGCCCGGCAATAAGCAGCACGATGAGCTGGCCGCGAATATTGTCGTCCGGCAGCTTCTGGCCGGTCACCCGGTCGGGGGTGGTGAGCATGACCTGGAGCAGGTCGGCGGGCACCGTCTCGCCTGACGCCATGGCGGCGCGGCGCTCGGCGATGATGGCCTCCACCTCCTCCAGCATCACCTTGTCGGCCGCCGTGCGGCGCTTGCGGACCTCGTGATAGAAGACCTCCGGCAACAGGCGCTTGGGCTCGGCCATGGCGTCGGTGAGCACCACATTCATGGCCTCCACGAAGGCGGGCAGCTCCGGCGTATCGATCGCCCCATAGCGGCGGTTGAAGGCGGCATAGGAAATGGCCTCGAAGGTCATCCGCGTCATCAGCTCAGTGGCAAGGAAGCTCTCGCCGGGGCCGAGGCGTTCGAGATGGGCGAGCAGGTCGTCCGCCACCTCGACGATGCGGCCGTAATAGTTTTTCAGCGCCGTGGCGCCGAAGGCGGGGGCGAGGATGCGGTGGGCCTGGTGCCAGAGCGGGTCATCGTCGGAGGCGGTGAAGAGCGCGCTGCCGACGCTCTTGTCGGCGAGGTTGCGCAGGCCGCCGCGCCCTTCCACCAGCTTGGCGAACACGTCCGGCGCGGCGCACATCTCCGCCACCATGTCCGCGTCCGCGCACAGATAGGTGCGCTTGCCGACCACCTCGAAGGCGAAGAAATCGCCATGCTTGGCGTGCAACGCGCCGAAGGCGGCCACCACGCCGTCCGGATTGTGCAGCTCCGGCAGGTTGCCGACGATGGGATAGGGCCGGGGGCCGGGCACCGCCTGGTGGGCGGCGGGCGCGGGCGCAGCAGGGGCCGGCGCCGCATGCTCCACCACAAGACGCAAGGGAAGGCCGTCCGGCAGGCTGTCGTCGAGGGCGACGGTGATGCCGTCCGCCGTCTCCACATGAAAGGCCACCTCCGCCGCAAGTCCCGCCGCCGCGCGCACGGCCTCGCGCACCGCCGCGCCGCTGGCGCCGGGGAACCAGCCCACCTTGAGGGTGTCGGCCCCGTGCGCGAGATCCACACGCTTCAGGGCGGGAGGCGCAGGGGTCTGCGGCATGGGGAACTCCTTGGGACGTGTTTTCGGCCCCTCGGGGCCTCGTTTGGGATGCGGGCCGGATCGGGACGGTCAAGCGGCGGTGGACGCGCGCGGCGCGCGGCGGACCATGGCCTCGATGGCGGCCACGTTGCGGGCCATGTCCCCCTCCGGGTCCATGGCGGCGGCCACCGCCTTGGCACGGGCGGCCATGTCGGTGTCGGCGAGCACCGCGCGCAAGGCACGCTCCAGGGTCTCCTGGCTGACGCGCGTGTGGGGCAGCACCGCGCCCACCCCCATGCGGCGCAGGCGCTCGGCATTGTCCGGCTGGTCGAAGCCCACGGGAATGGTCAGAACCGGCACGCCGGCCCGCAGCGCCTCCGCGCAGCCGCCGACGCCGCCATGCTGAACCACCGCGGCCGCATGGGGAAAGAGGCTCGCATGGGGGGCAAAGTCCAGCGCGAGGACCTGGTCCGCGGGAGCCTTGGGCGGCTCATTCTTGCCCATGAGCAGGACAGCCCGCCGGCCGAGGACTTGCGCCGTGTCGGCGGCGATCTGGTAGAAGTCGTGGGCGAGGTGCACCACGGTGGTGCCGAGCGTGAACACCACCGGCGCCGGCCCCGCTGCCAGGAAGGCGGTGATGCGCGCGGCGGTTTCCGGGTTGGGCGCCTGGGCCAGGAAGGGAAAGCCGGTCTGGACCGAGGCCGCCGGCCAGTCCCGCTGGAGCGGGCCGAAGGCGGGGGAGAACAGGGCCAGCACCAGATGGGGCGAGAACTTGCCCTCGAACAGGACACCGCCATGGGTCTCCACCCCCAGCTCCTGCGCCAGAGCCGTGAGCGGCGCGCCCCACTTATTGGACATGCGGCGGGCGATGTTGAGCAGGATGCGCTGCGGCCAGGTGCCAAGATGGCGCAGATGGTAGCCGGCCGGGAACCAGGTGAGGACGCACGGGTCGAGCGCGGACATGAAGGTGGTGGGCGAGAGCATCACATTGGCCCAGGGCAGGCCGAGCTTGGCCGCCACCAGCGGCGCCACATAGACCAGTTCCCCCACCACCAGGGCATCGGCGCCCTGTGCGGCGGCCATGAGGTCCGCATAGGTCTCGCGCACGCGCGGGAAGAGGGTTTCCAGATAGAGGCGCTTTCCGCCATGGACCGGGTCGCCGAAAATATGGGTCAGCACCTCCGGCGGAAAGTCCGGCCGCAGGGGATGGAAGGGCAGGCCGAGGGCGGTGATGCGGCTCTCATAGGCGGCGGGGGCGGCGACCACCGGCTCATGGCCCTGTGCCTTCAGGGCCTGTGCCACCGCCAGCATGGGGAAGAGGTCGCCGAGCGAGCCGAGGGAGGCGAGGACGATGCGCATCAGATGGTCACCTTTACGGGCGCGCCGGTCGTGTTGGGACGGCCGCGCATCAGGACGATCACGGCGAGCAAGGCGACAGCGAGCATGATGAATCCCACATAATAGCCATCGGCGATGCTGCGCGCCGCGCTGAGCCGCAGGGCCTCGGCCACCGCCGGTGCCTGCGCCGCGAGCGCCCGCGCGGCCTCCTCATTGCCGTAAATGGCTTGCCCCATGATGACTTCCAGCTGCGCGCGCGCGGCCCCCTCGACGCCCGAGGCCTCGGCGATGGCGTGGAAGCGTCCGCGCTCCATGGCCACCACCACCGTGCCAATGGCCGCCATGCCCATGGCGCCGCCCAGCTGACGCACCGTATCCAGGGCGCCAAAGGCCCGGCCCCGCTGGCTCTCCGCCACCTGGGCGGTGCCGTCCGTATAGGTCTGGGAGACGCAAAGGCCGATGCCGGCGCCGAGCAGGATCAAGGCGGGCACCATATGGGCGAAATCCATGCGCGGCAGGGCCTGGGTCTCCAGGAAGAATCCGAGCGTGGCGAGGCTGAGGCCCGCCACCACCGGCAGCTTCGCGCCATGGCGGTCATACAGCACCCCCGAGAGCGGGGCGCAGATCAACATGGGCACCAGAAAGAGCAGCATGGCCAGGCCCGACTCCAGGGGCGTGAAATGCAGCACCCGCTGGAGAAAGATGGCGCCATAGGCTGACTGCCCCACAATGGCGCTTTGGACACAGAAGAGGGCGACCCCATCGGCGCTGAATTGCCGCCGCGTGAACAGGCGCACATCCACCAGCGGGTCGTCTGCCCGCGCCTGGGTGAGAATGAACACCCCCAGCAGCAGGCATCCGCTGGCGATCAGGCCGACGGTGAGCGGCGAGGTCCAGCCCCAGGAATGGCTCTGCTGCAGGCCGAGCACCATGGGGCCGAGCGCCGCCGCCAAGAGCAAGCTGTGGGCCGGCCGAAAAGTGCCGCTGCGCGGGCTGGCGGCGGCAGGCCCCGCCTTTGCCAGCAGCACCAGCACGAGGGCGGCGAGCGGCAGATTGACGAAGAAGGCCCAGCGCCAGTTCCCCGCCTGCACCAGCGCCCCGCAGACGATGGGGCCGATGACCATGGCCAGCCCCCCGAGCCCGCTATAGAGGCCCATGGCGCGCCCGCGCCCAGTGGGGCCGAAGGCCTCGGTGGCCAGCAGCGCGGCGGCGGGCGCCATCATGATATTGCCCAGCCCCTCCAAGGCGCGCCCGCACAGGAGCATGGGCAGGTTCACCGAAAGCCCGCTCACGGCCGAGCCGAAGGCGAACAGCACCACGCCGGCGCGGAACATGCGCGCCCGGCCCGCGACGTCCGCCAGACGCCCGCCGGTGGCGATGGCGACGGCCACGGTGAGCGCATAGAGGGTGATGATCCATTGCTGCGCCCCGTGGCTCAGCATCAGGTCGCGCTGGATGGAGGGGAGCGCCACGGCGGTGCCGGTGCCGTCGATCATGATCATGCCCAGGGCGCCGGCCGCCGCAAAGACCGTGAACCAGCGCTGCCGGCTCTCTATGGACGCCTCACTCATGCGACGGACCTCAAGCGGACCGATACGCCCCGCCGGGACGATCAGGTGCGGGAACGGTTACATGGTCCGGAGTGTCCAGTGCACGGCAGAGCTTGTCCAGGGCCTGCACCGGCGGCGGCGTCCATCATTCATCGGAGCTTGTTCCGGGGACATCATTTCCGGATTGAAGCCCGGCGATCCGCTGCAGCGGCACCGGCCGGGTGGCCTAGGGGGTGCGCACCAGCCGCAGCCGTGCCTTTGCGCGTTCCAGAAAATAAGCGTGGCGGAGGCCGTCGGAGAAGCGCAGCGCCACCCGCGTGGCCGGCGAGGTCAGGCCGGACGTCCAGTACCAGTCGCCGCCAAAGCCGCGGATCAGGTCCCGGTCCAGGTACATCATCTGCAATTCAGCCGGGGAGGGGATGCGCCAATCCTGATAGCCATTCCAGCGCGCCCGGCGGGCGAGGGCGTCGATGTCGCAGCCGCGGATCAGGCAGAAATCCACCGGATGGGGGCTTTCATCGTCTGGTCGCGTGTGCAGCACAGCGCCGGTGTCGGGCGAGCGGCCGGCGAACACCGTCCCATCGGCGAGGCGGGGCCGGCGCAGGGCGCGCCGGCGCTCATATTCGGCGGTCATGAAGAAGGGCAAGGTGAAGCCGCGGCCATCCTCCACCGGCCCGGCCGCGCCAGTATCGGGGAGGACGGCGTCCCCGTCCCCGGCATCCGTGGCGTCATCCATGTGTCCGCGACCTTCGGGATGGCCGGAACGGGGAGGCCATGTTCATGTCCCTCCGCCGCGCGTCGGCGATGCGGCGCGCGTGACGCGCCCGGCTGCCTTATCCAGGTCATCGAGCCGCGCCCGATGGCGGTGCAGGAACGCCACCTCCTGGTGCGAGAGCCCGTCAATGTAATCGTCTATCTCGCGCAGCATGTGCGGGCTCTTGTCCGGGATGCCGCGATAGAACTCCAGAAACTGAAGGATTTCCTTCTGCTTTTCGCTCAAAGGCGGGGCATTTTCGGCCATTGTCTCTCCTGTCCCGACGAGGTCGCGCACCGTGAAGGGGCCTTCGATCCCTTCACGCATGCCGTCATTTCACGCGCGCCGGCGCGCCCCATAGGGGGGCGCAGAGCTGATCTTGCGCTGCGCCAGCCGGGTGACGCCTCCCACCAGGAGCAGCCAGACCAGGATTATGCCAGAGAGGATGGCATCCCGCTTCAGCGGGCTCACGGTCTGCGCCGAAGGCGGGCCGAACATGTCCAGGCCCTCCAGGATCAAGACGAGGCCCACCGCGACCAAAGGCGGAAACACCACATTGGCCGCGCGGGACCGGCTGATGGCCCGCAGGGTCCGCAGCACCGGCAGGCGCCCGAGCAAGGTGGCCATCACGAAGCCCCATGCGGAAAAGCCGATGGCCACCAGGATGAGGAAGACGACCCCCAGAAGCCCCGGCTGCACGCCCATCCCTTCCAGCGACAGGAACGTCCCAAGGCCGCACAGGCCCGCCCCCACCCAGCGCGGCAGGAGGCTCAGCAGCAGGATGAAGCCAGCCAGGATCACGCTGAGACAGACGATCTCCTGGATCAGGGACAGCGACAGGACGCCGGGAAAGAGCAGCCCGGAGACCAGATAGGCCAGCGGCCACAAGACCGTGACGGGAAAGCCGAAGATCAGGAAGACCACGCCGAACACCGCCGCTGCCACGGCCGCAAGGCCGAGGATCGCCACGATGAGGATGCCGCCCCCGCCAGTGTCGCTGCGGTCGTCGATCACATGGATGAAGATGGGAAACATCCTGTCCTCCCTCGCACCTTGTCCTCACAGACGGGTTCACGACGGACCGCCATTCCTTAGCGATGGGCCGCGCACCACGCATAGGTCTTGCCGTTGGAGATGAAGGTCTTCTCGTCCAGGATCTGGAAGCTGAAGCGATAGCGCCCGAGGTCCGACGAAGCGCGCCCGCCGCTCTCGCAGGCGGGCGCGCCGGAATAGACATTCCCCGCCACGGACAGGGGCTCGGCCAGCGTGCAGACGCCGAACATGCCCTCCGCCGCCGGGGAGAGGAATTGCCGGCCGGCGAAGCGGCCGTCGGTGAAGATGTAGAGGCCGATGGAGCGCACCGCGTCGGGCGGCGCGGTGCAGGGGCCTGTGCTGTATTCCCCCGGTGCGAGGGGCAGACGTGTCACCGGCTGCGACGCGGCCGGAGCGGGACGGTTGAGCCCGCATCTGGTCGCCAGCCGCGCGATCGCATCGCCGGCCCCGGACAGATCAAAGGCGCGGCCCGCTTCCGTCATGGCGCGGGCGGGCGGTCCGGCTAAAATGAGCATTTTGCCGGCGCCGATGGCCTTAACGGTGTCCGGCTTGAGGCCGAGCGCCCCGCCAGCCAGATCGCTCAGGAAAACCCCCGCCCCGAACGCCTCGACGGTGACGGGAAGGGAGACGCCGTCAATGTCCAGGACCGCCGTTCCCTCCGGGCGCCAGCCCGACTTGGGGGACAGGATGAGGCTGAGACGGGTGGGGCCGCCGGGGCGGCAGGACAGCACGAGCGCCGTCGAGCCGGCCCGGTTGCGGGTGAAGGCCTCGATCGTCTCGCCCTGGTCCCGCACGGTCCAGGCCCTCGGACCGGACGCTGCGAGGGCCAGCGGGATGAGTGCGGCGACGCCAAGCAACAGGGCCGCCATAGCGGCCAGGATCCTCGCGGGACAAGGCCAGCGCATCCGATCGATCCCCCAGCGTGAGCTTCACCATAGAGGCGTTGCGTCAAGGCCGACAGCGGTTTTATCACCGCAGCCCCGCCACCGCCCCGCATCGCACACACCATCGACTTGAAGCGTCAGAGTTGAAGCGTCGGAGTTGAAGCGCCTGCCTTGGCGCGTCCTGTTTGGCGCGTCCTGCCTGGGGCAGTCCACTTGGCGCAGTTTCCTTGGGGCAGTTTATTTGGCGCGCTGCTCGCGGGCGCGGCGGGCCTTCTCGCGGGCGATCTCCGCCCGCTCCGCCTCCGCCTTGTCGCGGGCCTCCCGCAGCGCCCGCTGGCGGGCCATGCGGGCCTGGAGGGTGTCCGTCTCGGCCGGCTGCGGGGTGGTCTGCTGGGCGAACACCGCTTCGGCACGGGCCTTCAGGTCCACGGGCATCTTCGTCACATTCACGTCCTCTTGCCGCGGGGCGGGGACGGGGCGGTGTGGCGCGGTTCAGGTCCGGTCAGATTTTGGCCGGGCACCGATCCTGCATCTTCACGCCGAAGGTCTCGGCTCCCACCCCCTTCAGGAAGTCCTGGGTGGCGGCGAGGACAGCTTCGTTTTCCCGATTCCTGACCTTGAATCGATCAAGATCCCCGGATGCGGAACCGTAGATGGTCTTGGCGTTGGCCGAAAGCAGATAATCGGTGATGGCCGAGCCCTTGTTGGCGTCCCGATAGGCGGCCCAGCCCTGTTCCAGCTCTTGCTTCTGGGGTAGGGGGCGGACGGTGGCCTGCTGGAACAGGCGGGGGAAATGGACGTGCTTGAGGCCGGCCAAAGCGTGGCCGAATTCCGGGTCGGCCTGCACGAACACCACGCGGTCCACCTGGGTCATGGCGATCATGCCGGTGCACATGGCACAGGGTTCGAGCGTCGTATAGATGGTGTAACCCGTCATATACTTGCCGACGCCCGGGCAGCTCAGGAAGGCCTGGATCAGCCGTACCTCGCCATGCTGCGTGGCGTTGTTGGTGACGGTCACGCAATTGCGCGCCCAGAAGACCGGACGGTTGTCCTTGTCCACCAGGACCGACCCGATATTGTGGCCCCGGCCATTGGGAGCCGACTGCCAGTCGCGATAGACCATGTCCAGAACGGCGAGACTGAAGATGGTGTCGCGCTCGCTTCCGGCCGTCGCGCCGCGCGCCTCCTGGGCCAGTGCGGCGGGGGAGAAGGCCAGCGCGCCCATGAGGGTGCCGAACGTCCTGCGATCCATTAGGCTCATGTGATCCTCCAGATGGGTGTCGAAAGCGCGCGCGGAAGGTCCGCGCGCGCCGTGCGTTGGGATCAGAAGGCGACTGAGAGGCGGCCCTGGACGGCGTTGTTCTGCGTCTCTCCGGCCAGCTGCCCCACATAGGACACGCCGAGCCGGGAATTGGCGGTCATCAGCCAGTCCAGGCCGAGGCCGATGAGGGCCGTGTCCCGCGCGACCGGTGCGCCGGCGATGGAGAAGGCCGGGCCGCCGCTCACCGCGAACGCCTCGGTGAGCTGCGGGGTCAGGTCGCCGAAGGCATGCTGCCAGGCCAGCGAGCCGCGCACGGACAGGCGCGTGGTGCCGGCGGAAAAGTCCTGGCTCGCCCGCACGCCCAACGTGGTGAGCGTGTTGTCCTGGGTGAGGCCGCCGGAGGTGAGCGCCGCCGAGCCGCCGCTTTCGGTGAAGCCGTCAAGGTTGAGATGCACATAGGCCAAGCCCGCGAACGGCTCCAGCGTGGTGCCACCGGCCATCTTCATGCCGTAGCCCAATTCGCCGAACACCTGGCCCGTGCCGCCATTCTGGCTGGCGGAGAGGCTCTGATAGAGGCCCGGCAGGGCGACACCCCGGGAAGTGGAGACGTCGTGCCAGGTGTAGCTGGCGCCATAGCGCAGGTTCAGCGCGCCGAAGCGGTTGGCCCCATAAAGGGCGAGGTCGTAATTGTCGCTGGTGCCGGAGCCGGAGACTGCATCGGTGGAATAGCTGGTCTGGCTGTAGCCGCCGGCGATACCCACGCGCCAGTTGGGCGCCACCTCGCCGTCGAAGCCGCCGAGGAAGCCGCCCACCGAGGTGGTGACCGACGAGGCCGCGCCCCCGCTCACACTGCCCCAGCCGCCATAGCCCTGGCCCCAGGCGGTGAAGCCGCCAAAGGTGGCGGCGGGCGCCGCCGGCGCGTCCGCATAGCCGAGCGGGGCGAGGGCGGCGGTGGCGCCGTCCCCGTCGCTGAGGCGCCCCGTGATGGACTGACGCAGATAGGTGGACTGGGCCAGCAGCACCGAGCCGGTCGCCGCATGGATTTCGCCCGTGAGGGTCGAAAGCGCCTGCGGCGCCTGCGCCGGGGTCAGCGTCACCGCCGCCTGGAGCACCGGGCTGGCATTGGACATGCGGGCGACCGCGCTCGCGGCGGCATTGGCATTGGGCGTGCCGCCGGCCGTAGACAAGGCGGCGACATTCGGCGCCACGGTCACCAGGAGATCGGTGCCCGAAGCCACCACGGAAGAGGTGGACAGGAAGGCGCCGCCTGTCTCGATGGACGAGAAGGCGCCGGACACGCCGCCGGCGGAGCTGATCAGGTCATAGGTGCCGAGCGGGGCGAGGCTGCCATTGGTACCCACCAAGGCGAGGGTGCCCGCGAGCGTGGTCGTGCCGGTCACCACCAGCTTGTCGCTGGTGTTCCCCGTGCCGGTCTCGGCCATATAGAGCGAGGTGTTCGTGAACACCGCATTGCCGCCAACCGTCAGGGTGCCGATGGACAGGCCGGGTGCCAGCACGCCGGCATTGGTCAGGTTGCCGGCGATGCGGCCGGTGCCGCCGAGCAGTCCGGCATTGCTCACATCGCCGCCGACCGCGCCGGTGGTGAGGAAGGTGGCCGGGGCCGCGACGGACACATTGCCGGTGAGCGAGCCTGTGAGCGCGAGCGTGCCGGCCTGCACGTCGGTTCCGCCCGCATAGGTGTTGTCGCCGGCGAGCAGCAGCGTGCCGGTGCCCTGCTTGACGAGCCCGCCCGGCCCGCTGATGTCGTTGCTCCAGATGTCAAAGGCGTTCAACCCGCCCTTGGCCGCATCCATGGTCACGGTCACCGTGCTGGCGAAGGCGCCATAGCCGCCCGCCGCGGCATAGGGATTGATGCGCGCCCAGCCCGACCCGTCGTCCAGCGGCACGCCGGAGGGCAATTCGGTGCTGGCGATCACGTCGCGGATCTGGGCGTCGGTCAAATAGGGGAAGCGGGTGCGGAACAGGAGTTCGGCATTCTGCGGCACCACCGGCGCCAGCGTGGTGTCGCCCATGGAGGGCAGACCGTAGGTCAGGTACCAGGTGGATTGCTCGCGCGCGGCGCGGTAGGTGGCGGCGGAGGGCACCATGCCGGCCGAGAGACAGGCCTTCAGGTTGGCCCCGCAGGCGGCATAGACCGGCGCGTTCGCGCTGGTGCCGAGGGCTTCCACCAAAGCCGTGCGGTTGGCCTCGAACGAGGTGGTGAAGTCGGCCGAATAATCGGCATTGTCGGCCATCAGTTCGGTCAGGGACTGCAAGGCGATGATGCGGCCGCCGATGACGTCGAGGGCATAATGCATGCCGATGATGTTGCGGCTCAGGCCATATTGCTGGGCGGAGGCGAACATGTCCTGCCAATAGGTGGGCAGGAGCATTCCGTAATACATGCCAGTGATGAAGCCGCGCATGGAATGGCCGCTGGCGAACGAGGATTCGCCGACATTCTCCGCCCATTCCTCCTCCTGGATCGTGACCGCCGCCTGCGAGGTGGTGGACGTGGTCCAGGGATTGCCGCTGATGGCCGGCAGCGCCACGAAGGGGCGGGGGTTACCCACCAGGGCGCCGGTGGCGTTATAGGCGGTCTTATAGATTTCCAGCGTCTGGTAGTAGTCCTTCACATCGCCGGAATGAAGGACGCCCGTGGCGCCCCAGAGATCGCCGAGAATGTTCCCCGGCATGGTCTCGTCCAGGGACCATTTGACCATCTGGTCGCTGATTGGCGACTGAACCATGCTCCAGAGGTGCGCCGTGATGCTGCCCAGCTTCTTGCCGGGAAAGTTGACGGCGTTCGCCGCCGCCAGATCCCGCTGCTCGGCGGTGGAGGTGGAGTAGATCTGGGTGGTGACCGCGGCATTCTGCTGGAGAAGGGCATTGCCCTCCGGCGAGGACAAAAGCGTGCCGAAGACGCTCACATCATTGATCTGGTTCTGGATCTGCACTGCCTCGCAGGCATCCGTGGTGCAGAAGGTGGCCTGCGCCAGAGCGGGCGCCGCCGCGCACAGGGCCGGTAGTGAGGCGCCCGCGAAGAGCGCAGCCATCTTCATTCGCGCGCGGCCAGACCGCGCCCGTTCAAAACGAGCTTTCATGATGCCCCCACACCAAAATGACGGCCCCAATGACAAGGCCGCGACGGTCCCCAACCCCTCGGGTTCCGTCTGGTCAAACGCAACTGCCCCCTCCCACGGCCAAGGCCGAGGTGGTTGCTGCAACGAAGTCAGGCGTTGAGCCCGGCGCGGTCAAGCGCAAATCGCAGTCTGAGCAGGGAGCGTGTCGTGTTGGGCAACGTTCACAGATACTGCGGTCAAGTGGGGGAACGTAGGGGATGGCGCAGCCCGCCCTTATCCCTGATGAGGGCGGCGCCTCCGCGCGCGCGGAGGCGCGCAGAGGCGCTCAGTTCTCGTTCACGTCCTTGTCCCAGATCTTCACATTGCCGCGCATATGCACCCCCTTGCCCTTGCCCCGGCTGGCGCGGGTGAGGTGGCGCAAACCGAGCCAGGCGGCGAGCGCCGCGCAGGCGAAGACCAGAAGGAGAACCGGCACGCTCTCCCCCAGCACCCCCAGCCCCAAAAGGGCGCCCACCACGGCGGCACCGATGGCGAAGCCGAGGAAGATGTAGCCGGAGGTCAGCATTTCCAGGATGGCCAGCACGATGCCGGCCACCACCCAGACCCACCATACCGTCCACATGTCAGCCGCGCCCCTTGAGCATCTTGAAGGCGTCGGCGAAGGCTTCCAGCGCCTGGGTGGGAATGAGGATGGTCTGCTGGCCATTGCCCTTGGCCACCTCCGCGAGCGCCGCCACCTGCTTCTGGGCGATCTGGAATTGCGCCGCCTCCAGCCCGTTGGCGGCGATGGCGGCGGCAATCACGCCGGTGGCATAGGCTTCCGCATCCGCCGTGACCCGGCGGGCCTTGGCCTCCTGCTCGGCGGCATAAAGGGCGGCATCGGCGGCCAGCTCCACCGAGCGCTTGCGCCCCTCCGCCTCCATCACCTGGGCGCGGCGGGCGCGCTCGGCATTGAGCTGCTGGAGCATGGCGGCGCGGGTGGCCTCGTCCAGATTGACGTCCAGGATCTCGGCCCGCGTCACTTCCACGCCCCAGTCATCCACCATGGCGCGCACATGCTCGCGCACCCGCTCGATGAGCTGGGCGCGGTTGGACTGCACCTGGTCCAGCTCCAGCTTGCCGATCTCCGAGCGCACGATGCCGGCCACCGTGGTGGCGATGGCCGCGTCCACGTCGCGGATGCGGTAAACGGTCTTTTCCGGCTCGGTGATGCGATAGAAGACCGAGGTCTCCACCCGCACCAGCACATTGTCGGCGGTGATGGCGTCCTGGGTGGCATTGGGCAATTGCCGTTCCAGGATGGAGATCTTGTGCGCCACCCGGTCGAAGAAGGGGATGACGAAATTGATGCCGGGCCCCAGCACCGCGCGCAGGCGGCCGAAGCGCTCCACCACATATTTTTCCGACTGCGGCACGATCCGCACGCCGAGGAAGATGCACAAGATGACGAAGGCGGCGAACGCCAGGGTCACCGCGCCGCTGCCGAGGAAGTCACCGGGATTCATGAGAAAGCCTCGCGGGCGAAGAAGGGCGGCGCAGCCTGCCTCTGTTCGGGCTGCCGCGCAACCGGCGGGGACGGGGAGGGCGACGGCGCCTCAACTGCGGCGCTGCCGCTCCACCGCGCCGAGCACCCGGGCGATCTCGCCCAGGCAGTCCTCCGCCTCGGGAATGGAGGCGGACATGAAGACATGGGGCATATCGTCATAAAGGTGCAGGAAGGATTTTGCCCCCGCCTCCTGCGCCCGCTCATGGGCGCGGGCGGCATCGGGGCTGGTCAGGTCCAGCGTACCACCGAACAGGTGCAGGGAGGGCAGGCCCCGGAAGTCCCCGAAGAGCGGGCTCACCGCCGGGTCGGCGGCATCCCCCGTCGGCGAAAATGTGGCTGCCGCCCAACGCGGGCCGGCCGGGGAGAGGAGCGGATCATGGGGGGCGATCTCGGCGCTTTCGGGGGCTGAGAAGGTGTAGTCAAGGGCCGGCGAGAGCAGGATCAGCGCATCCACGCCCTTGTCGCCCCGCGCCCGCAATTCCTGCGCCAGGGACAAGGCGAGCGCCGCGCCGGAGGAATCGCCCATCAGCACCAGCGGTCCGTCCTGCTGGACCAGCACCGCCTGGATGGCGAGCAGCGCATCCATGGCCTCCCGCCAGGTGTGGCGGGGGGCGAGGGGGAAGACCGGCACATGAAACGGCGTCCCGCACCGGCGCACCAGGTCCGTGATGATGGACCAGTGATAGCTCGCCAGTTCCAGGGCATAGGCCCCGCCATGCACATAGAGCACCCGCACCGGCGCGCTGTCGCCCTCCGGGAAGCAATGGAAGCAGCGCGTGCCGGTCTCGTTGCTCTCCAGCACCTGCACGCCGCGCCGCAGCAGGAGGCCGGGCGGCGAGGCGCCCGCCGACTGGGACTTCAAGGCCGCCGCCTCCAGCCGGCTCGGATCGGCCATCATGGCCTTGGACCCGCTGAGCGGCAGGATGACCGTCTTGAGGATCTCGGCGGACAGGCTCATGGGGGCTCCTATTGCGGGCGGGCGCTGGGCATCGCGGGATGGGACCGGACACAACGCGTGCGGCGCAGCAAAGTTCATTCTCGCCGCGCAAGTGACGCGGCGGCGGCTGGGGCCGTCCTGCCTTGCTTGCTGCGCCGGCCCTATCCGTGAGCTAGGCTCAGGACTCATTGATCAGAGCCAGAAGATGACAGTTGCGGCGATGCAGATGGCGGAGAAGAAGGTGTGGGCGCATCGGTCGTAGCTCTGCTAACGGGCGCGAGGTGCGTTAAGCCCCGTCCCGTCGGACACCCGCCCCCAACACCACCCGTCAGGCCGCTCCGGACGCGCCCCTCCTTGGTGCCAGGTGGGACAACCATAACAGAGGTCCAAGAAAATAGGAATATGATCTAGGATATTTTTCTTAAGAGGGGTAATTTGGGGCTCTGGCCCTGCCCCCTCCCTAACCCTCCCCCGCTTTGCGGGAGAGGGAACTGCGGGGCGCTCGGTCGGGCGGTACCTCTGCCCGTCACGAGGAGCCGTCACGAGGCGTCCGTCATCCCGACCTCTCCCCCAGCGCGAAAAGCCCCCTCTCCCGCAAAGCGGGAGAGGGCTGGGGAGGGGGAATGGCGGACGGTGAAGCGTCCCCCTCCCCCAAAGCTGCGTCCTGCCCCTGGCCCTCTGCCCCCTCCCTTTCCCTCCCCCGCTTCGCGGGAGAGGGGACTTCCGTGCGACCAGTCAGGGCGGTGGTTCTGTTCTGCCCCCGCGTTGGCATCCCCACCTCTCCCCCAGCGCGACAAGCCCGCTCTCCCGCCAAGCGGGGGAGGGCTGGGGAGGGGGAATGCAGGGAAAGACGGACAAGAGGAAATAGGGCCAAGACCGCGCCGGCCACTATCCCCCAAAACGCACGACGCCCGCCGCTGCGGGCGCAGGGCGGGCGTCGAAATCGTCAGGCAAGCACCGGCTCAGCCGGTGCGGCTCACCACAGATTGAGCGTGGCGCGGGCCTCTTCGGACATGCGGCCCTGGTCCCACGGCGGGTCGAAGGTGATGTCCACGGTGACACCGGCGACGCCGGGCACCGTATTCACCGCCCCTTCCACCATGCCGGGCAGTTCCGCCGCGGAGGGGCAATTGGGGGTGGTCAGGGTCATCTCCACGGCCACGGTGCGGTCGTCGGCAATGTCCACCTTGTAGATGAGGCCCAGTTCGTAGATGTCCACCGGGATCTCGGGATCATAGACGGTCTTGAGCGCGCCGACGATGTCGTCGGTCAGGCGCGTCAATTCCTCTTCCGGGATGCCGGACTGGAACTGCGGAACGTGGGGCGTTTCGTTGGTCAGCGTATCGGTCATGCGAACAAATCCTGCGCCTTCACGAGCGCCTCGGCAAGGCGATCCACGTCGGCACGCGTATTATAGAATGATAATGATGCGCGACAGGTGGCTGTCACCCCATATCGGGCGAGCAAAGGCTGGGCGCAATGGGTCCCGGCGCGCACCGCCACCCCATAGCGGTCCAGCACGGTCGCCACGTCGTGGGGATGAGCGCCCTTCAGCTCGAAGGAGAGGATGGCCCCCTTCCCCGCCGCCGTGCCGAAGATGCGCACGGAATTGAGCGCCCCCAGCTTTTCGTGGGCATAGTCGGACAGCTCGGCCTCATAGGCGGCAATGGCCTCGCGGCCCACCACCTCCATATAGTCCAGCGCCGCGCCAAGCCCGATGGCCTGGACGATGGGCGGGGTGCCGGCCTCGAAGCGGTGGGGCGGGGCGGCATAGGTGACGCGGTCCTCGCTCACCTCGCGGATCATCTCGCCGCCGCCCTCATAGGGCGCCATTTCGGCCAGCAGATCCCGCTTGCCATAGAGCGCCCCGATGCCGGTGGGACCATAGAGCTTGTGGCCGGTGACCACATAGAAATCCACGTCGAGGTCGCGCACGTCCACCGGCATGTGCACGGCGCCCTGGCAGCCATCCATCAGCACCTTGGCGCCCACCGCATGGGCGGCGCGCACGATCTCCTTCACCGGCGTCACCGTACCCAGCACGTTGGACATCTGGGTGATGGCGACGATGCGGGTGCGCGGGGAGAGCAGCGCCTTGAAGGCCTCCAGGTCGAAGCTGCCATCCTCCTGCACCGGCGCCCAGCGGATCACCGCGCCCTTGCGCTCCCGCAGGAAGTGCCAGGGCACGATGTTGGAATGGTGCTCCATGATGGACAGGACGATCTCGTCCCCCGGCCCGATCTCCTGGCCAAGGCTGGAGGCGACGAGATTGATGGCGCCGGTGCCCGAGCGGGTGAAGATGATCTCGTCGGGGGAGGCCGCGTTCAGGAACACCCGCACGCTCTCGCGCGCCGCCTCGAAGGCCTCGGTGGCGGCATTGGCGAGATAGTGCAGGCCGCGATGGACGTTGGAATATTCGCTCTCATAGGCCTGCCGCATGCGGTCCAGCACCTGGCGGGGCTTCTGGGCCGAGGCGGCATTGTCCAGATAGGTGAGCGGATGGCCGTTCACCACCAAAGAGAGGGCGGGAAAATCGGCGCGCACGGCCTCCACGTCGAAGGGGCGGGTGGCGGATGAAGGAGCGGGCAAAGTGGCGGTCATGAAACAGGTCCGATGCGCGTTGGGCCGCCGCGCGCGATCACGGCGCGGCCGGCGCTGCGTTGACGATCACCTTCCGGTGCCCTCCGGGCGCGGTGCGGGCCTTATGCCCGCCCGACGCCTCATATTGGACCGCAATCCGGCGGCGCGAACCCGCCGGACTGTCGCGCGACCGTTCAGCCGGCGCGCTTCTGCAACCAGGTGACGGCGCGGGCCATGAGGGCCTCGCGCAATGCGTCATG
This sequence comes from Aquabacter sp. L1I39, assembly GCF_017742835.1. Lineage (GTDB taxonomy): Bacteria > Pseudomonadota > Alphaproteobacteria > Rhizobiales > Xanthobacteraceae > L1I39. The sequence continues at coordinate 5,021,599 of NZ_CP072392.1, forward strand.
CTCCACGAACTCGATGGCCTCGCCCACGAAAGCCTGGATCAGCAGCGCCTCCGCTTCCTTGGCGGGGATGCCGCGGGCCATGAGATAGAAGAGCAGGTCCTCGTTGATGGCGCCGGCGGTGGCGCCGTGGCCGCACTGGACATCGTCGGCGAAGATTTCCAGCTCCGGCTTGTTGTCCATCTCCGCCGCCTCGCCCAGCAGCAGCGACTGGCTCATCATGCGCCCGTCGGTCTTCTGCGCCTCGCGATGGACGATGATCTTGCCCTGGAACACGCCCTTGGCTTCGTCCGCGAGCACGGTCTTGAACAGCTCCCGGCTCTCGCAATGGGGCACCACATGGTCGAGCAGCAGCGTGATGTCCGCATGCTGCCGGCCGCGCGCCAGGGTGGCCCCGCGCAGCGCGCCCTGGGTGTGGGCGCCGGCGAAGCGGCCATAGACGGACAGGCGGGAGGCCGCCGCCCCCGAGGTGAGCGCGAAGGAATGGAACTTCGCGTCCTTGCCGAGGCGCGTCAGGAAGGTGCCGAGATGCAGGGCGGCGTCGCCCTCCTCCTGCACCCGCACATAGTCCACATGGCTGCCGTCGCCCACGAACAGCTCGATGGCGTCGTTGGTGACATAGGCCCGGCCATCGAGGCCCTGGAAGCTTTCCACAAGCGTCACCTTGGCACCCGTGCCCACGTCCACCAGGCGGCGGGCGAACAGGGTGGCCGGCTCGTCGCCCGTGAAGACGTGCGCCACGTGAAGGGGACGCTCGATCTGCGCGCCCTCGGCCACATGGATCACCAGCCCCTCGCCCAGATAGGCGGTGTTGAGGGCATAGGGGCCGTCATAGCGCTCAGGCGCCAGCGTGCCGAGCTTTTCCACTGCGCCCCGGCCGCCGGCCAGCGCGCTTGAAAGCGGGAGCACGGAGAGGCCGGCCTCCAGGCCATGCAAGTCCGAATGGGCGCGGGAGAGCACGCCGTTTACGAACAGGATGCGGCGGGCGCCGGGAATGGACAGCGCCCGGAACGAGCCTTCCGCCGCATCGGCATCGGAGAGCGCCCCGGCCGGGGTCGGCGCGGTACGCAGGAGGGCGCGCAGGTCCGTATATTTCCACTCCTCCACCCGGCGATGGGGCAGGCCGAAGCGGGCAAAAGCGTCGCGCCCGGCGCGGCGCAGGTCGGTGACGTGGGCGCCGAGCGGGCCTTCCACCGGATCGGAGACGAGGCGGGCGTCGAGAAAGCCCTTCAGGGCCTCCTCGGCCGCGGTGCGCGGCGGCTGGTTCTGGATGTTCATCGCCCGATCCTCACGCCGCGTCCTGGCCGTAGGCCGCATAGCCGGAGGCTTCCAGCTCCAGCGCCAGCTCCTTGCCGCCGGAGCGCACGATGCGGCCCTTGTGCATCACATGCACCACGTCGGGCACGATGTGGTTCAGGAGGCGCTGATAATGGGTGATGACCACCATGCCCCGGTCGGGACCGCGCAGGGCGTTCACGCCCTCGGCCACCACTTTCAGCGCGTCGATGTCGAGGCCGGAATCGGTCTCGTCGAGGATGCAGAGCTTGGGCTCCAGCAGCGTCATCTGAAGGATTTCGTTGCGCTTCTTCTCGCCACCGGAGAAGCCCACATTGACGCCGCGCCGCAGCATCTCCTGGGAGATGCCGAGCGGCGCCGCCTTCGCCTTCACGAGGCGCAGGAAGTCCGGGGTGGAGATTTCCTCCTCGCCGCGCGCCTTGCGCTGGGCGTTCAGCGCCGTGCGCAGGAAGGTCATGTTGGCGACGCCGGGGATCTCGATGGGATACTGGAATGCCAGGAACAGGCCGGCGGCCGCGCGGGCGTCCGCCTCCATCTCCAGGAGGTTCTGGCCGTCGAGCAGCGCCTCGCCGTCGGTGACCTCATAGTCCTCCTTACCGGCGAGCACATAGGACAGGGTCGACTTGCCGGAGCCGTTCGGCCCCATGATGGCGTGCACCTCGCCGGGATTTACCGTCAGGTCGAGGCCGCGCAGGATCTCATTGTCCTCGATGCGGGCGTGCAGGTTCTTGATTTCGAGCAGAGCCATGGTCTTGTCCGTTCGGTTGGCGCTGCCGCCGGACGCGGCGCCCTGGACTGGGGCCGCGCGGGGCGCGCGATCGCAAAAGGGGTCCGGCCGGGCGCCCCGGCCGCGCATGTGCGGGCGTCAGCCCACCGAGCCTTCCAGGCTCACCGCGATGAGCTTCTGGGCCTCCACGGCGAACTCCATGGGCAATTGCTGGAGCACATCCTTGACGAAGCCGTTGACGATCAGCGCCACCGCTTCCTCCTCGGACAGGCCGCGTTGGAGGCAGTAGAACATCTGGTCCTCTGAGATTTTCGAGGTGGTGGCCTCGTGCTCGAAGACCGCGCTGGAATTCTTCGCCTCGATATAGGGCACGGTGTGCGCCCCGCACTGGTCGCCGATCAGCAGCGAATCGCAATTGGTGAAGTTGCGGGCATTGGTGGCCTTGCGGTGGGCGGTCACCTGGCCGCGATAGGTGTTGTCCGAGCGGCCGGCGGCGATGCCCTTGGAGATGATGCGGCTCGACGTGTTCTTGCCGAGATGGATCATCTTGGTGCCCGAATCCACCTGCTGGTAGCCGTTGGAAATGGCGATGGAATAGAACTCGCCCTGGCTGCCGTCGCCGCGCAGGATGCAGCTGGGATACTTCCAGGTGATGGAAGAGCCGGTCTCGACCTGCGTCCAGGAGATCTTGGAATTGGCGCCGCGGCAATCGCCCCTTTTGGTGACGAAATTATAGATGCCGCCCTTGCCGTCCTTGTCGCCGGGATACCAGTTCTGGACAGTGGAATACTTGATCTCCGCATCCTTCAGCGCCACCAGTTCCACCACGGCGGCATGGAGCTGGTTCTCGTCCCGCTGGGGCGCGGTGCAGCCCTCCAGATAGCTCACATAGGCGCCCTCGTCGGCAATGATGAGGGTGCGCTCGAACTGGCCGGTATTGCGTTCATTGATGCGGAAATAGGTCGACAGCTCCATGGGGCAGCGCACGCCCTTGGGGATGTAGACGAAGGAGCCGTCGGAAAAGACCGCCGTGTTCAGCGTGGCGTAGAAATTGTCCGAGACCGGCACCACCGAGCCCAGATACTGCTTCACCAGATCGGGATGCTCGCGGATGGCTTCCGAGATGGAGCAGAAGATGACGCCGGCCTTGGCCAGTTCCGCCTTGAAGGTAGTGGCCACCGACACGCTGTCGAACACCGCGTCCACCGCCACCTTGGGCGCGCCGCTCTCGATGCCCAGCAGCGCCTCGCGCTCGCGCAGCGGGATGCCCAGCTTGTCATAGGTGGCGAGGATCTCGGGGTCGATCTCATCCAGGGACTTGGGCTTCGCCTTGGGGGCGGCGTAATAGTAATAGTCCTGGAAATCGATCTTGGGATAGCTGACCCGGGCCCAGGTGGGCTCCTCCATGGTCAGCCACCGGCGGAAGGCGTCGAGGCGCCATTCCAGCATCCATTCCGGCTCGTTCTTCTTGGCCGAGATGTAGCGGACGGTGTCCTCCGACAGGCCCTTGGGGGCCTTCTCGCTCTCGATATCGGTGACGAACCCATACTTGTACTGATCGACGTCGATCGACTTTGCGAGGTCGATCGTCTCCTGGACCGCAGGCATCTTCCTGTCTCCTCTCCCACGCGGGTTCAAGGCCCGCGGGTCAAGTCCTCATGCCACCCGTGCCGGGCGGCTGCTCAAACGCGGCACCGCGCGGCCGAGCGCCGCCAGTGCCAGATCCACATCCTCTTCCCCGCTCGACCAGCCGAGCGAAAATCGTATGGCCCCCGCCGTGGCTTCCGGCCCGAGGCCGGAGGCCGCCCCCATGGCCGCGAGCACATGGGAAGAGCCGACCTTGCCCGAGGAGCAGGCCGACCCGGCGCTCACGCGGACATGGGCGAGATCGAGCGCGATCACCAGGGTTTCGGCCTTCAGGCCCGGAAACACCGCACAGACCGTATTGGGCAGGCGCGCCGCACCCGCCCCCGCGATCCACGCGTCCTGGAGCTGTTCCACAATCCCCGTTTCGAGCCGGCGGCGCAAGCCCGTCAGGCGCATGGCTTCCGCGCTCAAATGCGTCGCGGCGTCGTCGGCGGCGGCGCCGAAACCCACCATGGCCGGCACATTCTGGGTGCCGCCCCGCCGGCCCCGCTCCTGGCCACCGCCCGCCATCAAGGGCACGCGCGCCCGGCTGTCGGGGTGGGCGACCACCGCGCCTGCCCCCTGCGGCCCGCCCAATTTGTGGGCGGACAGGGTGACGAAATCCGCCTTCAGCCCGGCGAGCGTGACATCCACCCGGCCAGCCGCCTGGACGGCGTCGCAATGGACGACGCCACCCACCGCATGCACCCGCTCGGCGGCCTCCGCCACCGGCTGGAGGACGCCCGTCTCGTTGTTGGCGGCCATGAGGGAGAGGTAGGGGCGAAGCCCCATGGCGGCAAGGGCGGCGAGGCGGTTTTCAAGGGCTTTCAGGTCAATTACGCCGTCCCCGTCCACAGGGATCACCTCCACCTTGTCGGTGGGGAAGCGGTGGCCGGACAGGACGCAGGGATGCTCCACGGCGGAGACCAGCAGCACGTCGCAGGTCACCGGCCGTCCGGCGATCTCCAGATCGGGGTGAAGGATGGCGCTCGCCGCCTCGGTCGCCCCCGACGTGAAGGTCACGCCGCGCGGATCCACATCCAGGAGCCCCGCCACCTGCCCCCGCGCCCGCTCCAGCCGCGCGCGCGCCGCGCGCCCGTCCGCATGCACGGACGAGGCATTGCCGCCCGCCTCCAGCGCCTCAAGGAAGGCGGCGCGGGCAGAGGGGCGCAGGGGCGAGGTGGCATTGTGGTCGAGATAGGCGACCTTGGACGGTGCGGCGGGGGCCGTGCTCATGCCGCGCCCTCCCGCTTGGAAGACTGAGGATTCAAGGGGACGAAAAGCGGACAGGCGCGTGCGCCCCCGCGCGGGAGCGGCCAGGCCACCCGCCCGAGCCAAGGCTTGCAATTGCGCCCGATCTCGGTCATACGTCAAACTTCATCCGATCCTGCCTGACAGCGAGAATATTCACGGCGAATATCTTGCACGGCCGAGCGGGATAAATTAGAATTATTCTAAATAGATAGGGTGGCGTCCGGGCTGAGTCAAGACGTCGAACACGGACGTCCGAGCGGGACGCGCGCTTCCGGGTGGTCCGGAAACGAGATCCCCGACTTCGCCGCGCCCCCCAGAGGTTGCGGACTCCATGCCAGAAGTCATCTTCACCGGCGAGAAGGGGCGGCTCGAAGGTCGCTATCAGCCCGCAAAGACGCGCAATTCTCCCATCGCCATCATTCTTCATCCCCACCCCCAGTTCGGGGGGACGATGAACAACCCGCTCGTCTACAATCTGTACTACCAGTTTGTGAACCGCGGCTTCTCGGTACTGCGCTTCAATTTCCGTGGTGTCGGCCGCAGCCAGGGCTCGTTCGACCATGGCACCGGCGAACTGTCCGACGCCGCCGCGGCCTTGGACTGGGCGCAGTCGGTCAATCCCGATGCGCGCGCCTGCTGGATTGCCGGCGTCTCCTTCGGTGCCTGGATCGGCATGCAGCTGCTGATGCGCCGTCCCGAGGTGGAAGGCTTCATCTCGGTGGCCGCCCCGGCGAGCCTTTATGACTTCTCCTTCCTCGCCCCCTGCCCCTCGTCCGGCCTGTTCGTGCATGGCGACAAGGACGCGGTGGTGCCCACCTCGGCGGTGGCGACCCTGGTGGAGAAGCTGAAGACCCAGAAGGGCATCGTCATCGAGCAGCAGATCGTGCCCGGCGCCAACCACTTCTTCGACGGCAAGAATGACGAGCTGATGAGCGTGGTGGGCACCTATCTCGACAAGCGCCTGCCCGGTACCCGCAAGGACAGCGCCGCCTGAGACCAGACGGCGTCCCGTCCAGTTCCGATCTGACGAAACGCCCGGCCCTGCGGCCGGGCGTTTTGCATTTGTGGCCCCTGCCCCCCGCCTCGCCTCAATGCCGATGGCGCAGCGCGCTTTCCGCGCGCACCACGCCGTGGTCGCCGATCTCCGCCTCCGCCAGCACTTCCTCGGAGACATAGGAGCGGAACTTCGCCTCGCTCAGGCGGCAATGCACCGCGTGGAAGAACACGCCGATGGACAGCAGCACCACCAGGAGGCTGTCGAGGCCATGGGTGAGAACCCCCATGCCGCCGAAGGTGCTCAGCGCCGAAATGGCGCCCATGCCCACGAAATAGGGGCCGAGCCAGGCCGCCTCCGCCAGGTCCGGCGTGCCCTTGATGTGGCGGATGGCATAGGTGAAGAACAACACCGCCCCCACCATCAGGCACAGACCGAGCCGCCACACCGTCTCCCAGCCCGCCCACAGGATGATGAGCCCGCAGATCACGAAAGCGGCGCAGGCCAGCACCTTCACGGCCGGCAACACGATGGGCCGGCGCGCCTTGGGCAGGATGTGACGCAGCGCCACCACGCCCACCGGGCCGACCACGAAGGACAGCATGATGGCGGATTCGTTCAGCTTCACCACCTCCTCGAAGGGCAGGAGGATGAAGGTCAATACCGCCACCGCAAGATTCATGAGGAGGGCCGTGAGCGGCACGCCCCGGTCCGACAAGGTGGCGATGAGGCGCGGGAAAAGGCCGTTCTCGGCCAGCGCGAAGGAGATGCGGGCGCACGAGCCGGTGGCCACCAGCGCCCCGCCCATGGGGCCGACCACCGCGCCCACATTCAAAAGGCTCACCAGCCACATGAGGCCGAGCGCGCTCGCCACCGCGCCCAGCGGGCCGTAATCGGACGACAATTGCAGCTTGCCCCAGCCATTGATCAGCTCTTCCGGCTTCAGGGCGCCGATGAAGGCAAATTGCAGCCCGCCATAGATCAGGAAGCAGATGAAGACGGAGAGGACCAGGGCGGTGGGAATCGTGAAGCCGGGATTGCGCACCTCGCCGGCCATGTCCACCGCATGGCGGAAGCCGATATAGGAGAAGATGACGCCGCCGGACGACACCGCGCTCAGCACGCCCGCCCATTGGAACGGGGCAAAGCCGCCGTGGTCGGTGAAGTTGGACACCTCGAACCGCGTATAGAGCAGCATGCCCACCAGGATGAGCGGAATGAGGATCTTGGCCCAGGTGATGGAGCTGTTCACATAGGCGAAGAACTTCACACCGATGGCGTTGATGACCACGAACACCGCCAGCAGGGTCATGGACAGGACAATGCCCATAAAGGACAAATCGGTGCCGGGACCGGCCACATAGAGCCAGTTGGCGTGCGGCCCCACATAGCGCAGCATGGCCTCCACCTCGATGGGGGCCTGGGTGGTGTAGCCCACCCATCCGCTCCAGCCCATCATGGTGCAGACGAAATTGCCGTGGCTGAACAGCGGCACGCGGGCGACGCCGCCGGGGACCGGCAGCATGGCCGAGATTTCAGCAAAAGTGAGCGCCAGCAGCAGCATGGCCACGCCGCCGATGATCCAGGCGATGAGCGCCGCCGGACCCGCATGCTGGGCGGCGAGCAGCGGCGCGAACAGCCAGCCCGAGCCGATGATGCCGCTCACCGCGACGAAGGTCAGGCCCACGAGCCCGATGTCACGGTGCATCTTGTGGGATCCGTGCGCTTCCATATTCCCCCCGCTGGGCCGTTTTCGTCACCCTGACGGATCGCCCGCTTTTCCCCCGCTGGCGGCCCCTCCAGGAGGTAGTCTAGCGCAACCATTTAGCCGCGCATCCCCCCGGCAGCGGTCAATTGGCTTGAAAAATCAAGCCGCCCGTGAGGGGTGCCGCGACGCCCGTCGTGGTGGGAAAGGTCAAGGGCAGGCCGCGCAGCGCGCGCACCGCCAGATAGCCGAAGGCATGGGCTTCCAGCGCATCCGCCGACCAGCCGGCGGCCTCCGCCGGCCGCACGGGGCGGTGGAGCCGCGCCTCCAATTGCGCCAGCAGCACGGGATTGCGCGCCCCGCCGCCACCGACGATCCACACCTCAGGCGGGCGCGGCAGAAGCGGGACCAGCGCCGCCACCGCCGCGGCGGTCAGCGCCGTCAGCAGCACGGCGCCATCGGGCGTGCTGCGGCCGGCAAGGCCCGCGCGATCCGCCACGAAGGCGCGGAAGTCGTTCCGGTCCAGGGACTTGGGTGGCGGCGCGGCGAAGAAGGGATGGCTGAGGAGATCGGCCAGCCCCGCCTCGTCCAGCCGGCCGGCCGCGGCGATGCGGCCGCCCTCATCGAACGGCAATCCGGTGCGGGCGAAAACGAAATCGTCGATCAGCGCATTGCCGGGACCGGTATCGCAGGCGATGGGATCAGCCGCCCCATCAAGCCAGGTGACATTGGCCACCCCGCCCACATTGAGCACCGCCACCGGACCGGGCAGGGCGAGGTTGCGCACGAGCGCCTGATGGAAGACCGGCACCAAAGGCGCCCCCTGCCCGCCGGCCGCCACGTCCGCCGCGCGAAAATCCGCCACCACCCGTGTGCCGAGGAGCCGCGCGAGCCGCTCCCCTTCCCCGATCTGCACGGTGAGGCCCGCCTCGGGGCGGTGGAAGACGGTCTGGCCGTGAAAGCCAACCACGTCGAGGTCGGAGGGGGACAGGCGCAGCGGGGTGAGTAGCGCGTGCACCGCCTGCGCATGAAGGTCTGTGATCCGCCGTTCCGCCGCCGCGAGCGCCCCCGGCCGCCCCTCCCGGCTGTTCAACCCCCGCGCATCCTCCAGGGCTGCGCGCAGCAGCGCCCGGTCATCTGCCCCATAGGGCAAGGTGATCGACGGCCCCAGCCAGTCCACCCCTTCCCCGTCCGTGTCGATGAGGGCGGCGTCGATGCCGTCCATGGAAGTGCCGCTCATCAGCCCCAAAGCCCGCATGACAGCCCTCCCCGGCACGACCGATGCAATTGTCGGCAAACCCTGTTAAAGGAGCCCCCTTTCCGAAGCCTTTTCGCACGGGCCCCCATGACTGGTTTTCGTTCCGACTTCATGCGCACCCTCGAGGAGCGCGGCTATATCCACCAGTGCTCCGATGCCGAGCGCCTGGATGCCAAGGCGTGCGAAGGGCCCATCACCGCCTATATCGGCTTCGATGCCACCGCCTCCAGCCTCCATGCCGGGCATCTTCTGTCCATCATGATGCTGCGCACGCTCCAGCGCACCGGGCACACCCCCATCGCGCTCATGGGCGGCGGCACCACCAAGATCGGCGACCCGTCCGGCAAGGACGAGGCGCGCAAGATGCTCACGGACGAGCAGATCAATTCCAACATCGCCTCCATCCGCCGCGTCTTCTCCCGCTTCCTGGACTTCGATGCCGGGGCGATCATGGAGAACAATGCCAACTGGCTGGACGAGCTGAAATATATCCCGCTGCTGCGGGAGGTGGGGCCGCACTTCACCATCAACCGCATGCTGACCTTCGATTCGGTCAAGCTGCGGCTGGAGCGCGAGCAGCCGCTCACCTTCCTCGAATTCAACTATATGATCCTGCAGGCCTACGACTTCGTGGAGCTGAACAAGCGCCATGGCTGCGTGCTGCAGATGGGCGGCTCCGACCAGTGGGGCAACATCGTCAACGGCATGGAACTGGGCCGTCGCATGCACGGCGCCGACCTGTTCGCGCTGACGACGCCGCTTTTGACCACCTCCTCCGGCGCCAAGATGGGCAAGACGGCGGGCGGCGCCGTGTGGCTGGATAGCGACCTGCTGCCGGCGTTCGAATATTGGCAATATTTCCGCAATACCGGCGATGCGGACGTGGTGCGCTTCCTGAAGCTCTTCACCGAGCTGCCGCTGGACGAGATCGCCCGCCTCGGCGCCCTGGAAGGCCAGGAGATCAATGTGGCGAAGGAAATCCTCGCCACCGAGGCCACCGCTCTGCTGCACGGCCGGGAGGCCGCCGAGGAGGCCCGCGCCACCGCCCGCGCCACCTTCGAGGAAGGCGCCTTGGCGGTGAACCTGCCCACCATCGAAGTCCCCGCCGCAACGCTGGAGGCGGGCCTTCCCGTCGCCACCGCCTTCGTGACCGCAGGCCTCGTCGCCTCCACCTCCGAAGCCCGCCGGCAGATCAAGGGCGGCGGCCTGAAGGTGAATGATGCCGGGGTGGCCGACGAAAAGGCCGTCCTCACCCCGCGTGACCTCACCCCCGAGGGGCTGCTGAAGCTCTCGCTGGGCAAGAAGCGGCATGTGCTCTTGAAGCCCGTCTGACACGAAAAACCGCCCGGCCATAAAAAACCGCCCAGCTTAACGCCGGGCGGTTGCCTTCAGGGCTGTCGAGACGAGGGGGAGACCCGGTCAGCGCTTCCAGCGGCCCTCATACTTGAATTCGGGGGCGGCCTTGAGGGCGTCGCGGGTGGTGTTCATCACCGCCGTCCATTTGGCGTCCTTGTCCGAATAGGCGATCTTGATGGCGTTGGGCCGCACGATCACATAGCGCTCGCCGATGCCGAGGAAGCCGCCCACGGAGAGGATGTAGCCGGCCAGCTCGCCCTGGGAGAGGATGAGATCCTTGATCTCGCCCACGCTCTCGTTCTGGCCGTTCACCACATTGAGGCCGATGAGGTTGTAGCTGAGCACGTCGGTGGGACGGGCGGCGGTGAAGGTCTCGGTGGCGACCGCATTCTGCGCCATGGCGCCCGCCTGGGGCACGATCAGAGCGGCAGCGGTGGCGAACGCGATCAGGGTCGTCTTCATGGGAAAATCATCTCCTGCCGAGGCGCGCGAAGCCGTTCGGGCAGCGGTCACCCGCCCGGGGCATCACATGCCAAGTCGTTGAGAGAAGGACGCTCTTTGAACCGGCGCCGCGCGTCCGGGACAAGCCTCCGTCTCAGCAGGATAAATTCCCAAGCGGGGCCATTGGTTCCGGGGCGGCCGGAAAATACCCGCTTGCGGGTCAATATCACCCCGCTGGGCGCCGACGCCGATACGTGGCTGTCTCTCACGCCTTTGCGGACAAGCCCAGCCATGACGGCCCTTCCCGCAGCCGGGCACAAACCGGGGGCAAGAGCGAGGGAGGTGGTCCGCCTTATCGCGGCGGCACTGGCGGGGCGTCGTTCTGGTCGCGGAACTCGAACATCTTGCGCAGGAAGCCCGGCGCCACGGCGGAGAGCGGGTTCACGGTGAGGCGCGGCCCGCTCAAGGGGCCCACAATCTCGAAGGTCACGCCCACCAGGCCCTCGTTCGGCCCGCCGCCCAGGAGCGCGCCGATCACGGGCAGCTTGGAGAACAGATTGTTGAGGCCATAAGCGGGCACGTAGGTGCCGCGAATGCCGATGCGCTCGGCGATGAAGTCCACCGAGCCGTCCAGCGTCACGCCCGCCACCGGCCCCCAGATGGCCGCCTCGCGCACGGCGATGGCGCCGGGGGTGCGGGTGAACTTGGCCTGCGCCTTCTGGAACACCGCCGTGCCGGCTTCCGCCTTGCCGGAGGAATCTCGGGCGGCGTCGGAGAGGATGGCCAAGCCCGGCTCGCCGCGCACCACGAAGTCGCGCAGATTGAGCGTGCCTTCCTGGGGCGAGGGGTCGGAGCGGGGAGGATCGAAGATCACCCACATCTCGCCGCCATCGATCTTGGGATAGACGTCGAGGAAGCGCAGCACCGCGCCGGCATCCGAGGTGGTGACCAGCATGGCGCGCTTGCCATTGGGCATGCTGCGAATTTCGCCGGCCACCGTGCCGTCGCGCCCGGCCTTGGCGCTCAATTGGAAGCTGCGCAGTTCCACGCCCCGCCGGCCCAGCGACAGGTCCATCTGGCGCAGCACCTCGCCATGATTGCCGGTGAGGGCGCCGATCTTGGCCTCCACGTCCACATCCTGGCCGGTGCGGTTCTGCCGTTGCTCACGCCGCGCCGCCGCGCTCGCCGAATTGGCGGCGGCGGCGGTGGCCGGCGTGCTCATGAGGCTCTTCATGATGCCGCGCGCATCGATCACCTCGCCGGTGATCTTCACCTTCAACACGTCGCCCGCCCGGTCCGCCTTCAGGCTGGCCTTGTCGCCGTCGGAAATCTGGAAGACCGGGAAGTTGGCCCCGTTCACCTCGCCCGCGTTGGACAATTCCAGCGAGCCCTTGATCAGCGTGCCCGAGCCTTCCAGCGTCAGATCGTTGATCTTGAGGGATGATCCGCTGTCCAGCGAGGCGAATTTGGCTTTCAGCGGCTTGCCGGCCGGCTTGGTGAGGCCGGGGACCAGATCGTTGATGCGGACATTGGTGAGGTCGAGCTCGATATTGGCCCGGGTGTCCTTGTTGTTGGTGGTGCCCACCAGGCGCACCAGCATGGGCCCGGTAATTGCGGGCAGGTTCACCCCCAGCTTGGCACGCGAGGCGTCATCCAGGGTGGCGTTCACCTTGATGTCGGCGTCGGCCACGTCCTTGCGCTTCTCATATTCAAAGTTCATGGGGGCGCCGGCGATCTTGCCGTCGCCGCGCAACAGGATGCCCGCCGGGGTGGCGAAGGCCGAGACGGTGGCGCCTTCCACCCGCTGGCCGGCAAACACATTGTCGAGGCCGAAATCGGTGAGCGTCGCCTCCACCGAATAGTCGGTGTCCGAGGGGTCGGCCACCTTGCGGAAGAAGATGTTGATCTGCACCAGAGCCGAGACCTTGCCCCGGGTGGTGGCGGGGTCATAGGCGGTGCCAGTGGGGCCCTTCAGCGCGTCCATGCCCAAGATCTCAACCCCCGCATCGGCGGGGCCGGCGAACTTCACCCGGACCTGCGCCTTGGGCTCGCGGGGGAAATAATCGGGCATGAAGAAGACGCCATCGGAGACCGCCAGCTTGCGGTTCTGGGGCGTCACCACGGTGCCTTCGGGGATGTCCACGCGCACGGAGCGCCCGGTGACCACCACGGAGAGGCGCATGTCGCGCAGCGGCGGCAGGCCCTTCAGCGCCATCAGGGTGAAGCCGGAGCCGGTCATCTCCAGGTGCACCGCGTCCTCGGGCAACGGCACTTCCTTCTGCCCGATCAGGTCGATGGGCATGTTCACCGTGACCTTGGTGCCGTCCACGGTGCCGCCGGAGAGATTCTCCAGCACATAGGTGCGGGCGGGCGGGGCGATGCTCACGGGCCAGAAGCGGCGCACGGTGGCGGCCGGCATGCGCGAGCCGGTGGCGGTCAGCTTGATGGTGGGCACGTCGATGCCGAAATCCACCATGCCCGCGAAGGTCAGCGAGCCGGTGGGGCCGGCAAGGGTGCCGGCATCGAACATCAGGCGCTTGTTGGCGGGCACATAGCGCCCGGTGACGGAGACCGTATCCATCACCAGCGGCGGGTCGGGCATTTCCGGGCCGGCGAACAGCACCTTCTCTTGGCGCAGCACATAGGGCCAGTCCATGCCGGCGGCGGCGGGCACGGTGATCTCGCCGGTCAGCGCGACGATATTGGCATTCTTGCCCGCCCCGAGCGGGTCGATGGTGATGATGCGCCGGACGGGGTCGAGCTTCAGGCCGAGCTTCATGTAATCGAGGACGAAGCGCTCCTGCGGGTCCTCGCCATTGCCGATCTGGCCGGCGCCCAGGTCCACACGGGCCTCCCCGGCCAACACCCGGCCGTCCCGGCCGATGCGGGCGGACACGGACGCATTGAGCGGCATGTCCATGTAGAAGCGCTTCCAGTCCTGGGTGAAGGCGTGGACCAGGTCCTCCGTCTCCACATTCTTCAGCTCGAAGGTCAGCGCCCGCTCATTATCCTTCACCGGGCCGACGCCCGCCACAAGGCTGGCGGTGCCGCTCGGCCCCTCGGTGCTGAAGGTCAGAACCGCGCCGCCGCCATCGGGGCGGTTCAGAGAGATGGAAATGTTCTCGAAGGTGATGCGGCGGCCGTTGGATTCATTCTCCACCTCCACGGTGGCATCGCGAATGCCGATCTCCCGCAGCGCGCCACCGTCGAAGACGCCATTGTCGAGATCCTCCATCCACTGGGCGAGCACCCGCAGGACGAGGGGATCGGCGCCGCCGGCAGCGGGGGCGGCTGGAGTTGCCGGCGCGCCGGGCGCGGACGCTGGGGCGGGCGCAGCCGCCGGAGCGGGCGCAGCGGGCGTAGACGTGATGGGGGTGGACGTAATGGGGGTGGACGTAATGGGGGTGGACGTAATGGGCTTGGCGCCCTTGCCGGTGGAGACCGCCAGGCTGCCGGAGGCCTCGATCTTCACGAACATCTCAGCGCCGATGAGATCGACGCGCCCCACTTTGGGCGAGAGCGTGAGGATCGGGCCTTCCATCTCCACTTCGGCGGAAGGGGCGGAGGCGATCAGTTCGCCCTTGGGCCCGAGCACGCGGATGTCGCGCACCACCAGGGCGGTGGAGCCCTTCTTGATGGTCTCGAAGGCGATGCCGCCGATCTGGACGTCATACTGGCCGCCCAGGCGCTCCTCGATGGCGCGTTCCACATAAGGAGTGGCCATGTTGGGCGTGAGCAGGCCGGTGGCGATCAGGCCGTAGATGCCAAGCGCGAGTGCGCCGGCCACGGCCACCAGCCACACCAGCGACCACATCACGATGCGCGCAAACCGCCCGCGCGGCACCAGCGCGCCGGCAAGACCCTGCGCATGGCCCCGTCGCAGGTGGCGGCCGCCCGCAACTGTCCGACCGCTCTCCTCGTTCATCCCCACATCGTGCTCCGCGCCCTCATCGTGCCCCGCTGCGCTGCACACCGCCTTTCCAAGGGCGGCAGAATGGACCATCCATGGTGTCAGGCAAGACCTGGGGAATAACCGAGGTTTGCCTGGATGTCCTGCCGGTAGGATGCGCTCACGTCGAAAGGAAGGCAGATGACGAAAATTCCCGCACCCGGCACGCCCGCGCCCGCATTTTCCCTCAAGCGGGACGGCGGCGGCGAGGTGTCGCTCAAGGACTTCGCCGGCCGCAAGCTGGTGCTCTACTTCTATCCCAAGGCCAACACCTCGGGCTGCACAAAGGAAGCTATTGCATTCAACGGGTTGCGGCAGGACTTCGAGGCGGCCGACACGGCGATCCTTGGCGTCTCCGCCGATCCGGTGGCCGCCCAAGACAAGTTCAAGGCCAAATATGACCTCGCCTTCCCCTTGGCCTCGGACGAGCAGACTGAGATGCTCTCCGACTATGGGGTGTGGGTGGAAAAGAGCATGTATGGCCGCAAATATATGGGGATAGAGCGCGTCACCCTGCTCATCGACCGCGACGGAACGGTCGCCAAAGTGTGGCCGAAGGTGAAAGTGGACGGCCACGCCGCCGAAGTGCTCGCCGCCGCCCAGGCCCTGTGATTCGCGGCGGGCGGGGGGCGGCCCCTCCCGTCCGCCATTCTCGTGCGGTCCTCAGCCGTTCCAGCCCAGATTGACGCGGGGCACCGACCAGCGCTCCACGGCGCGCGGCTCCAGCACCGGGGGGCCGAGGAGGGGCGCGGAGAGGCAATAAAGCCCCGCATGGGTGGACAGCCAGATGAGGTTGCGGTCCCACTCGATGAACACCGCCTCCGACGTGCCCCGCCGCCAGCTCATATAATCCTCGATCTCCCCGTCCCGCGGCGGCACGAAATAGGCCACCTCCTGCGGGGCGGTGGGGTCGGATATATCGAACAGGCGCAGGCCGGCATTCAGGTAGGAGAGGGCCACGATCTCCGGCCGCGCCCTGCCCGGCGCGATCCAGTGCTGCATCACCCGCGAGGAGAAGCGCCCGCGCGCCATGGCGAAGTCCTTATAGGGCGCGTCCGGATGGGGCATGGGGCGCGGGAAGAGGCCGATGATGCGCGGGTTCGCCGGGTCCTTCACATCGATCACATAGCTCGTATGGAAGGGCTCGCGGCAATCGGCCTCCAGGCTCTCGGGGATGCCGATGACGAGGTTCTGGAGATGGGGATGGGTCTGCGGGTCCGCCTCCACCGGCACCACATGGTGGTAGGGAATGCCGCCAATGGCCTCCAGCGGATGGGTCACCTTGCCCAGCACCTTGGGCCGGGTGATGTCGGAAAGGTCATGGACATAGAAGCCGAAATGGCCCCAGCCGCCATAGCCGATGCGGCCCCCGTCCTCCACGCGCCGGGGCACGATGCAGGGGGTGCGGTTGCAGGTCCAGGAGCATTGGTCGCCGGCAAACGGATAGGTGGCGCGATAGTGCGCCTCCTCCTCCAGCCGCTGGCCCGGCACCCACCAGCGCGAGACTTCCTTCACCGCTGAGGGATCGGACATGTCCATGATCATCAGGCCGTTGGAGAAGACACGCTCGGTGCTCTCCATGCGCATCTGGTCGTCCCAGCCGCAGGCCAGATACGCGTAGCGCCCGCCATCATAGAAGGGCGCATGGACGCCGTGGCCGGTGGCGCCGGTCTCGAAGGCGTTGAGCAGGACCGGCTGCTCCGGGTTCGTCACGTCATAGGTCTTGATGCCCCGGAAGCCCGGATCCTCCATGGACTTGCGGGCATAATCGGGGTGGTACTTGCCGCGCGGATATTGGGGCGTGCCGGGGGTGAGCGGCATCTGGTGGGCGACCACGCGGATCCATTTCTTCAGCGCGGTATTGAAGACGCAGCTCTGGAACACGCCGAGCCCGCTCTCGCCGATGACGCTGGCGTTGCGCGGGTCCGTGATGTCCACGAAGCCGCCCTGATAGGCGAGCATCCGCCTTTTGCCTCGCGCCCACAGGCAGGAATGCTCGTCCCCGAAGATCATCAGCTTGATGTCGGGGAAATAGGAGACCACCTCCATGTTGGAGATGTAGGAGGCGCGGTCCAGATAGGTCAGCGCGCCCGCCGGCAGGCGCAAGGGCACCGTGCCGCCGCCTTCCATCACGCCCGGGACGGGGTGAGGCGCGTCGAGATCGGGATGGGTGCCGTGGGGGTGATGATCTCCAGCCATGCGGTTTCCCTCGCCAGTGGCCCGCGCGGGCCTGCGCGGCAAGGGAACGCTAGCAGCATTGGGGCTTTATTCAAGTCACTTGAATTTCGAGAAAGAGACTTGATTATAGCCCGGGCAGCCCCTCGGCCGCCCTGGGGCCTCAGTCCACATCCTCAACCTGGGCGGGGCCCCCGCCATAGGCGCGCTGGGCGAGGGCGGCTTCCATGAACGGGTCGAGGTCGCCGTCCAGCACTTCCTGGGGGGTGCCGGAGGTCACGCCCGTGCGAAGGTCCTTCACCAGCTGGTAGGGCTGGAGCACATAGGAGCGGATCTGGTGGCCCCAGCCGATATCGGTGCGGGCGGCCTGCTCGGCGGCGGCGGCTTCCTCGCGCTTCTTCAGCTCCATCTCGAACAGCTTGGCGCGCAGCATGTTCCAGGCGGTGGCCCGGTTCTTGTGCTGCGAGCGGTCGCCCTGCGAGACCACCGCGATGCCGGTGGGAATGTGGGTCAGGCGAACGGCCGATTCGGTCTTGTTCACGTGCTGGCCGCCGGCGCCGCCCGAACGCATGGTGTCCACGCGCACGTCGCTTTCGTTGATGTCCACCACGATGCGGTCGTCGATGACCGGATAGACGTCGATGGAGGCGAACGAGGTCTGGCGGCGGGCATTGGAATCGAAGGGCGAGATGCGCACCAGGCGGTGCACGCCGGCCTCCGTCTTCAGCCAGCCATAGGCATTGTGGCCCTTGACGATGATGGTGGCCGACTTCAGGCCCGCCTGCTCGCCGGCGGACTCGTCCACCAGTTCCACCTTGAAGCCGTGCCGCTCGCACCAGCGCCGATACATGCGCAGGAGCATTTCGGCCCAGTCCTGGCTGTCGGTGCCGCCGGCACCCGCATGGACTTCCAGATAGGTGTCGTTGGAATCAGCCTCGCCCGAGAGCAGCGCGTCCAGCTCGCGGCGGGCGAGTTCGGCCTTCAAGGCGTCGAGCGCGGCGGAGGCCTCGGTGATGACGCCCTCGTCGCCCTCCATCTCGCCAAGCTCGATCAGCTCGATATTGTCGGCCAGATCCTGCGTCACCCGGTCGATGGCGGTGAGCGCGTCCTCCAGCGAGGTGCGCTCCTGCATGATCTTCTGCGCCCGCTCCGGATCGTCCCAGAGCTTGGGATCCTCGGCGATGGCATTGAGCTCCGCGAGGCGCCGGCGCGAGCGGTCCACGTTGAGGTGCTGGCGCAGCAGCTCAACGGACTTATTGACCTCGTCGACTTTCGCGGCGAGTTCCGCACGCATGGTTCACTGAGCTCCGATGAAAGGCCGCGGAAAATAGCGAGGGGGGCCCCCTGTGTAAACGGGGCCCGCCCCCTTGGCGCGAGCCCCGCACGCAAGTGGCTGCAGGATGGGTGTGCGGCTAATAAAGCCCGCCCGTGCCGGAGCGCACCGCCCGGTCGGCCTCGGGCGTCACGTCGAGGCCCGAATCGGAGGAGCCGATCACCGAATAGCTGTCGGGGGGCGCCGTGCCGGGCTTGAAGGCTTCCAGGATGGAATTCTCGCCCGGCCCGGCCCGCAGGCCGCTCTTGGGATTGATGCGCACCAGCTTGATGCCGGCGGGCACGCGGAACGGAATGGCCGGCTGGTCCGCCAGCGCATCCTTGAAGAAGTCCCGCACAATGGGAGCGGAGAGCACGCCGCCGGTGGCGCCCTTGCCCATGGCGCGGGGCCGGTCATAGCCGAGATAGACACCCACCACGAGCTGGGGCGTGAAGCCCACGAACCAGGCGTCCTTCTCGTCATTGGTGGTGCCGGTCTTGCCGGCGATAGGCCGGCCCAGCTCCTTGAGCGCCGTGCCCGTGCCGCGCTGGACCACGCCCTCCATCATGGAGGTGATCTGGTAGGAGGTCATGGGATCGAGCACCACCGGCCGCCGGTCGATGAGCGTGGGCTCGGGCTGGTTCTCCCACTTGTCGGCGTCGCAGCCGCGGCACTCGCGCTCGTCATGGCGATAGATGGTGTGGCCGTAGCGGTCCTGGATGCGGTCGATGAGCGAGGGCGTCACCTTGCGCCCGCCATTGGCGATCATGGCATAGGCGCCCACCATGCGCATGAGCGTGGTCTCGCCCGCGCCCAGCGACATGGACAGGACGGGGAGCATGTCGTCATAGATGCCGAACTTCTTGGCATAGTCGGCCACCAGCGGCATGCCCACATCCTGGGCGAGGCGCACCGTCATCACGTTGCGCGACTGCTCCAGGCCGAAGCGCAGCGTCTGCGGGCCATAGAACTTCTTGGCATAGTTCTCCGGCGTCCAGGCCGGCATGCCCGGCCCCTGGTCGATGGAGATGGGCGCGTCCAGCACGACGGTGGAAGGCGTATAGCCATTGTCGAGGGCCGCCGAATAGACGAAGGGCTTGAACGACGAGCCCGGCTGGCGCAGCGCCTGGGTGGCGCGGTTGAACTGGCTCTCGTCATAGGAGAAGCCGCCGACCAGCGCGAGGACGCGCCCGGTGAGCGGCTCCATGACCACCATGGCGCCTTCCACCTCCGGAATCTGGCGCAGGCGATACTGGCCGTCCTTGTTGGCGATGGGCTCCACATAGATGACGTCGCCGGGCTTGAGCACCTGCGACACCGAGGACACGGCACGCCCGGCATCAGGCCCCTTGGTCCAGCGCGCCCACTTCACGCCGTCGAGGGTGATAAGCCCGACGTCGCGCTGGGTGGAGATGATGCCGCCCTTCTCGCGCGGCGGCTGCAGGCCGATGCGGGCATTGTCCTTGCTGGAATCCAGCACCACCGCCAGCTTCCAGGGAATGTCGGAAAAGGCCTTCACCTCGGCGAGCTTGGCACCCCAGTCGGGGCCGAGCTCGATCTTGGTCACGGGGCCGCGCCAGCCGCGCTGCTCGTCGAACCGCACCAGTCCGTCGGTCAGCGTCTTCTTGGCGAAGCGCTGGAGCTTGGGGTTCAGCGCGGTGCGCACCGAAAGCCCGCCCTCATAGAGCTTGTTCTCGCCATAGCGGTCGATGATCTGGCGGCGCACTTCCTCGGCAAAATACTCGGCGGCGAAGATCTGCGCGCCGGTGGGCCGGGGGGTGACGTCGAGGGGCGACTTCTTGGCCGCATCCGCCTGGGCGGCGGTGATGAAGCCGTTCTCGGCCATGCGGTCGATGACCCAGTTGCGCCGGTCGATGGCGCGCTCACGGTCACGGAAGGGGTTGTAGGAAGACGGCGCCTTGGGCAAAGCGGCCAGATAGGCCACCTCGGGAATGGTCAGCTCGTCCACCGACTTGTCGAAATAGACCAAAGCCGCGGCGGCGATGCCGTAGGCGCCCATGCCGAGATAGATCTCGTTCAGATAGAGCTCGAGGATGCGGTCCTTGGAATAGGCGCGCTCGATGCGCAGGGCCAGCAGCGCCTCCTTGATCTTGCGATCGAAGGACACCTCGTTGGTGAGCAGGAAGTTCTTGGCCACCTGCTGGGTGATGGTGGACGCACCCTGCGGGCGGCGATTGGAGCCGTAATTCTGGGCATAGACCATGGCCGCGCGGAAGATGCCGGACGGGTCGATGCCGCCATGCTCGTAGAAATTCTTGTCCTCGGCGGAGAGGAAGGCCTCGATGACGAGCTTCGGCACGGACTGGATGGGAATATAGAGCCGGCGCTGGCGCGCCCATTCGGCCACCAGCGCGCCGTCGTCCGCATGGACGCGGGTCATGACGGGAGGCTCGTAATTCTGGAGCTGGGTATAGTCCGGCAGGTCCTGCGAATATTTCCACACCAGGTATGTGGCCGCGGCGGCGCCCCCCAGCAGCACCAGCGTGCCGAGCGCAAAGAGAAAGCCGAAGAACCTCAACAGCAGCCGCATACGCGGGCTCCTTCCGCCCCTGGAGCCTGGACCGGCGGGCCTTTTTGCCCGTCCGGCCTTTCAGCCTCGCCACCATCCATCACGCCTGGGCAGACCGCGCCGCGCATCCGACCCCGCTCACACCATCCCCGGCACCGTCCGGGGAGGACCAGCCGCCCACAAGCCCCAACTCCGGCGGCGACGCAAGGGTTCGTTCACGACCACGGGCTTTTGCACCCGCGCTCTGTCGCTCCCCGTCGCCGTCCGGATCTCAGGACCGGGCGCCTGACGTCCCGCTATGTTGGTCAAAAGTGGCTGCTTCGCGACCAAGGTCGCGGTTCACGTTGCGTCATATGACGCATGCCGCAGGGAAATGGCGCCCTGCGGAAAGCGGACCCAGGGCAGGCGCGATCACTTTCCCGCGGCAGGGCGGGGACTCGCGCCGGTGGGGCCGACCCCTGCGAGGCGGGGCGCGAAGAAATCGTCGATGGCCCCGGCCATGGCCTGGGCGAGCTTTTCACGCCAGGCGTCGGAGGTGAGCAGCTTCAGGTCTTCCTTGGAGGACATGTAGCCCAGCTCCACCAGCACGGAGGGCACGTCATGGGCTTTCAGCACCTTGAAGCCGGCGGACTTCAGGGGCGCCTTGTGCACCCGCCCGACACTCTTCATGGCGCCCACCATGTTGCGGGCGAAGGTGGCGGAGAAGTTGCGCGTCTCCCGCTGGGCGAGGTCGAACAGGATGCCGGCCACCTCGTCGCTTTCCTCGGAAAGGTCGACGCCGGCGATCAGGTCCGCCTTGTTCTCCTTCTCCGCCAGATGGGCGGCATCGGCGTCGGAGGCGGTTTCGGACAAGGTGTAGACGCTGGCGCCCCGCGCGCTGCCATCGTCGCGGGCGAGCGCGTCCGCATGGATGGAGATGAAAAGGGCCGCCCGGTTGGCGCGGGCGATCTGCACCCGCTCGCCCAGCGGCACGAACACGTCGGTGCTGCGCGTCATCACCACCCGGTACCGTCCGGAGCGCTCCAGTTCGGTGCGCAGCGCCAGGGCCACGTCCAGCACGATGTTCTTCTCGTTGAAGCTGGAGGCCCCCGACGTGCCCGAATCGATGCCGCCATGGCCGGGGTCGAGCACGATGACCGGGCGCACGTCGCCATCGGCCGCCGGGGCGGGTGCGAGCGCGGCGGAGGGCGCGCCCCGCGCCTCGGCGGCGGTGGCCACCGTGGTGTTGAAGGTGGCCGCGTCCGTGCGCACCAGGTCCAGCACCAGGCGGGCCGGTTGGCCTTCGGCGGGCGGCAGCACGAAGGCCTTGTCGATCATCACCGGCTCGGTGACGTCGAGCACCATGCGCGCCTTGCCCGGCGCCAGCACGCCGTAGCGGAAGCTGGAGACGAGCCCGCGCCGGGTCTGCACCCGCGTCTCTGCGAGCGTGAAGGTGACGTCGGTCAGGTCGAGGATGACCCGATAGGGATTGGCAAGGGTGAAGGCACGGAACTCCGCCGGCTTGCTGAGGTCGAGGATCAGCCGGGTGCGCTGCCCGTCGCCGGCGAGCCGCGCATCGAGGGCGGCGGCTTGATCGGGGGCCTGGGCGGCGGATGTATCCGGGACGGCGGCCTGGGCCGGTGCGGGAGGCACCGCGCTTTTGGCCGCTCCGGGCTGGGAGGAGGGCTGGCCGGCAATGGAGCCGGTGACCAGATCCTCACCTTGGACGGAGGCGGCGTCCGCAACGGGGGCGGCATCTGCCGGAACGGGCGGTGCAGTCGGCTCGCCGGCGCGGGCGAGCGGGGTGGCGAGGAGGAGGACCGCCAGCAGAACGGCCGCCAGCGCAGGAACGGCCGCTTTTGGGCTCCGGCAACCGAGATACCGCGGGGTATGGCGGAAGGCCCTGACAAGCCATGCTGCCGCAGGAACATAAGGCGTGGCGAAGACAAAGCCGCCATCCGCCGCGCCGGAGCTCTCCGTGCGTGCGCGTCTTGCGTTCCGGACCTGCGCGGCATGCCGCGTGTGCGCCACCATGGGCTCACCCTTGTCCCGAACCTCGTGCCGGTGGGCGAACGTTATCATACGAAAGGGATAGGCGCCCGCCGTTAATCGAGGGTTCACGGCGCCCGGATCGCCGCCGCGCAACCTTGCGCCACGGCTAAATGTTGCCGCTCAAACAGGCATGAACCTTGCCAAGGTGCGAGCTCGGCGTTTAAGAAGGAACTCGCATATGGTTCGCGTTCCGGAGCAGGCTGGTCGGCCCCGGGTGCGCGGCACCCGCCGATACCTCTCTCCGGCCCAGCCGGGCTTGAGGTGTCACCCGTCGCGCGATCTCCCCCGCCAGGGCTTCCATGCCAGGCCAGAGACCGGCCGGCGAGCGCGCGAAACGCGTGCGAGGGCGGAGGGTCGCCATTCGACGATAGGCCGGACACCCAATCGAAGGGGGACCGAGCGGCCATATGCCGGGGTCGGACAGCAGTCCGATCCGAACGCTTCGCTTGAGGGACTGGTCACCCAGGGCATGGACGCTCAACCGCACGAACGCCGCGCAATGCGTGCTCCCGTGTGCCCCGACGCCGAGCGCGTCGCGCTGAGGCCTGACTGCCGCCGCCCCTCACTTTCCTTCCGCCTTCATTCGTGGCGCAACGACGGTCCGCAGGCCTTGCCGCGCCGGCCGTTGCCGAGCCTTGGGTCCGCCCATGGCCGCAGCGCCGCCCAGAGAGATTTACATGGCCAACAAGATGCTCATCGATGCCACCCACCCGGAGGAGACCCGGGTGGTGGTCGTGCGCGGCAACCGGGTCGAGGAATTCGACTATGAGTCCGCGTCCCGCAAGCAGTTGCGGGGCAACATCTACCTTGCCAAGGTGACCCGCGTCGAACCCTCCCTCCAGGCGGCGTTCGTGGAATATGGCGGCAACCGCCACGGCTTCCTCGCCTTCAGCGAGATCCATCCCGACTATTACCAGATCCCGGTCGCCGACCGCCTCGCCCTGATCGAGGAGGAAGAGCGCGCCGCCCGCCTCGCCGACGAAGAGGATGAGCGCCGTGAGCGTCGCCGCGAGCGCAGCCGCCCCCGCCGCTCGGCCAGCGACGAGGCCGTGTCGGGCAATGTGGAGGAGATCGAGGACGCCGAGGTGGTGGAGACCATCGAGGACGGCCAGATTTCCGGCGGCGACGACGACGAGGATCATGACGCCCCGGTGGCGGATGCCGTCGCCGAGCCCCCCTCCGACGCCGACGAGGCCCCCGCCTCCGACGCCGCGCTTGCGGCGGACGACGAGGCCAGCACCGACGCTGTGATCGAGGCGGCCCCCGAGGCGCCCGTCGATGCCGGGGTCGAGCCCCCCGTGGCCCCCTTCGAGGCGACCCAGGACGCCCCCTCCGCCCCGGAGGCGCTTCCCGCCCCGCAGGAGCAGGCGTATGGCCATGAGGCCGAGCAGGCCGCCAGCGCGCCCGAGGGTGAGCGCGAAGAGTCCCCCGTCCTCAACGCCTTCACCGAGGCGGCGGCGGTCGAGACCTCTTCGGATGACGAGGATGACGACAGCGATATCGAGCAGATCGAGGACGAGGAAGAAGTCGTCGAGCAGCTCGGCTCCGGCGAGGATGCCCTGGAGGAAGTGCCCGAGCGCATGCCCCAGCGGCGTGGGCGCACCTACAAGATCCAGGAGGTCATCCGCCGCCGCCAGGTGATGCTGGTGCAGGTGGTCAAGGAGGAGCGCGGCAACAAGGGCGCGGCGCTCACCACCTACCTCTCGCTGGCCGGCCGCTATTCGGTGCTGATGCCCAACACCGCCCGGGGCGGCGGCATCTCGCGCAAGATCACCAATGCGGTGGACCGCAAGCGCCTGAAGGAAGTGGTGCAGGACCTGGAGGTGCCCGAGGGGATGGGCGTCATCCTGCGCACCGCCGGCGCCAACCGCACCAAGGTCGAAATCAAGCGCGACTTTGAATATCTCCTGCGGCTGTGGGAGACGGTGCGCGAGCTGACGCTGAGCTCCAGCGCCCCGAGCCTCGTTTATGAGGAAGGCTCGCTCATCAAGCGCGCCATCCGCGACCTCTACAACAAGGACATCGACGACATCCACGTCGCCGGCGAGGAGGGCTTCAAGGAAGCCCGCGACTTCATGCGCATGCTCATGCCGAGCCATGCCAAGAACGTCATCGCCTATCGCGAGCCCCAGCCCATCTTCGCCAAATACGGCGTGGAGCATCAGCTGGACGCCATGTTCTCGCCGGTGGTCCAGCTCAAGAGCGGCGGCTATATCGTCATCAACCCCACCGAGGCACTCGTCTCCATCGACGTGAATTCGGGCCGGGCGACGCGCGAGCACCATATCGAGGACACCGCGCTCAAGACGAACCTTGAGGCCTCCGAGGAGATTGCGCGCCAATTGCGCCTGCGCGACCTCGCCGG
Source organism: Aquabacter sp. L1I39 (assembly GCF_017742835.1). Lineage (GTDB taxonomy): Bacteria > Pseudomonadota > Alphaproteobacteria > Rhizobiales > Xanthobacteraceae > L1I39. The sequence goes on from NZ_CP072392.1 coordinate 5,046,615, forward strand.
CCTCATCGTCATCGACTTCATCGACATGGAGGAGAAGCGGAACAATCGGGCGGTGGAGCGCAAGCTCAAGGACTGCCTGAAGAATGACCGCGCCCGCATCCAGGTCGGCCGCATCTCCCATTTCGGCCTCATGGAGATGTCCCGCCAGCGCATCCGCACCGGCGTGCTGGAAAGCTCCATCGAGGTGTGCCCCGTCTGCGGCGGCACCGGCCATGTGCGCTCCGCCGCTTCCGTGGCGCTGCAATTGCTGCGCGCCTTGGAAGAGCAGCTGCTGCGCTCCACCACCCACAACCTCGTCGCCCGCACCCGCGGCGAGGTGGCCCTCTATGTGCTGAACCAGAAGCGGGCCCATCTGCGCGAGCTGGAGGACCGCTTCTCCGTGACGCTGATCATCAGCGCCGACGAGAGCGTCACCGGCCACCAGCCCTTCCTGATCGAGAAGGGCGACCTTGCCGCCCCCGCCCCCGCCGCGCCCCGGTCCGGCCGCGTGGTGCAGCCCGATTCCATCCTCCCCGAGGAGGAGTATGAGGAAGAGGACGAGGCGCTGGAGGAGGCCGAGATCGCCGAGGCGACCGAAAGCGCCGAGGACAGCGAGGACTCCTCCGAGCGAGGCGAGGATGGCGGGCGCCGTCGCCGCCGCCGTCGCCGCCGCCGGGGTGGCGAGCGGGATGTGGAAGCCCGCGAGCCGCGTCCCGAAGGCGAAGCCGCCGAGGGCGAGGATGACGCCGCCGCGTCCGATGCCGACGGGGATGCCGAAGGCGAGGACGGTGACGACGAAGACCGCTCCGAGAGCCAGAACGAGCGCCGCCGCCGCCGTCGCGGCCGTCGCGGTGGCCGCCGCAATCGCCGTGAGGGCGAGGAAGGCGCGCTGTCCGAACGGGGTGAGGGCGAAGGCGAGAGCAATGAGGAGGGCGCCGAGAACGGCGAGGCCTCTTCCGAAGCCGAAGCCGAAGCCGAAGCGCCTGTGACCTATGCCTCCGGTGCCATTTCCGAGGTGCCGCAGGCGGACAATCCGGCGATCGAGACCGCCACGAGCCCCGCCGCCGAGGCTGTGCCCCCCGAAGCCGCAACCGAACAGGCTTCCGCGCCCGTGGAAGCCGCGCCGGCGCCCGTCGCCGAGGCTCCCGTGGCGCCGGCTCCGCTGACGTCGACTCCTGCGGCCGAGGTTCCGGCAGCGCCCGAAACCAAGCCCACCCGCCGCCGCTCCACGGTGCGCGAGAAGGCTCCAACCCTCGCCGCATCGTCTCCAGCAGAGCCCGTGGCAAGCGCCCCGACGGAAACGGCTCCGGTGGAAGCGGCTCCCGTGGAAGCCGCCCCCGAGGTCCCCACCCCTGAGGCCCCCGCAGTCGCGGCCGAGCCGAGCATCGATGCCACGGGTGCCGATGCGTCGATGCCCATCTCCAATGCCGACTTCGCCAGCGGCTCCGGCGTGAGCGAGGGCCCGGCCTCCGAGCCCGCGCCCGAGGCGGCACCGGAGACCAAGACGGCAAGCCCTGAAGCCGCCTCCGCCGAGGAGACTGGCAAGCGCAAGTCCGGCTGGTGGCAGCGCAAGCTGTTCGGCGAATAGTCCGACCGTCCGTTTGAACGCTCATGCAGCGGCGCCGCCTCTCCGAGGCGGCGCCGCTTGCGTTTCCGGTGCACAGCTCCGCGCGCAGCCCTGCGCAGGTGGCATGGCCGCCAGGGCCCCGCCCGCGTTATCCTTTGATCCCATGGCGGTGCCATGCACGCCGCCGACAGGTCCGCACGAAAATGCGCGGGGAGGATACGCCAGGGGCGATCCGGCGGGTTCGATCAATGCCGCCCGATCCTGACCGCCCTAGCTTTGATCGGAGACCGAGGGCCCGGCCGCTCTGGGTCGCGCCTGCGATCCACCGGCCCGGCTCCGTCTCTGGCAAGACAGGAGGCCGACCATGAAGTGCCAGTGCAAGGACGATGATTTTCACCAGGCGATCCTGGACATGGTGGCCGTCAAGGACGGCCAGGCCCTCGTCATCCAGGTGGTGGGCGGGGCCACCGTCACCGGCTTTGCCCCGGTGAGCGTGGGGCGCGATTATCTGCGCTGCCAAGTCTCGGCGGGTGACCATCACAAGGAACAGATCGTCCCCTTCCACTCCATTACCTGCATAAGGTAGGGTGCCGCCCGCGCGGTTCCGCGCCCGGCGCACGCCGGCTCCCGCCTCCTTCGCCGACCGTCCCGGGCGAGACGATCTTGCCCCTGACGGCGCGGCATTCCCGCGCTCAGCGCGCTGTCCCGTCCTGAAGGAAGTCCCGCCATGGCCCTCACCGCTTCCGCCCCCATTCCCGGCGATGCGCCCGAATTTGCGCTGATGCGCGAGCAGATGCTGATCGGCGGGAAATGGGTGGATGCCGATGGCGGCGGCACCATCGCGGTGATGAACCCGGCCACCGGCGACCTTCTGGGCACCGTGCCGGATGCCGGCGGCGCCGAGACCCGCCGCGCCATCGAGGCCGCGGCCGCCGCCTTCCCGGGCTGGCGCGCCAAGACCGCCGCCGAGCGCGCCATCGCCCTCCATAAGCTCGCCGACCTCATCATCGCCAATACCGACGAGCTGGCCCGCCTGCTCACCACCGAGCAGGGCAAGCCGCTGGCCGAGGCCAAGGGCGAGATCGGCGCCTCCGCCGCCTATGTGCGCTGGTTCGCCGAGGAAGCCCGCCGCCTCTATGGCGACGTGATCCCCTCCCCCTGGCCCGGCCGCCGCATCCTGGTGACCAAGGAGCCGGTGGGCGTGGTGGCGGCCATCACCCCCTGGAACTTCCCCTCCTCCATGCTCTCGCGCAAGATCGGCGCGGCGCTGGCGGCGGGCTGCACCGTGGTGTGCAAGCCCTCGGAACTCACCCCCTATTCCGGCCTCGCCTGGGGCGTGCTGGCTGAACAGGCGGGCATTCCCGCCGGCGTCATCAACATCGTGCTGGGCGATGCCAAGGCCATCGGCGCCGAGATGACCTCCAATCCGCTGGTGAAGAAGGTGACCTTCACCGGCTCCACCCCCGTGGGCAAGCTGCTCATGAAGCAGTCCGCCGACACCATGAAGAAGATCTCCATGGAACTGGGCGGCAACGCGCCCTTCCTGGTGTTCGACGATGCGGACCTGGACCTTGCGGTGGAGCAGGCCATCGCCTCCAAATATCGCAATGCCGGCCAGACCTGCGTGTGCACCAACCGCTTCTATGCCCAGGCCGGCATCTATGATGCCTTCGTGGAGAAGCTGGCCGCCGCTTCCCAGGCGCTGAAAGTGGGCAACGGCCTGGAGCCGGGCGTGGTGCAAGGCCCGCTGATCGAGGAAAAGGCCGTCGCCAAGGTAGAGCGCCTGCTGCAGGATGCGCTCGACAAGGGCGGCCGCGTGGTCACCGGCGGCAAGCGCTCGGATCTGGGCGGCACCTTCTTCGAGCCCACCGTGATCGCCGATGCCACCGCCGACATGGCGTTTGCCCGCGAGGAGATTTTCGGGCCAATGGCCCCGGTCTTCAAGTTCGAGACCGAGGAAGAGGCGGTGCGCCTCGCCAACTCCACCGAATATGGCCTGGCCTGCTATTTCTTCACCCGCGACGTGGGCCGCACCTTCCGCGTCTCCGAGGCGCTGGAATATGGCCAGGTGGGCGTGAATGCGGGCGTCATCACCACCGAGGTGGCTCCGTTCGGCGGCGTCAAGGAGAGCGGCACGGGCCGCGAGGGCTCCAAATATGGCTGCGATGACTATCTGAACATCAAATATGTGTGCATCGGCGGGCTCTGAGCCGAACAGTCCGGCGCCCCTGTGCGGGCGCCGGCACTGCGCCGCAGGCGCGCACCACCGTCACGAGCCCGCTTCGGCGGGCTCTTTCGTTCGTGGCATGTGTGCTTGAAAAAAGAAAAAGCGCGGCGCCTCTGGGTGGGGGGCGGAAGAGGCGCCGCGCTGTGCTTCGACCGATCCGAGGGTGGGGAGATCGGAGCCGGTGACCGAAGTGGGATCACCTTAGGCCGCGAAGCTTGCGCCAGGCTGTTGCTGCACATGCGGCGTACGCTGTGCATCGCGGGCACCCCGACCGCAGACAGGCGCTCCAGGGCAGGGCATGATCGGGAAAACGGGAGGATTCATGCGCGCCTACGCCTTACTTCTCGTGGCCTTGCTCGTCCTGGCGCCATGGGCGGCGCAAGCCCAGCCTGTGCCGCGCCCAAACGCGCCCATCACCCCCGTGGCGGCGGACGTGCGCAATGACAGCGTGCCGGAGGCCTGCGCCGAGAAGGACAATGTGGCGCTCACCTTCTCCAATCCCGCCATACGCCGCTTTCGGGTGGAGGCGGTCCATCCCGCTTATATCGGCACCCTCCAGCGTGACCGCACGGCGCCGGACTGGACCGCCTGCGACATGTCGGGGGACCCGGTGGTGCCGGCCCGCCCGCGCCGCGAAGTGCTCTTCACCTCCGACCATTACCGCCTGGTGGGCTTCACTTTCCCCTCCTTCTGGCGGCCCGCCGATGTGCCGGTGCGCATCGGGGCGAATGTCTTTTCCGGCCTCCACATGGTGCAGCTTTTCGTGCCGCAAGGGGCCGGGCGGTATGAGGTGCTGGTCTTCTATCCCCCCGACGGCTATTGGCGCGCCCGCCCCTTGCCGCCCTTCCCGCTGCGTGAGACCGCCTATGGCTCCTCGGTGCTGCTGGGTCCGGTGGAGGTGCAGGGCCGCCCGCTGGTGCGGCTGAAGGAAGTGGCGTTCCAGCCGGACCTTGGCGCCTTCACGCTGTCATTCGCCGCCGGCGGCTCGGCTCAGCTGCGCATCACCACCCTGGATGCCGAGCGCCAGGTGCTGGATGTGACCCTGGACGGCACGCCCGGCGACCGCCCCTTCGCGGCGCTGCGCTCCATGTATGTGACCGCTTTCAATAATGACGTGTCATCGGTGGCCTGGCGCGCGCCGGGCGCGGCCGGCTGGAAGGAAGGGCAGATCATGGATTTTCCCGGCGGCCAGGCGCTGGGGCTGTGGGCGGGCCGGCTCACGCCGTCCCGCCACAATACCAGCTCGCCCGACATGGTGTTCGGGCCGTTCGGGGCGAACCCTTAGAGCATGCGCCGATCAGATGGCGTCGCCATCTGATCGGATCACGCATTTTCTATCAATGGGTTAGAGGGCAATTCACCCATCAGATCGATTCAATCTGATGGATCGCGCTCTAGGGCCGCACAAGGGAGGGGGGCATTGCCGTTTGCGAGAGGAGCGCGCGACCTCCTACAGGCAAAGATTGTCTCCTTGATTTCTACACCTTTTCATTGGCGTTTTTTTGTGGAGACTCCAGAAACGAGAAAGCTCGCGCGAGGAGGACCTAAAATGGCGGACATCGAAGCCCAGTTCGATCAAGCCATGCTTCAGATTTATCAAAGAGCCAAGAAGGAAGCCAAATACCAGGCAAATGACTTCCTCGGAATGCTCATGTCGAACAGGGGCGTCCGTACTGCAAAAACACTGATAAATTCTAAGACGGAATCCAGCGGGTACGCAAAACTATCCGAGCTTGGAAGGTTGGACCTGACTGTGGAAGCGCTGGTGACCGAAGACACGAGATGGCATGTTCTCTTTACGGACGAAGAGCTGGAACGGGCACGCCTGCGGTTGAAAAAATACCGCTATGAGCCAAAGAACTCATGATGGCGTGAAGACGCCCCCGATTTGCCGGCCATTGTCTCGCCGGCTTTGGGGTGTTAAGAACGCGCCCTTCAAGAGGACGGCCACGCCGATCCAGCCGACCGGGCCGAGAGCCCGGAGGCCCCCGCCCGACAGCGCGATGCGCCCTCGGGCGCGATGGGCGTTGGGCGCACCCTCGCGAAACCCCTCTGGCCTTGCGGCCGGAGATCACCGGACGGACCCATGTTCGACAGCCTTTCCGACCGCCTCGGCGGCATACTCGACAAGCTCAAGCGGCGCGGCGCGCTCACCGAGGCCGACGTCGGGGAAGCCATGCGCGAGGTGCGCCGCGCCCTGATCGAGGCCGACGTCGCCCTCGACGTGGTGAAGAGCTTCACCGATAAGGTGCGCGAGCGCGCCATCGGTGTCGAGGTGGTCAAGTCCGTGACCCCCGGCCAGATGGTGGTGAAGATCGTCAATGACGAGCTCGTCGCCATGCTGGGCTCGGACGCCGATCCCATCGATCTCAACGCCCCCGCCCCCGTGCCGATCCTCATGGTCGGCCTCCAGGGCTCGGGCAAGACCACCTCCACCGCCAAGATCGCCAAGCGCCTGACCGAAAAGGGCAAGCGCCGCGTGCTGATGGCCTCGCTCGACACCCGCCGCCCGGCGGCCATGGAGCAATTGGCGACGCTGGGCTCCCAGGTGGGGGTCGCGACGCTGCCCATCGTGGCCGGCCAGTCGGCGGTGCAGATCGCCCGCCGCGCCATGGAGGCGGGCCGCTTCGGCAATTACGACGTGGTGATGCTCGACACCGCCGGCCGCGTCACCCTGGACGAGGGGCTGATGGCGGAGGTGGCCGAGGTGAAGGCCGCCACCGGGCCGCACGAAGTGCTGCTGGTGGCCGACGCCCTCACCGGCCAGGACGCGGTGAACACCGCCAAGGCGTTCGACGCCCGGGTGGGCCTCACCGGCATCATCCTCACCCGCGCCGACGGCGACGGGCGCGGCGGCGCCGCGCTCTCCATGCGCGCGGTTACCGGCAAGCCCATCAAGCTGATCGGCACCGGCGAGAAGATGGACGCGCTGGAGGATTTCGATCCCAAGCGCGTGGCCGGCCGCATCCTCGGCATGGGCGACGTGGTCGCCTTGGTGGAGAAGGCGGTCGAGAATATCGACGTCGAGAAGGCCAAGGCCGTCGCCGAGAAGATGCGCAAGGGCGCCTTCGACCTCGAAGACCTGCGCGACCAGCTCGGCCAGATGCAGAAGCTCGGCGGCATGTCCGGGCTCATGGGCATGCTGCCCGGCGTCGCCAAGGTGAAGAACCAGATCGCCGCCGCCAATATCGACGACAAGGTGTTCCGCCGGCAGGTGGCCATCATCAATTCCATGACCCGCCAGGAGCGGCGGAACCCGAAGGTGCTCGACGCCTCCCGCAAGCGGCGCGTGGCCGCCGGTTCCGGCACCAAGGTGGAAGAGATCAACCGCCTCTTGAAGATGCATCGCCAGATGGCCGACATGATGAAGGCCATGGGCGGCGCCGCCGGCAAGCGCGGCCCCATGGCGGGCCTGGCCAACATGTTCGGCCTCGGCGGCGGCGGGGCGCCCTCGCCGGAAATGCTCCAGCAGATGGCCGAGAAGATGCCGGGCGGTGGCGGTGCCCTGCCGCCCACCATGCCGGGCCTCAAGGGCCTGCCCCCCACCTTCCCCGGCGGGCTTCCCGGCCTGCCGCGCGGCCTTCCAGGTCTTGGAGGTCCGAAGAAGAAGTGACAGCGCGGCACTGCGCACCGTCCCGGCCGGATCCCCGGCCGGCGGAGCGTCGCCTGCGCCTCCACCCCAACCCCGCCGTCACCCCTCACGAGGCGACGCGGCCTGAAAACTGAAGTCCTGAAAGGAAAGTCCCATGTCCCTGAAGATCCGCCTCGCCCGCGGCGGCGCCAAGAAGCGCCCCTATTACCGCATCGTCGTCGCCGACGCCCGTTCGCCCCGCGACGGCCGCTTCATCGAGAAGATCGGCACCTACAACCCGCTGATCGCCGGTGAGCGCGTCACCATCGACGTGGAGAAGGCCAAGGCCTGGCTCGAAAAGGGCGCCCAGCCCACCGACCGCGTGGCCCGCTTCCTCGACGCCCAGGGCCTCATGAAGCGCGAAGCCCGCAACAACCCGCAGAAGGCCGAGCCCGGCAAGAAGGCCCAGGAGCGCGCTGCCGAGCGGGCCAAGGCCGCCGAAGCCGCCGCCGCTGCCGCCGCCTCCGCGGAGTGAGGCTGGGGGGCGGTCCCCTTCCGGCCGGGACGGCCGGGGCGGTGAGGCCCCTTCCACACCCTGATGCGTGCCGGCTCCGTGGGCCGGCGCGCTTTCCCTCCCGCCATGGCGGCGGGGAGACCGTTTCCAACTCACAGGGCCAGCCATGACCGACCGTGTTCTCATCGCGCGCATCGGCGCGCCGCACGGGGTGCGGGGCGAAGTGCGCCTGTTCGTCTTCGGCGAGGACCCGGAGGCGCTGTTCGACTATCCCCTCACCAATGAGGCCGGCACCCGCACCTTCACGGTCGCAAGCCTGCGCCCGGCCAAAGACCATTTCGTCGCCCGCCTCAAGGGCGTGGACGACCGCAATGCGGCCGAGACGCTCACCAATACCGATCTGTTCGTGCCCCGTGACGCCCTGCCGCCAGCGGAGGATGAGGACACCTTCTACCATGCCGACCTGATCGGTCTGCGCGCCGAGGCGCCAGACGGTGCGCCGCTGGGCACGGTGACCGCCCTGTTCGATTTCGGCGCCGGCGACATCCTGGAATATGCCCCCACGGGCGGAGGCCGGACGCGCCTGGTGCCCTTTACCCGCGCCGCCGTGCCGGTGGTGGACCTGGCGGCGGGGCGCGTGGTCATCGACCTGCCCGCCGAGATCGAGGGGGAGCCGCAAGGTGGCGCTGAGGGCCCGTCGTCGGACGCGGCGCCGGACGAGGCCTGAGTCCGCCGGCGGGTGCAACGGGGCCCCCGCGATGACCCGGACTGTCAGGCGCGCTTCCTGTCAGTGCCCCTTGCCGCCGCTGATCTTATCGGAGAAGGCGAGCACCAGGCTGGAGCCCACGAACACCACGTGGATGATGACGAGCCAGGTCAGGTAGCTCGGGTCCGCATCCGGCTTCAGATTCATGAAGGCCTTCAGCAGCGCAATGGCCGAGATGGCCACGATAGAGGCCAGGAGCTTCTGCTTGAGCCCGGCAAAATCCACCTGCGTCATCCATTCCGGCCAGTCGGGATGTCCCTTCGGGTCGATCTTGGAGACGAAATTCTCATAGCCCGAGAAGATGACGATCAGCACCAGATTGCCGGTGAAGGTCAGGTCCACCAGCGTCAGCACGCCCAGGATGATGTCGCTCTCGGAGGCGCTCACCGCATGGGAGACGAAGTGCAGAAGCTCGTGGCCGAACTTGAACAGCAGCACCAGCAGCGCCACCACCAGCCCCACATAGAAGGGCGCCATCAGCCAGCGGCTGCGGAACAGCACCTGTTCAAGCGTGCGTTCGAGCATCGTCCCCAAGCCCCCATCATGCCTGCGTGAGGGGTGCCACGGCGAGGCTTGAAACGCAACCGGGGCCGGTCGTCTCCGATCCGGCCCCGCTCGCCCTCCCTCCCCCGCTGAGGGGATGAGCCCTTACTCTTTCACCGCCCCGGTCATGGACGAGACGTAATAGTCCACGAAGAAGGAATAGAGGATCACCACCGGCAGCGAGCCGATGAGCGCGCCGGCCATGAGGGCCCCCCATTCATAGACGTCGGATCGCACCAATTCGGTGAGCACGCCCACCGGCACCGTCTTGTTCTCCGAGGACTGGATGAAGGTCAGCGCATAGATGAATTCGTTCCAGGACAAGGTGAAGGAGAAGATGCCCGCCGAGATCAGGCCCGGCACGGAGAGCGGCAGCAGCACCTTGATGAGGATCTGCCAGCGCGAGGCACCGTCCACCAGGGCGCATTCCTCCAGCTCATAGGGGATGGAGCGGAAATAGCCCATGAGCAGCCAGGTGGAAAAGGGCACCAGGAAGGTGGGATAGGTGAGGATGAGGGCGAGCTTGGTGTCGTAGATGCCGAGCTTGAACACCATCAGCGCCAGCGGGATGAACAGGATGGAGGGCGGCACCAGATAGGCCAGGAAGATGCCGAGCCCCACCCAGCGCGAGCCGTGGAAGCGCAGGCGCTCGATGGCATAGGCGGCGAAGACCGAGGCCACCAGCGAGATGAAGGTGGCGCACACCGAGATCAGCATCGTGTTCCAGAGCCAGCCCGGATAGGAGGTCTCGAACAGGAGATACTTGATGTGCTCCAGCGTCGGCTCCACCACCCAGAGCGGGGAATAATTGGTGTAATCGGTCAGCTGGTAGTTCGGCTTGATGGCCGTGATCGCCATCCAATAGAACGGAAACAGCAGCACGAAGACGAAGACCAGGAGCGGCAGGACCACCGTGATCAGGCGCTTCGGCAGGCTGTCCAGATAGCTCATGCCGGTGGAGTTGTCGGTGACGGTCTGATCGTTCATGGCCGGGCCTCCCGAAGCGGGGGGTGGATCGCGGTGCGGAGCGGGCGGGACAGGAGGGCGCGCATCAGTCGCCCCCGCCCTGCTGCCACTTGCGGCGCTGCAGGCCGAAATAGCTGAACAGGATCGCCGCCAGGAGGAAGGGGATCATGGCCACCGCGATGGCCGCGCCCTCGCCCAACTGGCCACCGGGAATGGCCCGCTGGAAGGACAAGGTCGCCATCAGATGGGTGGCGTTGAGCGGCCCGCCGCGGGTGAGCACATAGATCAGCTGGAAGTCGGTGAAGGTGAACAGCACCGAGAAGGTCATCACCACCGCGATGATGGGCGAGAGCATGGGCAAGGTGATGAAGCGGAAGCGCTGCCAGCCGCTCGCCCCGTCGAGCGTTGCCGCCTCGTGCAGCGATTGCGGGATGGTCTGGAGGCCCGCCAGGAGCGAGATGGCCACGAACGGAATGCCGCGCCACACATTCGCGGCGATCACCGAGGCGCGGGCATTGGTGGAATCGCCCAGGAAGTTGATGTTGTGCTCGATGAGCCCGATTTTGATGAGGGCCCAGGAGATGACCGAGAACTGGGCATCGAAGATCCACCAGAAGGCGATGGCGGACAGTACCGTGGGCACCACCCACGGCAGCAGGACGATGGCGCGGAAGAAGCTCTTGAACGGCAGATGCTGGTTCAGGAGCAGCGCCAGCCAGAGGCCGAGTGCGAATTTCAGGATGGAGGCGGCGGTCGTGTAGAGTACGGTGTTGAACACCGCCAGCCAGAACACGGTGTCCTCCCACATGAACTGGTAGTTCTCCAGTCCGATGAACACCCCCTCCCGGCCGATGCGCGTGTCGGTGAAGCCGAGCCACACGCCGAGCCCCAGCGGGTAGGTGAGGAACAACAGCAGGAACACCGCCGCCGGCAGGAGGAATAGGAGGCCGAGCACATGCCGCCCCTGGCCGATGCCGGCCCACCAGGATCTGCCGGATGCCCGGGGGGCCTCCCGCGCCGCCACGTCTGCCATGAAACCGCCTCTGAAGACTTGAACCGAAAGGAAGGATGAAGGCCCGGGGCGCGCCGTCGCGTCCCGGCTCTGTCAGCCGGCCTGCGCCTCCAGGGGGAGACGCATCACGGATGGGGGAGCCGGGCGCCGCACGGGACGCCCGGCCCTGTCCTCAGCGATAGATGCGGCTGGCGCGCTGCTCGGCGCGCTTGGCAGCTTCCTCGGGGGTGCGCTGGCCGGTGGCGGCTTCCGCCACCATGTCCACCACGATCCAGTCCGCCATGGCAGCCGCCGATTGCGGACCGAGCGGGCCGGAATAGCCGTTCGGCCGCAGGGTCTCGGACGCCCGCGAATAGGGCTTGTGGATCGGGTTGTCGGTCCACACCGGGTTGGAGGCGAAGGCCTTGAGCGTCTGGCAGCAATAGGCGCTGGCGCCGGTGATCCAGGCGTTCATCTGCGGCGCGTCGAACATGAAGGCCAGATAGGCCTGCGCCGCTTGCGGGAACTTGGAGTATTTGAAGATGCAGGCAGACGTGGTCTGGTGCAGCTCAATCTCCTTGCCCACCGGGCCGACGGGGAAGTTGGTGGAACGCATGTCGGCGGCCATGTCGGCGAGCTTGGGATCGTTCTTGGCGCCGTAATAGACCGACACGCCATTGGCGGTGCAGGAGATTTCACCGGCCAGGAAGGCGCGGTTATTGTTCACGTCCAGCCAGCTCTCGGTGCCGGGGATGAAGGTCTTGTAGAGCTCGGCCACATATTTCAGGGCGGCGACCGTCTCCGGGCTGTTGATGACCACCTTGCCGTTGTCATCCACCATCTTGCCGCCGTGGGACCACAGCACCCAATGGCAGAAATTGTTGCCGTCGCCGACGCCATGGCCGAGCGTGAAGCCCATGGGATGGCCCTTGGCTTTGAGCGCCTTGCCCAGTTCCAGGAACGCCTTGGTGTCCTTCGGGAACTCGCTGAAGCCGGCCTCTTTCATCCAGCTGTCGCGATAGACGACCGCATTGCCGATGGTCGCCAGCGGCAGGGCGATGAACTTGCCGTCCTTCTTGGCATAGAGGGCGGGCGCCTCATACCAGCCGCCATACTTGCTGCCGAGGGCATTGGCGAGCGGGGTCACGTCCAGGAGCTTGTCGGGATATTGCTGGGCGTCGTCGAACCACACCCACACGATGTCCGGGCCGGAGCCCACATTTGCGGCCACCGCCGCCTTGGGACGGATGTCCTCCCAGCTCTCCTTATCGATGCGCACCTCGATGCCGGTGGCCTCGGTGAACTTCTTGGTGTTGGCGAGCCAGGCGTCTTCCTCGCCCTTCACGAAGGGCGACCAGCGCAGGACGCGCAGCGAGGCGCCCGGCTCCGGCTTGAACTGAGGCATGGCGCCTTGCGCGAAAGCCGGCGTTCCGGCCATGCCGCCCAAAGCGGCCGCGCCGGCAAGCCCGGCGCCGCTCATGAGAAGATTGCGACGGGAAATATCCATTTGGCGTTCCTCCGGTGACATCTTGGGGTCACTTCAAGCGCCGGCCGCTTCGTCTGATGCGAGCGGTCTTTTCGGCACGGTTCAGCTGGCGAGGCGCGCGCCGCTTGCCTCGTCGAACAGATGCGGCATGCCCTCCAGCGGCATGATGCGGATGGTCTCGCCGGGCGCAAGGGCAAGACGCTCCCGGAACAGGAGGGAAATCTCCTGGCCGCCTTTGCCTTCCGCGCCGATGCGGGCAATGGCAAGGATTTCCGAGCCCGTGGGCTCCACCACGATGATCTCCACCGGCACGCCGGCGGGATCGAGGCGCACATGCTCCGGCCGCAGGCCGTAGACAGCGCGCTTGCCATTGATGCCGGCGGGCACCGCTTCCAGCGGCAAGGTGGCGCCGCCGTCGGTGACGAAGGTGGCCTTGCCGTTGACGCGCACCGTGCCCTTGATGAAGTTCATGGCGGGCGAGCCGATGAAGCCGGCGACGAACTGGTTGGCGGGGCGGTCATACAGGTCGAGCGGGGCGCCGATCTGCTCCACGATGCCGTCATGCATGACCACGATCTTGTCGGCCATGGTCATGGCCTCGATCTGGTCGTGGGTCACATAGACGGTGGTGGTCTTCAGGCGCTGGTGCAGTTCCTTGATCTCGGTGCGCATCTGCACGCGCAGCTTGGCATCAAGGTTGGAGAGCGGCTCGTCGAACAGGAACACCTGCGGATCGCGCACGATGGCCCGGCCCATGGCCACGCGCTGGCGCTGGCCGCCGGAGAGCTGGCGGGGATAGCGGTCCAGAAGGTGGGTGAGGCCGAGAATGCCGGCCGCCTTCTGCACCCGCCCGTCAATCTCGGACTTGGGGGCTTTGCGCAGCTTCAGCGAGAAGCCCATATTGTCCGCCACCGTCATGTGCGGATAGAGCGCGTAGTTCTGGAACACCATGGCAATGTCCCGTTCCTTGGGCGGCACCTCGTTGACCACGCGGTTGCCGATCAGGATCTCACCCCCGGTGATGTTCTCAAGGCCCGCGATCATGCGCAGGAGCGTGGACTTGCCGCAGCCGGAGGGACCCACCAGGACGACGAACTCACCGTCGCGAATTTCCACATCGACGCCGTGGATCACGGCCGTCGTACCATAGGCTTTCTTCACACCGCGAATGTCGACGGTCGCCATCCGTAAGAGCTCCCTGAGACGTCCTACCCGATCAATCGGCCTTCGGTCTCTCCGCCTTCAGGCGGGGCCAGGCCTTTCTTTGGACCGCCGGAAACGGTCATTCGTCCACCTTTTGTGGGTCGCCTCCGGTGAGGACCGGACGCGCCGCAGCGGTACGCGAGCGATCATGGTGTGGCGGCCCGGCTGGATCAAGTGAATTTTAAAACGATTGAACGAGCCATTGAATCCGCCCGCCGGGGCGCTTATCCAGGCAATGACGCCATCCGGCGCAGATCACCCCTGCCGCCCCCCCCCAACGCCGCCCCCAACGACCGAGCCCCGCCATGACCGCAGCTGACCGCCCCTATCTCCTGACCACCGGCTCTGTGATGGACCATGTGGTGGAGCGGCAATTGGCCGAGCATTTCACCCTGGTGGGCGGCATGGACGTGGAGGGCGCCATCGCCGCCCATGGCTCCGAGATCCGCGCCATCGCCACCCGCGGCCGCCTGAAGGTGGACGAGGCCATGATGGCCCGCCTGCCCAAGCTGGAGATCGTCTCCAATTTCGGTGTCGGCTATGACACCGTGGACGCCGCTGCCGCCGCCCGGCGTGGCGTCATGGTCACCAACACCCCCGAGGTGCTGAACGAAGAGGTGGCCGACCTGACGCTGGGCCTGCTGCTGGCCACCGTCCGCGAGATTCCCCAGGCCGACCGCTTCCTGCGCGAAGGCAAGTGGCTGAAGGGGGCCTATCCGCTGGGCCTGACCCTGCGCGACCGCAAGGTGGGCATCGTCGGCATGGGCCGCATCGGAAAGGCCATCGCGCGTCGCATCGAGGCGTTCGGCCTGCCCATCTCCTATCACACCCGCACCACGCAGGCGGATCTGCCCTATCGCCATTATGGCGACCTGGTGGCCATGGCTGGTGACGTGGACACGCTCATCCTCATCCTGCCCGGCGGTCCCTCCACCAGGCACCTCGTCAATGCGCAGGTGCTGGAGGCGCTGGGTCCCGACGGCATTCTGATCAATGTGGCGCGCGGCACGGTGGTGGACGAGCAGGCGCTTGTCGCCGCGCTGAAGGCGGGCACCATCCGCGCCGCCGGCCTCGACGTGTTCGAGGACGAGCCCCACGTGCCGGCCGAGCTGATCGCCATGGACAATGTGGTGCTGCTGCCCCACGTGGGCTCCTCCACCCACCACACCCGCACCGCCATGGGGCAGCTGGTGGTGGACAACATCCTGTCCTGGTTCGCTGGCAAGGGGCCCCTCACCCCGGTGGCCGAGACCCCCTGGCCCAAGGCCTGACACCTGAGGCCTGACGCCCGCGCGCCCGCGCCAAAAAGGCCGGGCGCGAACCTGCAGCGGCACCGCGGCGCCTTCCCCATTGGGAGGGGCTGGGCTAGCCTTCATCCATGATGCGCTTCGCCACCGCTCCGCTCCTTCTCGCCCTTTGCGCCGCGAGCTTCGGCGCGGGGCTGGCCGCAGGGCTGCCGCCCGCCTTCGCCCAGGGCGCGGGCGCCCCCAGGAGCGAGACGCGTCCCGCGTCCCAGAAACCTGCGTCCACGCGGCCTGCCAAGGTGGACCCCGCCCTCCAGGCCGCCGCACAGAAGGTGGCCGGCCCCTTCCTTCTCTCCAGCGCCGATGGCATGCGCACCTGCGCCGTGACGCTGCGCGCCGACCCGGCCCCCGGACCGGCCCCCGCCTTCCTGCTGGGCCTCGATGCCGGGGCCTGCACGGCCATCGCCTTCGCCCCGCAGCTCTCGGCCTGGACGCCGGACCCCTCGGGCGCGGTGCGGCTGCTGGATGGGCAGGGCCGCCTGGTGGCGGAATTCACCGAGGCCACCGGCGGCAGCTATGAGGCGCTGCGGGAAGGCGACGGGGTCTATTTCCTGGCTCCCCCCGCCGCGCAGAGCGGCATCGAGGTGTCGGTGGAGGAGATGACCGGCGACTGGGACCTCGCCCGCACCGCCGGCAAGCCGATCTGCCGATGGACCCTGTCCGCGGATCCTGCGGCTGGCGGCAGCCGCGCGGTGCGCGTCGCCCCCGGATGCGATGCGGGCCTCGCCCAGTTCGCGCCGGTGGGATGGCGGATCGAAGGCGGCAACGTGCTGGTGGAGTCCGGCTCGGGCGCGACGACCCTGCGATTCGCGCGACAGGAAGATGGCAGCTGGGCGAAGGTGCCCGAGCGCGGACGCCCCCTGTTGCTGTTGCGACCGTGACACAGTTGCGGAGCCCAGACGCCTTTTCCCACACGGCAGACGAATGCTGCAATGCGGCCTCAACCTGAGCCGTACGCGGAGTTTCCCCAGCGCGTTGCGATTTTGCAACAATGAAATCCAGCATTCATGCGGGGTTGTCTAATTTTTGGTCAAACACTGCCCCTTTTTTCACATTGGACAATGTGGAGAAATTTGGTCTGAATCACTTCAGATGTTTTCTAGGGGGTAGGTGTATGAAAAAGCTCGCACTCGCTGCCGCTGCCAGCACGATGATCGTCGGCTCGGCCTTCGCAGCCGACCTGTCGACGATGCCCGTGAAGGCCGTGGTGGCGCCGCCGCCGCCCCCCATGTGGGACCTGGCCTTCGGTGTGACCGGCACGACCGACTATCTGTTCCGCGGTATCAGCCAGACGAACAACAACCCGGCCATCCAGGGCTTTGTCGAACTCCAGCTGTTCGACTGGGTGTATTTCAACGTGTGGGCGTCCAACCAGAACTGGGTTGCCACCACGATGGAAGGCCTGGGCTATCTGTCCACCAACAGCTCGCTTGAAGTCGACTTCTCCGGTGGCCTGCGTCACACCTGGGGCAACTTCGCCCTCGACGTCGGCGCGGTGTACTACACCTATCCGGGTGGCTCTGGCTCCAACAACATCGATCCGACGGTTGGCTCCCTGAAGTCCACGAACTTCAACTACTGGGAAATCTACGCCAAGCCGTCCTACCAGGTTGCGCCCTGGCTGAACCTCGGCCTGAACCTCTACTGGACCAGCGACTTCGCCTCCACCGGCACCGACGGCACCGCGCTCTCGGTCACCGCCAAGGTTCCGCTGCCGGCCTTCGGCCCCGGTGGCGACTTCGGCTGGTACGTGTCTGGCGAATTCGGCCATCAGTGGCTGTCCACCAGCGCCTACAATTACGATGTGACCAACATCTTCACCGGTTACACCTACAATCAGACCATTGCCGGCTATAACTGGTGGAATGCGGGCATCGCCTTCACCTACAAGGCGGCGACCCTGGATCTGCGCTATTCCGGCACCGATCTCAGCAACGAAGATTGCGCCTTCATGATCAGCAACCAGAACGCTTGCGGCAACAAGTTCGTCGCCAGCCTGTCCTTCGCGACCTCCTTCAACGCCCTGAAGTGATGTCGTCCTGGCTCCGGCCAGGGTTGCAAGGCATGCAGGACGTCTGTTGAGATGCCTGAAAGCAAGGAGATCGAGCGCGGCAGCGTTTCCATGAAACGCTGAACGTATCGAGAGAGATAGAAACCCCGCCGAGGCCTCGGCGGGGTTTTTGCTTTTGCGGCATCGCGCGGCGCAGGGCCATGGTGCGCGGGAAGAGGCGCCGCAATGCACAGGCAATGACGAAAGGGGTGGGGGCGGGCTGCCGAGCGGTGGACACAAGCGCGCCCGCTCAGGACAAGCCCGTCCCACTTCGGCCCGCCGCCCGCACCGGCCGACCATCGGCAGGCGCCCCGGCGGGATCGGCGATCATGCTCTCCACCCGGTCCAGCAGCACGGGCAGTTCGAACGGCTTGGTGAGCAGTTCCGTCCCCGGATTGCGCGCGCCCTGCCCGAGATCGAGCTCATGGGCATAGCCGGTGACGAAAAGGACCTTTAGGCCTGGCCAGAGCACCCGCCCCTCATCCGCCAATTGGCGGCCATGCATGCCGGGAAGCCCCACATCGGTCACCATCAGGTCGATGGCGCTTTCGGACTTGAGGATGGCCAGCGCCGATGGGCCGTCCGCCGCCTCCATCACCCGGTAGCCCACCTCGCTGAGCGCCTCGACCACGAGGCTGCGCACCGCCGGCTCGTCTTCCACCACCAGCACCCGCGCCGTGTGGCCGCCATTGCGCGGGGATAGGGCAGGCTCGGCTGGATCCGCGCGCGCTGGGATCAGGCTGCGAGGCAGGAAGAGCATCATCTTGGTGCCCGCGCCCGGCGCGCTCTCGATGCAGGTGGAGCCGCCGGATTGCTGGGCAAAGCCATAGATCATGGACAGGCCGAGCCCCGTGCCCTTGCCCAGCGGCTTGGTGGTGAAGAAGGGGTCGAACGCCTTGGCCATGGTCTGCGCCGACATGCCGTGGCCGGTGTCGGACACCGCGATGGCCACATAGTCCCCCGGCTGCGCCAGCCGGTAGCGCCGGCACTGCTCCGCCTCCACCCGCATATTGCCGGCCGAGATGCTCATGTGTCCGCCTTGAGGCATGGCATCGCGGGCATTGATCGCCAGATTGAGAATGGCACTTTCCAGCTGGTTGGGATCGCAGGTGGCCGGCCAAAGGTCGTCTGGCGCCTGGAGGTCCAGCGTGATCAATTCCCCGATGGACCGGCGGATCAGGGCCTCCATGCCCCGCACCAGGGCCATCACCTCCACCGGGCGCGGATCCAGTGCCTGGCGGCGGGAGAAGGCGAGGAGGCGCTGGGTCAGGGAGGCGGCGCGGTCGGCGGAAGCACCGATGATGCCGAGATAGGTCGCGATATCGGCGCCCGCATCGCGCTCCCGCCGCCGGCGGATCATGTCGAGCGAGCCGGTGATGCCGGTCAGGAGATTGTTGAAATCATGGGCGATGCCGCCCGTCAGCTGACCCACCGCCTCCATCTTCTGGGCATGACGCAAGGCGTCTTCCGCGTGCAAAAGGGCCTCCGCATTGGCCTTCTGCTCGGTGATGTCGCGGCCATAGCCGTAAACGAGACCGTCTTCCCGCGCCGTGTGCCAGGAGATCCAGCGCAACGTCCCATCCACGGCTAGGAACCGGTTCTCGAACGCGGTCAAGTCCTCTCCGCCCGCGGCCCGCTGCAGGGCGGAGGCGGAGCCGGGCACGTCTTCCGGCAGCATGAACTGGGAGAAACTGCGCCCCACCACGACCTCCGGCGCGTGGCCGAGAATGCGGGACCAGGATGGGCTGACCGAGCGGAAGATGCCGTCGGCGGTAATCGTCACCAGGAGATCGCGCGAGTGGGACCAGATGCGGTCCGCCCGCCGCCGCTCGGCCGTCAGTGCCGCCACATTGGCGAGCGCGCCGCTGATCTGGCCCGCCAGCAGCCGCCCAAGATCGATCACGTCCATGTCGCTGCGCAGATAGGGGTTGAGGCCCAGCACCAGATGCCCCGCCACCCCTTCCTCCGAGGCGCCGGCGATGGAAACCACCAGCGCGCGGGTGGGCGCAATATCCCAGGCCCCGCCGGGACGGGGAAGGTCGGCGGGAAGGTCGATGATCCGCCAGGGGGCCGCCAGCCCTTCCAGTGGCCAGGGATGATGGAGCAGTGGCTCCGCCGCCTCAGCGCAGGCCACGCCCCGCCAGCCCTCCTCGGTGCGCAGGAAAATGAGGGCGAAGGGGAAATCGCGCGGATTGGCGCCGAGCACGGTGCGGGCGGCATCGCAGACGGCCTCCTGGGTGGTGGCCCCTACCAGTTCCATGCCCAGCATGCGCAGGGAGCCGAGCCGGCGCTCGGCGATGACGCGCTCGGTGACTTCCGTGACCACGCACAACAGGCCGTCCACCGCCCCGGCGGGCCCGAACAGCGGGCTGTAGGAGAAGCTGTGATACGTCTCCTCGGGAAAGCCGCTGCGCTCCAGCAGAAGGAGCAGCGCGTCGTTCCAGGTGGCCTCCCCGTCGCGCACCCGCGCCACCTGATCGGCCACGTCCTCATAGACCTCCGCCCACACCTCCCGAAACGGGCGGCCCAGCATGGTCGGGTGCTTGAGGCCGAGGGTGGGGATATAGCTGTCATTATAGAAGAAGCAGAGGTCCTCCCCCCAGCCGAGCCACATCTCAAAGCGGGAGGTGAGCAGCATGCGCAAGGGGATCTTCAGCCCATCCGGCCACCGGCGTGGATCGCCGAGCGCCGTCGCCGCCCAGTCGTGAGCCCGCATGCGAGCGGCCATTTCGCTCGTGCCGGGAAAGATCTCCGCGAGGTCTGGACGCGGCTCCTCCACCTTGCCTCCCCCTGACCAGACGCGGCGCCCCAGTTTGCGCCGCCCCCCATAACGCACCCGCCACGCTTTGGTTCACTGAAGCCCCGCGCATTTTGGCATTGGGCGGGGCTTCGCGCCCGGCTACGGCCCATGAGGCCGTAGCGCCCGCCCTCACATGCGCCTGCGCAGCCAGAAGCCGGCCAGGAGGGCCGCGGCCAACAGTAGCGCCAGCACAGCCAGTGTCACGATGAGGGCCGACTGGTCGAGCCAAGCCACCACCGGTACGCACAGCGCCAGCACCACCCCATTGAGCCCCACCCGCCAGGAGGCGGTGTGCACGCCCGCCACGAAGGTGCCGAGCGCCAGCAGCAGCAGGATGGCAAGGCCGGTGGAATCCGCATTGGCCACCGCCTGCACGCTCGGCAGGAAGAGCAGCGTCATGGCCACCAGGAAGGCGCCCCAGTGCAGCAACTGGGTCCACACCACCCGCCAGCGCCGCTGGCCGTCCACGCCCCAGCCCTCATAGATGCAGGCGCCGCAATTGAAGAGTGTCACCAGCTCCCAATAATGCTGCAGCGGGCTGCGCGAGAGCGCCGAATAGGCGACCCCGCCCAGCGTCAGCAGCAGCGTGGCGAGGTAGGGCACTTCCCGCAGCCAGGCCCGCACCCCATTGGGGCCGGAAGCGGGAGTGGGGTGCGTGTTGGCCATGGACAAAGCCTCCGTGGATCGGTCAGGGCTCGGACCGGATCAGCGCATCCAGCCCGGGAACATGGCGCCGAGCGCCCCGCCCACCATCTCCATGGCGATGGCGGCGAGAATGATGCCCATCAATCGCTTGGAAATAGAAAGCGCGGTGGGCGACAGGCGGCTGCCAATCAGGGGCGCCAACGCCATGCAGATGGTGAAGAATACGAGATAGCCCGCCAGCCCCACATAGAAGCCCACGGCCTCGCGCGGATCGGCGGAGGTCTGCGCATAGACGATGATGGTGGCCATGGTGCCCGGCCCGATGGCGATGGGCAGGCCGAGCGGATAGACGCCCGGATTGGACGTGGACTTGAACTGCGCCTGCTCCTCATCCGTGCCCGAATGGGAGGTGTGGTCGTCACCGCTGAGCATGGACAAAGCGATCATCAGCACGATGAGACCGCCGGCCAGGCGGAAATGATCCACATCGATGCCGAACAGGTTCAACAGCATGTGCCCGGCCAGCGCGCACACCAGCGCACCGATGATGACCGTGGCGAGCATGGCGATGAGCGTGCTGCGCCGCGCGGCTGGTGTGAGGTCCGCCGTGAGCGCCAGAAAAATAGGCACGATGCTCAAGGGGCTCATGATGGCGAACAGTGCCGCGAACAGTTTCGCGGACAGTGCGAGGTCGATCATGCCGGCTCTCCCTGAAATGCCAGCTTAGGTTTTTGCCCGACCCGTCCTGATTTTCCTAATGATTTCCGCTGCGGCACGTCAGTGCCGGGCCGCGAGGCAAGCCGCGGGGGCACGCCGCGCGCCCGCGCTGCGCGGGAACTTTCCGCCCCTGCAAGGGTCATCACCGGCGGGCGGCGACTGCCGCCGGTGCATCCGTTACGGAGGAAGGAATGAAGGTGCGCAAGTTCGCGGTTTCGGACGTGGCCCTGGAAAAGTCGCCGGGCCAGGATGCGGAGATCTTCGTGGGCAATCTGGTGGACGAGCGCCAGGGCGGGCCGATCACAATCGGCTATGGCCGCTATGATGCCGGCCAGAGCCTGACCGAGACCATGGCCGTCGATGATGTGATGATTGTTCTGGAAGGCGGGATTTCTGTCACCACCGCCGCCGGCACCGTGACGGCGGGGCCAGGGGAAATCATCTACATGCCCAAGGGCGAGGTGGTGACCATCCTCTCCCACGCGGAAGGCGCGCTCACCGCTTATGTCACCTTCCCCCATTGGCGGCCGGCCCACGCCTGAGGGCGTGCTCACATCAGCCGCAGGCCCTTGAGGGAGGCATGGCCGTCCTTGCCCACGATGATGTGGTCGTGCACCTCGATGCCCAGGGGCTTGGCCACATCGATGATCTTGCGGGTCATGTCGATGTCGGCGCGGGAGGGGGTGGGGTCGCCGGACGGGTGGTTGTGGCACAGGATGATGGCGGTGGCGGACAATTCGAGTGCCCGCTTCACCACCTCGCGGGGATAGACCGGCGCGTGGTCCACCGTGCCGGTCTGCAGCACCTCGTCGGCGATCAACTGGTTGCGCTTGTCCAGGAACAGGACGCGCACCTGCTCACGGTCCGCAAAGGCCATGGCGGCGCGGCAATAGTCGATCACCGCCGTCCAGGAGGACAGGACCGGCCGGCGCTTCACCTGGCCGCGCGCCAGGCGATGGGCGGCGGCCTCGATGATCTTGAATTCGGTGACGATGGCGGGCGTCACGCCCGGCGTCTCGGCCAGGCGCGCCGCCGGGGCGGCCACCACTTCGGCGAAGGAGCCGAACCGCTCCACCAGCGCCTTGGCCAGCGGCTTCACGTCCCGGCGCGGCACGGCGCGGAACAGAACCAGTTCCAGCAGCTCGTAATCGGCCAGCGCCGCCGCCCCCGCCTCGCGGAAGCGGGCGCGCAGGCGATCCCGATGGCCATGGAAATGCGGCGCCGACGCAAGGCCGGCCTCCGCAAGTCCCTCCTCGGGATCTTCGGACATGCCGCTCAGCCCACGGAATAGGGCGGCTTGTGGTAGCCCTTGGGACTCAAGGTGAAGATCTCCACCCCGGTCTCGGTCACGCCCACCGCATGCTCGAACTGGGCCGAGAGCGAGCGGTCGCGGGTGACGGCGGTCCAGCCGTCCGAGAGCACCTTCACATGGGGGCGGCCCAGATTGATCATGGGCTCCACGGTGAAGATCATACCGGGCTTCAGCTCCGGCCCCTCGCCCCGGCGGCCCACATGCACGATGTTGGGCTCGTCGTGGAAGATGCGGCCGACGCCGTGGCCGCAGAAATCGCGCACCACGCTCATATGCTGGGGCTCGACAAACTCCTGGATGGCGGCGCCGATATCGCCCACATGGGCGCCCGGCTTGATGGCCTGGATGCCGATCATCATGGATTCGTAGGTGACATCCAGCAGCCGCTCGGCCCGGCGGGGGATCTGGCCCACCGCATACATGCGGCTGGAATCGCCGTACCAGCCGTCGAGCACCAGCGTCACGTCCACATTGACGATGTCGCCCTCGCGCAGTGGGCGGGCATTGGGCATGCCGTGGCAGACCACGTGGTTGATGGAGGTGCAGACCGAATAGCGGTAGCCGCGATACATCAGCGTCGCCGGATAGGCGCCGTGGTCCATGGCGAAGTCGAAGACCAGCTTGTCGATGGCCTCGGTGGACACGCCCGGGCGCACCATCTCGGCCACTTCGTCCAGCACCTTGGCGGTCAACTGCCCGGCGCGGCGCATGCCCTCGAACCCTTCCGGTCCGTAGAGCTTGATATGTCCGGTCTTCCTCAGCGGCGCCTGGTCCGCTTCCACATAGCTCATGAAACTCGTCCTGCCGGCGGGGCGGCGCATCACCACCCGGCTTTTCTCTTCCAGATTTAGGCCAAGCCACGCGCAAAGCAAGTCATAGCATGCCGTTGCCAGCCTTGCGCGAGGCGCGCGGCGGCCGTTTCGCGGTCCCGCTTCAGCCCAGCATGGGCACGCTGCCGGCCACCTCGATGCCCTCCCGGTCCAGCGCGCAGACAAGGCCGATGGCCTCCACGCCCGCCGTCCGGGCCAGATCAAAGGCCGCCCCATAGGCGGGATCAAGATCCCGTGCGAGGGCGATGGAACGGGCCGAGCCGATCTGGCTGAGATAGACCATCACCGCCCGGGCGCCCTCCCCGGCCATGGCGGCGAGTTCCGCCAGGTGCTTGGCGCCGCGGGCGGTCACGCAATCGGGAAACTCCGCCGCGCCGGGGGTGCGCATGAGGTGCACATTCTTCACCTCCACGAAGCAGGGCGGGCGGGCGTCATCCTCCAAAAGAATGTCGATCCGGCTGTTGCGGCCATATTTGACCTCGCGTCGCAGCCGGGCATAGCCGGCGAGCTCCGGCACCTTCCCCGCGCCGATCGCCTCCGCCACCAGGCGGTTGGGATGCATGGTGTTGACGCCCACCAGTTCCGGCCCCGCGCCGAAATCCGCCTGCACCAATTCCCAGCCAAAGGCGAGCTTGCGGCCCGGCCCGGAGGCGGGCGCCAGCCACACCCGGGAGCCCGGCGTCGCCAGCCCCGTCATGGCGCCGGAATTGGCCACATGGGCGGTGGTCAATGTGCCATCGGCCAGTTCCACGTCGGCGAGGAAACGCTTGTAGCGGCGCACCAGGATGGCCGGCACCAAAGGAAGAGGAAAGCGCATCAGGCGCGGGTGTCGCTGCGGCCCAGAAGGCAGATGAGCGTCTGGGTGGCGGTGGCGCAATGGGTGCGCGCGCCCTCCTTCTCCGCAAACACATCCACCTTCACGATGGTGAGCGTGCGGCCGGAGCGCACCACTTCTCCCACAGCCACCAGGCGCTCGCCCCGACCGGGGGCCATGATGTTGATCTTATATTCCACCGTCAGCACGGTGGAATCGGCCGGAAAGAGCGTGAAGGCCGCATAGCCGCCCGCCGTGTCGGCCAACGCGCCCACGGCGCCGCCATGGAAGAAGCCGTGCTGCTGCGTCACACCCTCCGCGTAGGGCAGCACCACGCTAACACGGCCCGGCGCCACCTCCTCCATGCGCGCGCCCATGCTGGCCATGAAAGGCTGGCGGGCGAAGCTCTCGCGGACGCGAGCCTCGAAATCAGGATCGGGGGGCGTAAAGGCGGGGGTCGCGGCGATGGTCATGCGTCTCTTCCGTTGCGGCGCGCCACCATAGCGCGGTCGCCGGACGAGGCCACCCCGACCTCTGGCGCACGGCGCGAGATGCCGCGCGCCGTGCGGATCGCCTCACTGCACGAACACGTTCTTCAGCGTGCCGATGCCTTCGATGCTCACCTCGATGTCGTTTGACGGCTCCTTCATGGTGCCAACCCCCAGCGAGGTGCCGCAGGCGATGAGGTCGCCGGGCAACAGCGTCATGTCGCGGGAGATCATCGCCACCAGCCGGGCGGGCGGGAAGATCATGTCGGAAAGCGGATAATTCTGCCGCTCCGCCCCGTTCAGCACCGTGCGCACGGAGGTGGCGGTGGGATCAAGGTCCGTCTCGATCCAGGGGCCGAACGGCCCATAGGCGTCAAACCCCTTGGCCCGCGCCCATTGGGGGAAGGTGGGGTCCTTCTGGAGGATGTCGGCAGCTGTGATGTCGTTGACGATGGTGTAGCCGAAGATGTGGGCGGCGGCCTCGTCCTCGGTGATGTTGGAGGCGGTGCGGCCGATGACGATGCCCAGCTCCCCTTCATAGACCGTCTTGCCCCCATAGGCCGGCGGGCGATGCACGGTGGCGCCGGGGGCGGCCACCGTGGAGGGGGCTTTGAGCAGATAGAGCGGCTCGGCCGGCTCGGCCACGTTCAGCTTGGCCGCCAGCGCATGGAAATTGTTCCACAGGGCGATGATCTTGGAGGGCTGGCACGGCGCCTCCAGGGACACATCGGCCAAGGCGAGGGTCTCGCCGGTCGCCACCGGCCCGGCGAACAGGTCGCCCTCGTATACCGTGATGGTCTCGCCTTCGAGCCGGCCGAACCCCGCCGCGCTGACCGTCGCGTCCTTGGCCGAAAAACGCACCCACCTTGCCATGTGATCCTCCCTGGCGCCGCGCGCCGGGAAGGGGCGTTCAGCGGCGCGTCGATGAATTGATGCTGGCGAGGAGCTCCCTGTGGCGCCGCTCCTCATTGTCGTTATTGACCACCACCACCGCCCAGATGGCGGCCGGCAGCCAGCCGATCAGGGTGACCTGCAGCACCAGGCATAAAATGCCCTGGAGCACGCGCCCCCGGAGCATCAGCGCCAGAAAGGGCAGCAGGACCGCCACTGCGTAAATCATCAAAGTCTCCCTCCGCGCCCACAGGCGGGCGCCCCTTTCAGATGGGGCGTGCCCGGGTCGGAGGGAAGAGGCGGGGCCGATCAGCCCTTCAGCACCTCGACGAGCGTCTTGCCGAGACGCGCCGGGGAGGGAGAGACGCGGATGCCCGCTTCTTCCATCGCCGCGATCTTGTCGATCGTGCCGATGTTGCAGTGCGGCTTCGAGCGGTTGAATTTCTCTTTGGCCATGGGACTCTCCGTTGGGTCTCTCTGGCGAGAATGAGCGTTACGGGTGGAATGAGGATCAGGCGTATTTCGCCTGAACCTCCTGAGCGACGTTCGAGGGAACCTGCTCGTAATGGTCGAACTGCATCGTGAAGGTGGCGCGGCCCTGGCTGAAGGACCGCAGCGTATTCACGTAGCCGAACATGTTGGCCAGCGGCACCATCGCATTGATGACGTTCGCATTGCCGCGCATGTCCTGGCCCTGGATCTGGCCGCGCCGAGAATTCAGATCGCCGATGACCGAGCCCGTGTAATCCTCGGGGGTCACCACTTCGACCTTCATGATCGGCTCGAGCAGGATGGCCCCGCCCTTCTGCAGCGCTTCGCGGAAAGCGGCGCGGGAGGCGATTTCGAAGGCCAGAGCCGACGAGTCCACCTCGTGATAGGCGCCGTCGATGAGCGTCACCTTCACGTCCACCACCGGGAAGCCGGCGAGCACACCCGCGCCGAGCACGCTCTCGAGGCCCTTCTGGACACCCGGGATGTACTCCTTCGGCACTGCGCCACCGACGATGGCGCTCTCAAAGGCAAAGCCCTTGCCGACCTCGTTCGGCTCCACGATGAACTTCACCCGGGCGAACTGACCGGTACCACCGGTCTGCTTCTTGTGGGTGTAGTCCACCTCGGTGCGCTTGGTCAGGGTCTCGCGGTAGGCCACCTGCGGGGCGCCCACATTGGCCTCGACCTTATAAGTGCGCTTCAGGATGTCGACCTTGATGTCGAGGTGCAGTTCGCCCATCCCCTTGAGGATGGTCTGGCCGCTCTCGTGATCGGTCGACACACGGAAGGAGGGATCCTCCGCCGCCAGCTTGGAGAGGGCGATGCCGAGCTTTTCCTGGTCCGCCTTGGACTTGGGCTCGATCGCGATCTCGATGACCGGCTCGGGGAATTCCATCTTCTCGAGGATCACAGGCTTGGCGGTGTCGCACAGCGTGTCGCCGGTGCGCACTTCCTTGAGGCCGGCCAGGGCGACGATGTCGCCGGCATAGGCTTCCTTGATGTCCTCGCGGTTGTTGGCATGCATGAGCAGCATCCGGCCCACGCGCTCACGCTTGTCGCGGGTCGAGTTGAGCAGGCCCATGCCAGCTTCCATCACACCCGAATAGATGCGGCAGAAGGTGATGGTGCCGACGAAGGGGTCGTCCATGATCTTGAACGCGAGCACGGAAAGGGGCTCGCTGTCCGAAGGATTGCGGACGGTCTCTTCTTCGGTCTTGAAGTCGATGCCCTTGATCGCGCCGCGATCGATGGGGCTCGGCAGATAGTCCACCACCGCGTCAAGAAGCGGCTGCACGCCCTTGTTCTTAAAGGCAGAACCGCAGAAGACGGGGTTGAACTTGCGGCCGATGACGGCCTTGCGGATGAGCGACTTGAGGGTCGCCTCGTCCGGCTCGACGCCATCGAGATAGTTGGCAAGGGCATCGTCGTCGAGCTCAACGGCGGCCTCGATCAGCTTGCCGCGATACTCGGCAGCCTTCTCGGCGAGATCCGCGGGGATCTCTTCGTCGTGGAACTTCGCACCCAGGGCTTCGTCTTCCCACACGACCGCCTTCATGCGGACGAGGTCGATGATACCCTTGAAGTTGTTCTCAGAGCCGATCGGCAGCTGGCAGCACACGGGGTTGCCGGCCACGCGGTCGATGATCATCTCGACGCAGCGGTAGAAGTCGGCGCCGATCTTGTCCATCTTGTTGACGAACACGATGCGCGGCACGTTGTACTTGTCCGCCTGGCGCCACACGGTCTCGGTCTGCGGCTCGACGCCCTGGTTGCCGTCCAGCACGCACACCGCGCCGTCGAGCACACGCAGGGAACGCTCCACCTCAATGGTGAAGTCCACGTGCCCGGGCGTGTCGATGATGTTCAGACGCTTGCCGTCCCAGAACGCGGTCGTCGCAGCAGAGGTGATCGTGATGCCACGCTCCTGCTCCTGCGTCATCCAGTCCATGGTGGCGGCACCGTCGTGCACTTCACCGATCTTATGGCTCTTGCCGGTGTAGTAGAGGATCCGCTCGGTCGTGGTGGTCTTGCCGGCATCAATGTGGGCCATGATGCCGAAGTTGCGGTAGTCCTCAATCGCGTGGCTGCGCGGCATAGCTCAGTCCTCGGTTCCGATCACCAGCGATAATGCGAGAAGGCACGGTTGGCTTCCGCCATACGGTGCGTGTCCTCGCGCTTCTTCACCGCGTTGCCGCGATTGTTGGCCGCGTCGAGAAGCTCGGCGGAGAGACGCTCCACCATGGTCTTCTCATTGCGGGCGCGGGCCGAGGCGATGAGCCAGCGGATCGCGAGGGTCTGGCGACGCTCGGTGCGCACCTCGACCGGAACCTGATAGGTGGCGCCGCCGACGCGGCGGGACCGGACTTCAACCGCCGGAGCAACATTCTCCAGGGCCTGGATGAAGACCTCGACCGGATCGTGCTTGGCCTTGGCCTCGACGGTCTCGAGGGCACCGTACACGATGGACTCGGCCACCGACTTCTTGCCGTCACGCATGACGGAATTCATGAAGCGGCTCAGCACGAGGTTGCCATACTTGGCATCCGGGATGACTTCGCGGCGCTCAGCCTTATGACGACGAGACATGCTCGCTTCTCCTCAGATCACTTCGGCCGCTTGGCGCCGTACTTCGAACGGCGCTGCTTGCGGTTCTTCACGCCCTGGGTGTCCAGCACGCCGCGGAGAATGTGGTAACGCACACCGGGAAGGTCCTTCACGCGGCCGCCGCGGATCATGACCACGGAGTGCTCCTGAAGGTTGTGACCCTCGCCGGGGATGTAACCGATCACTTCGTAGCTGTTGGTCAGCCGCACCTTGGCAACCTTACGAAGCGCCGAGTTCGGCTTCTTCGGGGTCGTGGTGTAGACGCGGGTGCACACACCACGCTTCTGGGGGCTCGACTGAAGAGCAGGAGCCTTGTCCCGCGCCTTCTGCGCTTCCCGCGGCTTCCGGATCAGCTGGTTGATCGTAGGCATACGCCTTCGCCTCGTCCTGATCTGCGGCTTGCGCCGCAATTTTGAGTTCTGCGACCCCTTTGGGGGGATCGCCACGATGGGGCGGCCTTGGCCGCCGTGAAACAGTTTTGCACCGGCAGTCGCCCGCCGATGGCACCACGCAGAATGGGCGTCGCAAACCGCTTGCGCAGCTTGCACGCCAATTCGCGACAGAGGATCGCGGAACTCTCGACTCCGAGGAGCCTGGCGCCGCGATCGTGCACCCAAATCTCGTAGTGCTGTTCCTGGCAGCGTTTCTGCGTTTCTGGCCGGGCATTCCGGAGAACCGGAACAGCTCCTTGAGGGCCAGACGCCGATCGCCTGCCGCGAAAGTGGGCTGCTTCTAACCGCAGAGTCGCATCCCGTCAAGGGCGGGCACAGGCAGAAGCAAGGTATTTTGGGCTTTCCTGCCCGCTTCGCCTCAGTCCGGCGGGGCGTCGGCACCCGCCTCGGCGCGGTGGCCAAGGGCGCGCACCGCACGTGACGTAATAAAGCGCAAATTGATGACAGGATCTTAAAAGGAATGCCAAGAAAGCGGGCCCGGGCGCACGTCCCGGGCCCCTTTGCGTCAGCCGGTGATGGCCTTGACGCCGTCACGCTCGTCGGTGAGCTCCTGCAGCGTCTTGTCCATCATGGTGCGGGAGAAGTCGTCGACGGGCAGATCCTTCACCACCTCATAGGCGCCATTGGCGCACACGCAGGGCATGCCGTAGACGATTCCCTCGGGAATCCCGTAGGAGCCGTCCGAAGCCACGCCCATGGAGACCCAGCCGCCATTGGTGCCGTGAATCCAGTCGTGCATGTGGTCGATGGCCGCGTTGGCCGCGGAGGCGGCGGACGACAGGCCACGGGCCTCGATGATGGCGGCGCCGCGCTTGCCGACCTTGGGAATCAGCACGTCGCGATACCAGGCCTCGTCATTGACGAGCTCCGGCAGTGGCTTGCCGTTGGCGGTGGCGAAGCGGTAGTCGGCATACATGGTGGGGGAGTGATTGCCCCACACGACCATCTTCTCGATGTCGGCGGAGGACACGCCCACCTTGGCCGCGAACTGCGAGAGCGCGCGGTTATGGTCGAGCCGCAGCATGGCGGTGATGTTCTTGGCCGGCAGGTCCGGCGCGCACTTGGCGGTGATGTAGGCATTGGTGTTGGCCGGATTGCCCACCACCAGCACCTTCACGTCGCGCTTGGCCACTTCGTTCAGCGCCGCGCCCTGGACCTTGAAGATCTCGGCATTGGCGAGGAGGAGGTCGGCGCGCTCCATGCCCTTCGAGCGGGGACGGGCGCCCACCAGGAAGGCGGCATCGATGTCGCGGAAGGCGACCTTGGGGTCGTCGGTGATGACGACGCCGGCGAGGTTCGGGAACGCGCAGTCCTCGAGCTCCATCACCACGCCACCGACCGCCGCCTGAGCCTGGGGCAGATCGAGCAGTTGCAGGATGACCGGCTGGTCCTTGCCGTAGAGGTCGCCATTGGCGATGCGGAACAGCAGCGAATAACAGATCTGACCGGCGGCGCCCGTGACAGCGACGCGAACGGCGGGTTTGGTCATGAGAAATGCCCTTATGCCATGGGGGCCCCACCCGCGGGGGCGGGTCCCGCGGCGCGCAATCTAGAGTGACGGGCGAAAGAAGGGAAGCGCGCGAATCCCCTCGCACGGCTTCGCTTGCGCTGATTTTTTATGCGCCCCGGCCGAAGGCGGACCCCTTGAACGCGAACGCCCGGCGCGGGGTGGCGCCGGGCGTCGTTCAGGCTTCGACCAAGGGATGAGGCCCCGGATGAGGGCCGGGCATCAGCCGGGGGAGATCATCTTCTCCGGACGCACCACGGCATCGAACTCCTCATTGGTCACATAGCCGCCGCCCACGGCCTCCTCGCGGAGCGTGGTGCCGTTCTTGTGCGCGGTCTTGGCGATCTTGGCGGCGTTGTCATAGCCGATCTTGGGCGCCAGCGCGGTGACCAGCATCAAGGAGCGCTCAAGCGCCGCCTTGATGTTGTCCTCGCGCGGCTCGATGCCCACCACGCAATGCTCGGTGAAGCTGAGGGCGGCGTCCGACATCAGCCGCACCGACTGAAGGAAGTTGTAGGCCATCACCGGGTTGAACACGTTCAGCTCGAAATGACCCTGGCTGCCGGCGAAGGTCAGCGCGGCATTGTTGCCGAAGATCTGGATGCACACCTGGGTGAGGGCCTCGCACTGGGTCGGGTTCACCTTGCCCGGCATGATGGATGATCCGGGCTCGTTCTCCGGCAGGGAGAGCTCGCCGAGGCCCGAGCGCGGGCCCGAGCCGAGGAAGCGGATGTCGTTGGCGATCTTGAACAGGGAGGCCGCCACCGTGTTGATGGCGCCATGCGAGAACACCATGGCATCGTGGGCGGCCAGCGCCTCGAACTTGTTCGGCGCGGTGGTGAAGGGCAGGCCGGTGATGGCGGCGATGTGCTCGGCCACCTTCTCGGCGAAGCCCACCGGCGCGTTGAGGCCGGTGCCCACCGCCGTGCCGCCCTGGGCGAGCTGCATCAGCGCCGGCAGGGTCGATTCGATGCGGGCGATGCCGTTCTCCACCTGCTGGGCATAGCCGGAAAATTCCTGGCCGAGGGTGAGCGGCGTGGCATCCTGCGTATGGGTGCGGCCGATCTTGATGATGGCCGACCAGGCCTTGGCCTTGTCCGCCAGCGCGCCGTGCAGGGTGCGCAGGGCGGGCAGCAGCCGGTGGACGATCTCCTCCGCGCACGCCACGTGCATGGCGGTCGGATAGGTGTCGTTGGACGACTGGCTCATATTGACGTGGTCATTGGGATGCACGGGCTTCTTGGAACCCTTCTCCCCGCCCATCATCTCGATGGCGCGATTCGAAATGACCTCATTGGCATTCATGTTGGACTGGGTGCCGGACCCGGTCTGCCAGACCACGAGGGGGAAATGGTCGTCCAGCTTGCCGTCGATGACTTCCTGGGCGGCGGCGACGATGGCGGCGCCCACCGTGGAGTCGAGGCGGCCGAGCGCCATGTTGGTCTCGGCGGCGGCGCGCTTGACGATGCCCAGCGCCCGGACCACCGGCAAGGGCTGGCGTTCCCAGCCGATCTTGAAATTGCCGAACGACCGCTGCGCCTGGGCGCCCCAGTAACGGTCCGCCGGGACCTCGATGGGGCCGAACGTGTCGGTCTCTGTGCGGGTGGCTGTCATCCTGCGTCGCCTTTCCACATATTGAAGCGGTCGCGCGCCTTCTATCACAGCCGAACCAGGGCTGTGAGCGCATCGAATCCGTAAAATAGTTCAGGAGCGGTAGTGGGTGGTGGAAGCAAGAGGTGCGATTTGCCATAGCTTCGCCCCGGATCAGGCATTTACTGCAACGATCAGCGCTGCGACGATGGATCAGGGTCCAGCGATTGCGGCACCCGTCATTTGGCCCAGGTTTTGGGGGAACCTGAGCTGCTCATAGAGGTCCGACGTGGGCGAGATCGTGAATCTCCGGCGCGTGAAGAAACAGCGGGCTCGGCAGGACGCCGAGGCCGCCGCCGCCGAGAACCGGGTGCGCTTCGGCCGCACCAAGGCCGAGCGCCTCGCCCAAGAGGCGCAGCGCAGGCTCATGGAAAAGACTCACGAAGGTCATGCGCTCACTGAGAGGGATGGAAAATGAAAAGCCCCGTGGTGAAGAGGTCCATCGTCATCGCCGGTCACAAGACCAGCGTGAGCCTTGAAGATGCGTTCTGGGACGCGCTCAAGGAGATTGCCGCCAGCCGGCGGCTGACGCTTTCCGATCTGGTCGCGACCATCGATTCCTCGCGGACGCAGGGCAATTTGTCCTCCGCCATCCGCCTGTTCGTGCTCGACCATTACCGGGAGAATGCCGCCTCCGCGCGCAGCCACGGACATTCCGAGCGCTCGGGGGCCGGCGCTCCCGTTGCGTAAGGCTGAAGCCGTTCCTATCTGATCGAAGCTAGGCAGGCACGCAGCCGCGTTGAAACGCGGCGCGTGCCTTTCTATAACCCGCTACCCCGAGCGCATTCGCGGGTCGGCGGCACAGGGTGACACGCGGAGCGGCAGCTGCGGCTGCGCCCCGAGGGAGACAACGGATGTCGTGGAAAAATCAGAGCGGTGGCCCGTGGGGGAGCGGGCCGAGAGGTCCCTGGGGCTCGGGGCCTTCCTCCTCTGGTCCAACGCCTCCGGACATCGAAGACCTGATCCGCCGCAGCCAGGACCGCCTGCGACACATGGTTCCAGGCTCCATGGGCAGCAAGGGCATCATCCTGATCATTGCCCTGCTGATCGGCGGCTGGCTGCTGTCCGGCTTCTATCGGGTCGAGCCCGATGAGCAGGGCGTGGTGCTGCGCTTCGGCCGCTTCGTGCAGATCACGCAGCCGGGCCTCAACTATCACCTGCCCTACCCGATCGAGACCGTGCTCACTCCCAAGGTGACGCGCGTGAACCGCCTCGACATCGGCATGCGCCTGACCGACGATCCCCGCCGCGGCTCCACCGTGGTGCGCGACGTGCCGGAAGAGAGCCTGATGCTGACCGGCGACGAGAATATCGTCGACGTGGACTTCGCGGTCTTCTGGGTGATCTCGAACGCCGAGAATTATCTCTTCAACGTCCAGAATCCCGAGGGCACCATCAAGGCGGTGGCGGAAAGCGCCATGCGCGAGGTCATCGGGCGCACGGACATCCAGCCCATCCTCACCGGCGCCCGCCAGGGCATCGAGACCGGCGTGCAGGATCTCATGCAGCGCACCCTCGACCAGTATGGCGTCGGCGTGCGCGTGACCCAAGTCCAGCTCCAGAAGGTGGATCCGCCGGCCCAGGTCATCGACGCCTTCCGCGACGTCCAGGCCGCCCGCGCCGATGCCGAGCGTGCCCAGAACGAAGCCCAGACCTATGCCAATCGCGTCGTGCCCGAGGCGCGCGGCGAGGCCTCCCGCATCGAGAACGCCGCCCAGGCCTATCGCGAGCGGACTGTGGTCGAGGCGCGCGGCCAGGCGGCCCGCTTCCTCAAGATCTATGATGAATATGTGAAGGCGAAGGACGTGACCCGCCAGCGCATGTATTTCGAGACCCTGGAGCGCGTGCTTGGCGGCATGGACAAGGTCATTGTCGACCAGAATGGTGGAAGCCAGACCGGCGTCGTGCCCTATCTGCCCCTGAACGAACTCGCCCGCCGGCCCGCGGCCCCCGCCGCAGGCGCCCAGCCGCAGGGAGCCGCCCGATGAAAAACCCCATTTTCGGCGGCGTCTTCGCCATCATCGCCGCCCTCGTCGTGGTCGGCGTCTATTCCTCGGCCTTCACGGTCAGCCAGACCCAGCAGGCCCTGGTGCTGCGGCTCGGCAATCCCCAGCCGCCCATCACCACGCCGGGCCTGCACTGGAAGGTGCCGTTCATCGATAACGTGGTCTATATCGACAACCGCATCCTGGACCTGGAAAACCCCTCCCAGGAGGTGATCGCCTCCGACCAGAAGCGCCTGGTGGTGGACGCCTTCGCGCGCTACCGCATCACCAACGCGCTGAAATTCTACCAGGCGGCGGGCACCGTGGAGGCGGCCAATTCGCGCCTCGCCACCGTGCTCAACTCCGCACTGCGGCGCGTGCTTGGCGAAAGCAACTTCATGACCGTCGTGCGCGACGATCGCGAAGGCCTGATGCATCGCATCAGCGAACAGGTGAACCGCGAGGCGGCCAATTTCGGCATCACCGTGGTGGATGTCCGCATCCGCCGCGCGGACCTGCCGGAAGCCAACAGCCAGGCGGTGTTCCAGCGCATGCAGACGGAGCGCCAGCGGGAAGCCGCCGAGATCCGCGCGCAGGGCAACGAGGCGGCCCAGCGCACCCGGGCCCGGGCCGACCGCGAGGCCACCATCGTGCTCGCCGAGGCCAATTCCAAGGGCGAGCAGGTGCGCGGTGAGGGCGATGCGGAACGCAACCGCATCTTCGCCGACGCCTATGGGCGGGACCCCGACTTCTTCGGCTTCTACCGCTCCATGCAGGCCTATGATGCCAGCCTGAAGGCGGGTGACACCCGAATGCTGGTGGCGCCGGAGAGCACCGCTTTCTTCCGCTACCTGACCGACCCGTTCGGCGGCACCCGGCTTCCCGTTCCGCCGCAGGCCGCGCCGGCCGCAACGCCTCTGAGCGCGGCCCCGCCGGCGCCGGCCTCGACGGCGCCGGCCCTGCCCGCGCCGGCCCGCTGAGGTCCAGATGCGGGACCTCCTCGCCGCCGTCGGGCTCCTGCTCGTGATCGAGGGATTGTGCCTTGCCGCTTTCCCTCGGGCATGGCGCAGTGCCATCCAGGCGGTGATGAAGGCGCCGGAGACACCGTTGCGCGTCGCCGGCCTCGTGGTCGGCGCCGTGGGTGTCATCGTGGTCTGGCTGGTGCGCAGCGCCTGAGGGCGCCCCAGCCGTGCGCGGGATTCCCCTCGGACACGCGGGAGCGGGTGGCCTGTCCCCCCGCTCCTGTCCGTCCTTCCGGGACGGTCTATAGTCGCTGCTGTTTCGCGCTCTGCGAGGAGAGGTCATGCCCACTGCTTTCCGCGCTTTCTCCGCGCTGCTGGCTCCCGCTTTGGTGCTCGGCCTCCTGGCCGGAGCCGCGGTGCCCCATCGCGCCCTTGCCGCCTCCACCAAAGGGCCGGACACCGTCGCCGACACCGCCGAGCGGGTTATGGACGCGGTGGTCAACATCTCCACGTCCCAGAACGTGGCCGCCTCCCGCTCCGTGCCGACGCCCCAGCTGCCGCCGGGCTCGCCGCTGGAGGATCTGTTCGACGAATTCTTCAAGCGCCGCGGTGGCCAGGAGGATGGCGACGGCGCCCCTCAGAACCGCTCCCGCAAGGTGTCGTCGCTGGGTTCCGGCTTCGTCATCGACCCGGCCGGCCTGATCGCCACCAACAACCACGTCATCGCCGACGCCGACGAAATCTATGTGAATTTCAATGACGGCACCAAGCTCAAGGCCGAGCTGGTGGGCCGCGATCCCAAGACGGACCTCGCCCTTCTGCGGGTGAAGCCGGAGAAGCCGCTCACCTCGGTGAAGTTCGGCGACTCCGACAAGATGCGGGTGGGCGACTGGGTGATGGCCATCGGCAACCCGTTCGGCCTTGGCGGCACGCTGACCGTGGGCGTGGTCTCGGCCCGAAACCGCAACATCAATTCCGGCCCCTACGACAATTTTCTCCAGACCGACGCCGCCATCAATCGCGGCAATTCAGGCGGCCCGCTGTTCAACATGGATGGCGAGGTGGTCGGCGTGAACACCGCCATCATCTCCCCCTCGGGCGGCTCCATCGGCATCGGTTTCTCGGTGCCCTCCTCCACCGCCGCTCCCGTTCTGGCCCAGCTCGAGCAGTTCAAGGAAGTGCGGCGCGGATGGATCGGCGTGCGCATCCAGGCGGTCACCGACGAGATCGCCGAGACGCTCGGCCTCGGCAAGGCGCGCGGTGCGCTGGTGGGCGGGGTGAGCGATGATGGCCCCGCCGCAAAGGGCGGCATCAAGGCCGGCGACGTGGTGATCCGCTTCGACGGCAAGGACGTGAAGGAAATGCGCGACCTGCCCCGCCTCGTGGCCGACACGCCGGTGGGCAAGCAGGTGGATGTGGTGGTGGTCCGCAAGGGCAAGGAAGAGACGCTCAAGCTCACCATCGCCCGCATGCCGGAGGACGAGAAGCCCGCCGCCGAGGGCAAGGCCCCCGACGCGCCCAAGGCCGACCTGAAGCGCGTGCTGGGCATGGAGCTGTCCCCGCTCACTGACGAGCTGCGCAAGCGCTTCAAGATCAAGGACAGCGTGAAGGGCGTCGTGATCCTGAACGTCGACCGCACCTCCGCCGCCGCCGAGAAGGGCCTCAAGCCCGGCCAGGTGCTGGTGGAAGTGGGCCAGGAGACGGTGGCCAATCCCGAGGACGTGGCCAAGCGACTCGACGGCCTGCGCAAGGGCGACAAGAAGTCCGTGCTGCTGCTGGTGGCCAATCCCGACGGCCAGATGCAGTTCGCGGCCGTGCCGCTGAACTGATCGCCCTCCCCTCCATGAAAAACGCCCGGCTGCGCGTGCAGTCGGGCGTTTTCATTTGGGGACCGGGTGAAGGACGTCAGCCCTGGCGGATTTCCTCGTGGGTATAGCCCTGCATGTAGAGCAGTGCCGTCAGGTCGCCATGGTCGATGCGGGCGTGGGCGGCTTCCGCAACCTTGGGCTTGGCATGGTAGGCGACGCCGATGCCGGCCTCCCCGAGCATGCCCAGATCATTGGCGCCATCGCCCACCGCCATGGTCTCGGACGGGGCGAGGTGCAGGCGGTCGCGCAGTTCGATGAGGGTGGCGGTCTTCGCCTCGCGGCCGAGGATCGGCTCCACCACGCGGCCGGTCAGCTTGCCGTCTTCCACGTCCAGGATGTTGGCGCGGTTCTCGTCGAAGCCGATCATGGCCGCCACCGGGCCGGTGAACAGCGTGAAGCCGCCCGAGACGAGGGCCGCATAGGCGCCGTGGGCCTTCATGGTGGCCACCAGGATCGGACCGCCGGGGGTCAGGCGGATGCGCTCGGCCAGAACGTCCTTCACCACGTCGGTGGCAAGGCCCTTCAGCAGCCCCACCCGCTCGCGCAGGGCCGGCTCGAAGGCGATCTCGCCGCGCATGGCGCGCTCGGTAATCTCAGCCACATGCGCCTTGATGCCCACCACATCGGCCAGTTCGTCGATGCATTCCTGGCCGATCATGGTGGAATCCATGTCCGCGATGAACAGGCGCTTGCGCCGGCCGGCAGCAAGTTGCACCACCACGTCGATGGGCGCGTCCCCCAGCGCCGCGCGCACCGTGTCCGCCAGCAGGCGGGGATCGGCGCCGAGCTGCGGGTCGAACGGGATGTCGGCGGCCACCTCCGGCTCAAGGATGTGCGGCTCGCCGGCCTCCGGCAGCACGGAGCGGGCGGCGATCAGGAGATCACGCGAGAGCAGCGCATCGGCGGGATTTGAGATAAGGGTCGCGACATAAACCATGGCAGATCCAGTGAGGAAGCCTTGAAGCCTGAGGCGGTGCTCATCGCAGGTCCAACGGCCAGCGGCAAGTCCGCCGTGGCCCTCGCCTTGGCGGAGCGCACGGGCGGCGTGGTCATCAATGCCGATTCCATGCAGGTCTATGGCGACCTGCGCATCATCACCGCCCGCCCCACCGAGGCGGAGGAAGCCCGCGTGCCCCATTGCCTCTATGGCCACGTGGACGCGGACACTGACTATTCCGCCGGCCGCTGGCTGGACGATGCCCTGGCCACCCTCGCCGATGCGCGGGCGCAGGGGCGGCTGCCCATCTTCATTGGTGGCACCGGCCTTTATTTCCGCGTGCTCACCCAGGGTCTGGCCGCCGTGCCGCCCATTCCGGAAGAGGTGCGCGCGGCCCTGCGCGCCGAGGCGGAAGGCCTGTCCGACGCTGCCCTCCACCAGTGCCTTGTCGCGCGGGACGCCGACGGCGCCGCCCGCCTCGCCCCCGCCGACCGGCAGCGGGTGCTGCGGGCGCTGGAGGTGGTGGAATCAACCGGCCGGCCGCTTGCCGCCTGGCAGCAGGCGCAGGGCCCTGCCCCGCTGGCGCCGGAGCGCTGCGCGCGCGTGGTCCTGGAGGTGGAGCGGGAGGTCTTG
This sequence comes from Aquabacter sp. L1I39, assembly GCF_017742835.1. Taxonomy (GTDB): domain Bacteria; phylum Pseudomonadota; class Alphaproteobacteria; order Rhizobiales; family Xanthobacteraceae; genus L1I39. The sequence continues at coordinate 5,085,369 of NZ_CP072392.1, forward strand.
CGGGCGCGCATTGATGCCCGATTCGAGGCCATGATGGCGGCGGGTGCGTTGGATGAGGTGGCCGCGCTCGCCGCCCGGCATCTGCCGGCCGCTCGTCCGATCCTGAAGGCCCACGGGGTGCCGGCTCTCACCCGATACCTCGTTGGAGAGATGAGTCGGGAAGCGGCCATCGCCGAGGGCCAGGCCGACACCCGCCGCTATGCCAAGCGCCAGGTCACTTGGTTCCGCCACCAGATGAAGGACTGGCCCCGCACCCATCCCGAGGGGGCGCTGGAGACCCTCACGGCCGCGCTGTCGGGCGCCTGAGCGCCGTCAGGCGAGGGCGCGGGCAAGGCTATCGAAAGCGTCCGGCCCCATCTGGGCCACGTTGAAGCGCATGAAATCGCCGGCGGTCTGGCTGACCGAGAAGACATTTCCAGGCGCCAGGACCATGCCCTCCTCCAGGGCGCGGCGGGCCACCGCCGCCCCGTCGCGCCGCTCGGGCAAGCGGCACCAGAGCAGGAAGCCGCCGCGCGGCTCCAGCACCGGCCGCACGCCCAGCCCCGCGAGGCGCGCCGCCACCTCCCGCCGGCGCCGGGCGAGGCGCGGGCGCAGCATCGCCAGATGCTTGCGATAACTGCCGTCCGCCAGCACGCGGGAGACAATCTCCACCGCCAGCGGGCTCGGCCCGCCGAAGCTGGTGGCCACCTGGAGGTCCACCAGCCCCTCGATCCAATCCCGCCGCGCCACCACATAGCCTGTGCGCACCGAGGCCGAGAGCGTCTTGGAGAAGCTGCCCACCCGGATCACCCGCGCCAGCCCGTCCAGTGCGGCAAGGCGGGGCGAGGGATCGGGCTCCAGGTCGGCGAAGATGTCGTCCTCGACGACCGTCAAATCATGGGCCGCGGCGAGCGTCAGCAGGCGGTGGGCGACGGGGAAGGTCAGGCTCGCGCCGGTGGGGTTATGGAGGGCGGAATTGGTCAGATAGAGCCGGGGCCGGTGGGTGGCGAGCGCCTCCGCGAAGCGGTCCGTGTCCGGCCCGCTCGCCCCATAAGGCACCCCCACCAGCTTCACCCGGTGCGCCCGCAACAGGGCCTGGAAGTTGAAATAGCAGGGATCGTCCACCAGCACCGTGTCGCCGGGCTGCAAGAGGAAGCGGCACACCAATTCCAGCGCCTGGGAGCCGGAGGCGGTGAGCAGCACCTGATCCGCCCCCGCCGCGATGCCCTCCGCCGCGCAGTGGCGCACCAGCATCTGGCGCAGGGCCAGCGCGCCCCGGCTGCCGCCATAATCCGTCAGCAGCGCATCCGGCGCCTTGGCGAGCCCTCGGATCGCACGGCGCAGCGCCTCCTGTGGCATCCAGTCGGCGGGCAGCCAGCCGCAGCCGGGCCGGAGGGCATCGGAGGGGGCGTCAAGTGACTGGCGGGAGACCCAGAGCGGATCCACCGCCCGGTCCGTGCGCGGTGCCGCCTCCGAAAGGGCGAAGGGCGCCACGGACCCAGCCACATAGAAGCCGGAGCCGGGCCGGGCGCGCACCGCCCCCTCCGCCACCAGCCGGTCATAGGCCTCCACCACGGTGGAGGGCGAAACGTGAAGCTCGCGCGCCAAGGCGCGGATGGAGGGCAGCTTCTCGCCGCTCGCCAGCATGCGGCTGGTCATGCGGCGTCGGATGGCGGCCATGGCGCGCTCGGTCTGACCCGCCGAGGCTGCGTTCTGCGCGCTCAAGTGTATGCCTCATCGTATCCATACAGTTTGATATAACTGTATCGCTCCGTGACTGGGGAAGGAAGCCCGGCGGGCCTATGAGGATCGCCTTGGGAACAAGAGACGCAGCGAGGTGCCCTATGGCGCGCGGGAACGAAGGATGGCTGAGCGGGCTTGCCGGCGTCCTCATCTTCAGCGGCTCCCTGCCGGCCACCCGCGTCGCCGTCCAGGGCTTCTCACCGCTCTTCCTCACCTCGGCCCGCGCCGTCATCGCGGCGCTGCTGGGCGGGCTGCTGCTGCTCGCCTTCAAGCAGACGCGGCCGGAGCGGCAAGACCTCGTCTCCCTCGCCATCGTGGCGCTGGGCGTGGTGGCGGGCTTTCCGCTCTTGACCGCCCTGGCCTTGCAGCACGTCACCTCTGCCCATTCCATTGTCTTCATCGGCCTGCTGCCGCTGGCCACCGCTCTGTGCGCGGTGGCGCGGGCGGGCGAGCGGCCGCGTCCGGCCTTCTGGCTGTTCTCGGTGGCGGGAGCGGCGGCGGTGGCGGGGTTCGCGCTGGGCGGCGGCGGGGCGCTGTCCCCCAAGGGCGACCTGCTCATGCTGGCGGCGGTGGCGGTGTGCGGCCTTGGCTATGCGGAAGGCGCGCGCCTCTCCCGGCGGCTCGGCGGCTGGCAGGTGATTTCCTGGGCGCTGGTCCTGTCCTTGCCGGTCATGGCGGCCCTGGCCTTCGCCACGCGGCCGGACGGCTTCGGGCAGGTGCAGGCGCCGGCCTGGCTGGGCCTTGGCTATGTGGCCCTGTTCTCCATGATGATCGGCTTCGTCTTCTGGTATCGCGGCCTGGCGCTGGGCGGCATTGCCCGGGTGGGGCAGTTGCAGCTGCTCCAGCCCTTCTTCGGCCTGGCCTTGGCCGCTTTGGTGCTGGGCGAGCCGGTGGCCTGGACCATGGTGGCCACCGCCGCTCTGGTCATGGGCTGCGTCGCCGGCGCCAAGCGGTTCGCTTGAGGGGAGGTTTTTGCCGTTGGCCCCGGTCCGTGACCGGGGCCAAGCGGGCAACGCTCAGACCCCGCGCGGGCTTGGGGCCGTCAGCCCCGGTCCGTGACCGGGGCCAAGCGGGCAACGCTCAGACGCCGCGCGGGGCTTCGTGCCCTCAGCACCGGCCTGCGACCGGTGCCAAATGGGCAACGCTCAGACGCCGCGCGGGCTTGGGGCCGTCAGCCCCGGTCTGTGACCGGGGCCAAGCGACCCACGAGGCTCACCACCGCACGCGGAAGCTGCCGGACACGCCAATGGTGGAATAGCTGTCCGCCAATTGCGCATCGAAGCCGGCGGAGAGCACCGCGTTCGGGCCGGCCGCGAATTGCAGGCCCGCATGGAGATCGGCCGCATTGGCCACCGTCGGGATGGGTGAGCCGGTGAAGGCGAAGCCCGGCAGCTCGGCGAAGCTGCGGGAGACGCCACGATCCGGGCTGAAGTCATGCATCCAGGCGGCGCGCACATAAGGCGCGATGCGCTGGCCGTTGCCGAGCGTCCATTGCCCGTCCCATTGCAGGCCCACATAGAGCGGCAGCGCAGTGACCGAGCCGCTGTCATAGCTCAGGCCGCGCCCGAGGCTGAACACCTCCGAGCCCGAGCCGAGCCACAACTGGCTCGGCTGGAAGGCCAGGAACGGCGTCACCTGCATGCCACCGCCCATGGCGAAGCTGTAGCCCACCTCGATCCGCCCGCCGAGCACCATGCCGTCGAGGCCCGAGGTCGTGGCGAGGTTGAGGCCGAGATTATAGAGGTTGCGGTCGAAATTGGCACTGCCATAGCCCAAGGTCGCGATGGCCGACACATAAGCCGGCCCCCACTGATGCAGGCCATAGACGCTGAAGCCGCCATAGGAGGTGGAGACGGAGGCGCCGTAATCGTCCGCCCACAGATTGGTGGTGGAGAAATTGATCGCCGCCCCGGCGAGCGCATTGCCGTTGGCCAATTCCCCATCCAGGCCCACCGTGCCGCCGAAGGACGAGCCGGACAGCCCGCCCCCGGTGGTGACGGCGCCCACAGGCGCGCCCCAGAAATAGCGGTTGCCGGTGCTGCCCGCCTCCGGGGCCGCGCTGCTGGCGGCGGGGGCGGTGGCGTAGGACAGCGCCGTCGAAGACGGCCGCAGGCCCATGCGCCAGAGGTCCATCTGGGTGGTGATGCTGGCCATGGAGGCGGAGGCGGAGTTCAGGATGGTCATGGGCACCAGCGACACCGCGCCGCCGCCCACCGACTGGTAGGCCTGCTCCAGCCCCCCGACGGTCGGCTGCGCCAGCAGGGCCGGCACGATGGCCTCGAACAAGGACGAGGAGCCCTGTTCCTGAATGGCGCCCACCAGCGCGCCGAGGCCGGTGCCGAGGCCCGAGAGCCCGGTCGGGGTGAAGTCGATGGTGGTGCCGAGGCTCAGTCCGCCGCTGGTCTGGCTCACCGAGAAATCGAGCATGGCGGTGTCGCCCATCGCCACCAGGCCGGAGACCGAAAGGCCGCCCGTGGCGCTCAGGAAAGCGGCATCGTAATGCCCGGGCCGGGCAAGGCCCGGATTGGCCACCACACCCAGCACCCCGCCGGAAAGGCTGGCGCTGCCCGCGATGGAGAAGCGGTCCGCAAGCCCGGTGGTCTGGTCTGCCCGCACCACCAGCACGCCGGAGGAGGTCTGCACCAGCGAACCGGTGAGGCCGACCGTTCCAAGGTTCGCGGCGGCGCTGCGGAGCGTCCCGGCATTGGTGAGCACGTTGCCAGAGCCGCCGAGATCGAAGGAGGAGCCGGAGGCGATGGTGCCGCCGGCGAGGTTCATCACCGTGTTCGCCGCGCCCGATTGCAGCGAGACATTGCCGGTGATGGTGCCACCATTCACCACTTCGGCGAAGCCATTGAGGGTGCGGATGGCCAGGCCCTCGGCGCCATCCACGGTGGAGAGGCTGCCATAGGAGGTGAGCGTGGTTTGCGCGCCATCGCTGGTGATGGCGGTGCCACCCACGCCGCCAATGACCTGCGCGCCGACACCGATGTTCAGGATGGGATCGGCCGGCCCCTGGGTATAGACGGCGGTCGCCCCGACGCCGGTGGCGCTCACGGTGACGCCATTGGCCTGATTGTAGGTGACCTTGCCGCCGGCGGTGGAATTGCCGTTCACCAGCTCCATGGCCGCGCCATTCATGACGAGGCCGCCGCCATCGCTCACCGACTGGGCGATGACGCCATAAGCGCCCTGCCCGGAGGTGGTGATGTCCGCGTTCACATTCACCGTCACCGCCCCGCTGGTGCCGGAGGCGCTCGGCCCGGTGTAGGTCAGCGCGGTATTGTCGGCGATGGCCGCGCCGCCGCCGCCGCCGATGGACTGGGCGAGCACACCCACCGCATTGGTGCCGGTGGTCTTGATGACGCCACCCACCGTGACGGTGACCGTATTGGCATCGCCGGAGGTGCCGGCGAACTGGACCGCGGCCTCGGCCTTGCCCACGCCGCCGCCGCCGCCAATGGACTGGGCGATGATGCCGATGGCCGCCCCGCCGGTGGTGTTGATCTTGCCCGTGGTGGAGACGCTCACGGTGCCGCCCGCCCCGCCGCCGGTGCCACCAAGCACCAGGGTTTGCGCCGGCAAGGTGGAAATGCCGCCGCCGCCGCCAATGCTCTGCGCCACGAGGCCATGGGCATAATTGCCGCTGGTGGACACCGACCAGCCATTCACGCCCTGAACCGTCACGCCCAGGCCCGCCCCGCCGGCGGACCCGCCCAGGGTGACCGTGCCGTTGAAGGTGCTGCTGGACTGGCTCTCGATGGGCAGGCCCGTCACCCCACCACCACCGCCGATGGACTGGGCGATGAGGCCGATGGCACGGGTGCCGGCGGTGACGATATTGTTGCCATAGAGGGCAAAGACGGTGTTGGCATCGCCGCTGCCGGTGCCGTTGGCGCCGAGCGTCGTGTCATAGTCGATGGTGACATCGGCGGTGCCGTCGCCGCTCAGCAGCGTGCTGGCATAGCCACCACCGCCGGCAATGGACTGGGCCATGATGCCGTGGGAATCCATGCCCGAGGTCTGGACCGGGCCGTAATTGTTCAGCGTCACCGTCCCGGCCTGCGCGCCGAGGCCGTTGGTGCCGCCCAGCGTCATCGTCACCGAGCTGGTATTGGCATTGCCGGAAATGCTCGTGGTGCTGGCGGCGAGGCCGCCGCCGCCGGCAATGGACTGCACCAGCACCGCCGGCGCCATGGCGCCCACGGTGGCCGTGCTCATCCAATTGTTCACGAGCGCCGTGCCGCCCGCCCCGCCGCCGGAGCCGTTGCCGCCGAGCGCCAGGCCCGCCGCATAGGCGCCGCTGGTGGCATTGCCGCCGGTCGCGCTCACGTCGCTGGTGCCGCCTGCGCCGCCGCCGCCGCCAATGGACTGCACGAGCACACCCACCGCGCCGAGGCCATAGGTGACGGTGTGGGCATTGTCCGTATTGACGGTGACAGCGCCGCCGGCGCCACCGGAGGTGCCGGACCCGCCCAAAGAGAGCGTCGCGGTCACGTCGCCTGAGCCGGTGGCGCTGCCATTGCTGGAGCCGCCCATGCCGCCGCCGCCACCCACCGACTGGGCGACGAGGCCATAGGAGTAGGCACCATAAGTGGTGAGGGTGGTGCCGGAGCCGTAATTGTCCAAGGTGAGCGAGACGGCGCCGCCATCGCCGGCCGCCCCGCCCGTGCCGCCCAATGCGAGGGACGCGGTGGTGTCGCCGCCGCCGCCCGCCCCGCCCGTGGACGAGCCGCCAATGCCGCCGCCGCCGCCGATGGATTGGGCCACCAGGCCCGCGGCGTTTGCGCCATTGGTCAGGATGGCGGAATAGGCCGAGACCGTCACCGCGCCGCCGTCATTGCCCGTGCCGCCGGACCCGCCAAGGCCCAGGGAGGCGGAAATGTTGCCATTGGACGTGCTGGAGGTGGACGAGCCGCCCGCGCCGCCGCCGCCGCCGATGGACTGGCCGAGAATGGCGATGGCGTTGGCGCCGTTGGTCTGCACGCCGCCATTGGCGGTGAGGGTCACGGTGCCGCCGGGCAGGCTCGACGCGCCGGAGCCGCCCAGGGCAACGCCGATATTGGCCTCGCCGCCGCTGGCGGAGGTGGCGTTGCTGGCGCCGCCGAAGCCGCCGCCGCCGCTCACCGATTGGGCGAAGAGGCCATAGGACATGGCGCCCTGCGTGATGGTGGTGGCGTTCTGCGTCAGCGAGACGGTGCCGCCCGCGCCGCCGGTGCCGCCCGACCCGCCGAGGCCGAGGCTCACCGCATAGCTGCCGCTATTGGCATTGGTGGTGCTGGAACCGCCCGCGCCGCCGCCCCCGCCCACGGATTGGGCGAAGATGCCGTGGGACTGCGCGCCGTTGGTGTTGACCTGCGCGGTCGCCGTGACCGTGACGTTACCGCCGCCGCCCCCGCCGCCGCCGGAGCCACCAAGGCCCATGGAAAGCGCGACGCCACTGGAGGCCGAAGACGAGCTGGAACCCGCCTTGCCGCTGGCGCTGTTGCTGCTTGAGGAACTGGAGCTGCTGCCGCCGGTGGCGGAGGAAATGAAGGCGCCACCCGTGCCGCCGCCACCGCCCACCGACTGGGCGAAGATGCCGGTGGAATTGGCCCCGGAGGTGACGATGCCCTTCAACCCGTTCACGGATACCGGTACATTCACCGTCACAGTGACGGTGCCGCCGTCGCCGCCGCCCGATCCGTTGCCCCCCAGGCCGAGGGCGAGCGACATGGTGCCGCCCGTGGAGGTGGTGGTGGAAGAGGAGCCGCCATTGCCGCCGCCGCCGCCCACCGACTGGGCGATGAGCGCCGCGGAATTGTTGCCCGCCGTCTGCAGCGTGCCCACCGTAGTGACCTGGACCTCGCCACCCGTGCCGCCCGAGCCGCCGGAGCCGCCGAGCGCCAGGGAGACCGCGTGCTCGTTGGCGGAGGCATTCGACGTGCTTGAGCCGCCATTGCCGCCGCCGCCGCCCACCGATTGGGCCAGCAGGGCCGGCGCATTGTCCGGCGGGGCCGTGACGCTGAGCGAAGTCAGCGGGATGCCGGTGAAGATGAGGGCATCATTGGTGACGGTGACGCTGCCGCCATCGCCGCCGGTGCCGGCCGAGCCGCCCATGCTCATGGCCAGCGAATTGCCGCCGCTGGTGCCGCTGCCGCCGTCCGCACCCGCCTGGGCCGCGTTGGTGCCGCCATTATTGCCGGCGCTTGAGGCCGTCTGCGAGGAACTGGCCGAGCCGCTGGTGCTGCCCGTGGAAGCGGAGGAGCTGCCCCCGCCGCCGGACTGCACGCCCGGAGCGGAGGACGCCGTGGTGCTGGAGCCGCCGGAGCCGCCACCGCCACCCACCGACTGGGCGAACAGGCCGATGGCGCCCGCCCCCAGCGTGTTTATGACCGAGCTGACGTTGCCTTCCACCGTCACACTGCCGCCCGTCGCCCCGCTGGCGCCGTTGCCGCCGAGGCTGAAGGACACGGCCGCCTGGCCGCCGGTGGCGCTGTTGGTGGCCGAGCCGCCATTGCCGCCGCCGCCGCCCACCGACTGGGCGAAGATGCCATAGGCCTGCTGGCCGCTGGTGTAGATGTTGCCGGCGGTGCCCTCGAGATCGACCGTGACGCCTCCGCCCGTGCCGCCCGTCCCGGCGCCGCCCCCCAGCGTCACCGAGGCGGCATAGGAGCTGCCATCCGCATTGGTGCTGGACGAGCCGCCATTGCCGCCGCCGCCGCCGACCGACTGGGCGAAAATGCCGTGGGACAGGTCGCCATAGGTCTGGAGCGCGCCGGTGGACGTGACGGAGACCGTATTGCCCCCGCCGCCCTGGCCCGCATTGCCGCCAATGGCCAACGATACCGCGATGCCGTTGTCCGGCTGGGTCTTGCTGGCGGTGGAGGCGCCCTTGTCGGAGGAATTGGTGTTGGAAAGGGCGGAATTGACGTTGTTCACGTCATTGGCCACGCCCGCGCCCGCCACCGAGGTGACACCGCCGGTCAGTTCGCTGCCTTGCCCCGCCGTGGTGGTGGAAGAGGCCGCCCCGCCATTGCCGCCGCCACCGCCCACGGACTGGGCGAACAAAGCCGCGGAATGATCCCCATGGGTCACCACCGCGCCGCCCACATCGAGCGTCACCGTGCCGCCCGCGCCGCCGCCCGCGCCATAGCCGCCAATGGCGATGCCCGCCGCATATTGGTTGGAGGAGGCGGTGGCCTGCGACCAGCCGCCATTGCCGCCGCCGCCGCCGATGGACTGGCCGATCACGCCCGGCGACTGCGCGCCATAGGTCACCACCGACCCGGAATTGAGGCCGCTATTGGACTGGGCGGAAACGTTGCCGCCATTGCTGCCCTGCCCGCCGCCGCCGCCGATGGCGACCGAGACAGAGGCCGTGCTGGCGATGGCATTGGCATCGGCCGAGCCGCCATTGCCGCCCGAGCCGCCCACGGACTGGGCGAAGATGCCGGGGGCGAGGTCGCTGGTCACCGAGCCGGTGCCCACCTGCACGCCGCCGACCTGCTGCACCGTGACCGAGCCGCCATAGCCGCCGGAGGACCCTGCGCCGCCAATGGCCACGGAGGCGGAATAGCCGTCCACCTCGGAGCCGGCGCCCGACACGGAGAAGGCCCGACTCGACCCGCCATTGCCGCCGGAGCCGCCGATGGACTGGGCGAGGATGCCGATGGATTCATAACCCTGGGTGGAGATATTGGTGGCGTAGACGGTCACCGACCCCGCCGTCTGCCCCGAGCCGCCCGAGCCGCCGGTGGCCGCCGCCCCGCCCACGGACACCTTGGCATCGCCGCCGCCGGTGGACCCGGCGCCCGCAAGGGCGAAGCCGCCATTGCCGCCATTGCCGCCGATGGACTGGGCGAGAATGCCGATGGACTGGTCATAGGAGGTGGTGACGAGGGAGTTGGAGGTCACCTTTACCGCGCCCGAGCCCCCGCCCGAGCCACCATTGCCCGCCAGGGTGACGTCCGCTGCGAACACGATGGAGCCCGCCGCCCCGGCGCTGAAGCCGCCCGCACCGCCGGACCCGCCGATGGACTGGGCCACGATGCCGGGGGAGATGAGGCCCGCCGTGGTGATGGGCGCGCCGGAATCCAGCACCACCGTCACGCCGCCCGCCGTGCCGCCGCTGCCGCCGGTGCCGCCCAGGGCCACCGCCGCCGAGGCGCCGCCCGCCAGCGAGCCGGCCACGTCCCAGCCACCCGCGCCGCCCGCCCCGCCGATGGACTGCGCCGTGATGGCGGGGGATTGCGAGCCATTGGTGGTGAGCGCGCCGCCCGTCTGCGTGACCGACACGGTGGACGCCGATCCGCCTGAACCGCCGCCGCCGCCGATGGTGGCATTGGCAGCCACCCCGCTTTCGAGGCCCCCGCCCACCGCGAAGCCGCCGGTGCCGCCCGCGCCACCCACGGACTGGGCGACGATGCCGCCCGACATGGGGCCGACCAGGGTGATGGTGTTGCCGTTATAGACCGTGACCGCGGCGCCCGAGCCACCCGAGCCCGCCGAGCCGCCCACTTCGAGGCTCGCATCATAGGCCCCCGACATGGAGGCCCCCACCGCGAAGCCGCCGGAGCCGCCGCCGCCGCCCATGGACTGGGCGAGAATGCCCGGCGCATTGCCGTAAAGGGCGGCGCCGCTCGCCACCGTCTGGGTCGTGGTGACGGGGGTGTAGGTGGTCACTGCCACCTGCTCGGTCGTGTAGACCGGCTCAAGTTCCATATAGCAATAGTAGGTGCAGACGTAGACTTCCTTGTAACCCGCGAAGACCTGCTCGGTCACATAGGTCGTGGTGGCCACCTCAGTCGTGGTGGTGGTGGTCACCGTGCTCGGCGCAACGATCGCGCCGTAATTGGTGACCTGCACCGTATTGGCGTATGAGCCGTCTCCGCCGGAGCCGCCCACCGCCAGGGTGGCCGAGCCCTCCAGGCTGGCATTGCCCGAGGCCACGAAGCCGCCATTGCCGCCGCCGCCGCCGATGGACTGGGCGAGAATGATGGCCGCGCCGCCGCCGGCCGCGCTCAGCGTGCCGCCCGTATTCTCGAAGAAGACCGTGTTGGCATAATTGCCGCTGCCGCCGAGCCCGCCAATATTGGCGCCCAGCGAGGGGCCGAGCGACAAGGTGAGGGCCGTGGTGTAGCCGCCATTGCCGCCGCCGCCGCCGATGGACTGCACCACCACCGCGCTCGACTGATAGCCGGTGGTGGTGATGTTGGCGCTGCCCGCCGCGCCGCTGTCGGTCTTGTTATAGGCATAGGCCCACCCGCCCGTGCCGCCCGCCCCGCCGGTGCCGCCCAGCGTCAGATTGACCGCCGCCACCTCGCCCGCCGAGGCGGAGATGGCCGCGCCGCCATTGCCGCCGCCGCCGCCGATGGACTGGGAGAGCAGGCCCGGCGAACGATCGCCATAGGTGACGATGTTGCTGCCCTGGTTGATGGCCGCCGCATTCACGCCATAGCCGCCCGAACCGCCGGGCGCGCCAACGGCGAGCGCGATGGAGGCGCCCTGCGCGATGGCGCCCGCGACGCTCGCCCCCGCATTGCCGCCGCCGCCGCCGATGGACTGGGCCACCACGCCGGGGGAATCCGTGCCATTGGTGGTGATGTTGAGGCCACCCGTGCCGGCGAACACGTTGCCGGCATCGCTGCCCGGGCCGCCCGCGCCGCCCACCGCCAGGGAGAAGGCCGCCACCGCGCTGCCGGACAGCGACACCGCATAGCCACCATGGCCACCGCCACCGCCCAGCGACTGGGCGATGATGCCCGGCGAGCCCGTGCCATTGGTGGAGATGGAGCCATTGCCGAGGCTGGTCAGCCAGTTCGCGCCCGAGGTGTTGCAGGCCGCGCCATAATTGGCGCCCGCATCGCCGCTGGTGCAGTTCACGGTGACCGCGCTCGCCGCGCCGCCCGTGCCGCCAGCGCCGCCATGGGAAATGGAGGCGCCACTGGTGCCGCTCAGCGACAGCGAGAGCGCGCCGCCGCCGGACCCGCCGCCCCCGCCGATGGACTGGGCGAGGATGGCCGGGGAATTGATCTCCTGGGTGGTGATGGAGCCGGTATTGTCGACGAAGACGGCCCCGCCATTGCCGCCAGCGCCCCCATTGCCGCCCATGGCGAAGGACGTGCCGACGATGGAGGTGGCGACGCCGAAGCCGCCAGTGCCGCCGCCGCCGCCGATGGACTGGGCCTGGATGCCCATGGCCCCGCCGGCGCTGGAGGAGGGCGCGGCCCCGCCATTGCAGGAATTGCCGGTGCAGATATTGCCGGTATTGCTCACCGTCACGGTGCCGGAATTGCCGCCGCCGCCGCCATCCCCGCCCGTGTCGGTGCCGCCGACGATGACGCCGGTAATGCCGCTGCTATAGGCAAGGCCGCCTGTGCCACCGGCGCCGCCCACGGACTGGGCGGCAATGCCGATGGCCGAGCCGTTGGTGAGGACGATGGCACCGGAATTGGAAACGGTGACCTGCGCGCCCGAACCCGCCGGGCCGCCATTGGCGCCCAGCGCGTTCAGGCCGTTGGAAATGCCCGCATCGCCGCCGCCGCCGCCCACTGACTGGGCCTCGATGCCGCGCGAGCCCAGCCAATTTGAGGTGAGCGTGCCGGAATTGGTCACGTTGACCGTGCCGGCATCGGCGCCATAGCCGCCGCCACCGCCCGAGCCGCCGCCGCCGAAGATCCAGTAGCCCCCGCCGCCCGACCCGCCGCCGGCGCCGGTGCCGCCCACGCTCTGAGTGTAGATGGCTATGGAGTTTTGGGCCGTCACCGCGGCGGTGTTGCTCAGGATGACCGCGCCGCCGATGCCGCCCGCGCCGCCCGAACCGCCATTGCCGCCGGTGGCGCCATTGCCGCCGGACCCGCCATTGCCGCCCACGGAGAGCACGGCAAGGCCCGCCGCGCCCGTGGAGGTGGTGGTGATCGGTGTGGAATTGGTGAGCTGCGCCTGGCCGCCCTGCCCGCCCTGGCCACCGGAGCCGCCATAGCCGCCATCGGTCTTGGAATAGCCGCCATCGCCGCCATTGCCGCCCTTGCTGTAGACGACGATGGCCGTGCCCGAGAAATAATTGCCCGATCCGCTGTTGGTGGTGATGGTGACGGTACCACCATCGCTGCCGGTGGCGCCATTGCCGCCATTGATGGCGCCGCCATCCAGACACAAGGCGGCATTGTCGGAATTGCCGCCACCGCCGCCATTGCCGCCGATGCTCCCGGCCAGCACGAAGGTGCCATCATACGAGCTGCCGCCGGAGAGCGTGTTGGAATAGGTCTCGGTGACGGGGGGGCCGTTGCTGCCCGAATGGCCGCCGCCCACATTGGCCTCGTAGCCATTGCTGTCCGGGCAGCCATAGCCGCCGCTGCCATTGGAGCCGGCCGGCTGGTAATTGTGGAGGTAGTTCGGGCCCACCGTGGCATTGCTGCTCTGGGCCAGCGCCGAGGCCGGGATGGCGCAGGAGGCGAGCAGCGCGAGCGCGAGCTGACGCGTACGGCGAGCGGACGGACGCGAAGCCGGCATCTTGACGGACATGGTTCCCACCCCAGAGGGCCGGCGATCGGGGGCCGGCATATTGCCCACGTTTTACGCACGTGTCGCAGCGTTACCGAAAGTGTCTCGCCAAGACCGATGGCGGTCAATGCTCAAAAACTGACCGTTTTGGAAGGGGATAGCGGTTGCATCCGTGGCTTTGCGACCACGGCGTGCAGCAACGCTTCACCCACGGTAAACGGGTAGCGCCGTCAATTCTTGTCTCGCACCTGCCAAAACAAAAGGCAGCAAGCTGCGCTGAGGGTTTCACCGAATGTCCGCCGCGCCGCGGCAGGGCTGGTCTTAGGCAGCGCAACATAAGGCTCCGAACTGGAGTGATTTTTTCGCGGGCTGGGGACGGAGACGCGCGCCAATGGGCCTTGGAGGCCCGCGCGGCTGGAGACCGGGGCGGTTCACAGGCAAGATGTGCCCCTTTCCTGTCCCCCCTCCCCCTCGGAGCCTGCCCATGAGTCTGCCTTCTTCTTCCTGCGACGTGGCGGTGATCGGCCTCGGCGCCATGGGCAGCGCGGTGCTCTACCAATTGGCCAAGACAGGCGCCCGGGTGGTGGGCATTGATCGCTTTTCGCCGCCCCACACCTTCGGCTCCAGTCATGGCGACACCCGCATCACGCGGGAGGCGGTGGGCGAAGGAGCGGACTATGTGCCGCTGGTGCGCGCCTCCCATCGCATCTGGCGGGAGCTGGAAGCCGAGACGGGAGAACCGCTTCTCGTGCCCGCCGGGACGCTGGTGATGGCCTCCGCTTCGGCGCCCAATTCTCACCACGGCAAGCCGGACTTCCTGCGCCGGACGGTGGAGGTCGCCCAAGCCCATGCCATCCCTCACGAGGTGCTGGACGCCGCCGAGATCCGCCGCCGCTTCCCCGCCTTCGTCGGGCTGCGCGGCGACGAGCAGGGCTATTTCGAGCCCGGCGGCGGCTATGTGCGCCCGGAGGCCGCCATCCGCACCCAGATCGCGGAGGCAGTGCGGCTGGGCGCGCAGGTGATGACCGACACGAAGGTGACGGGCCTCGCGCCAGACGGCGCGGGTGTATGCATCGAGACGGAGCGCGGCGCGGTCCTGGCCGGTCAGGTGGTGGTGGCGGCGGGTCCGTGGGCCCATTCCTTTTTGGGGCCGGCGCTGAAGCCCGCCTTCCGCGTGCAGCGGCAAGTGCTCCATTGGATGGAGATTACGGAGCCGGCTTTGTTCCCGGCCAACAGCCCCGTCTTCATCTGGATGCATGGGGACGGGGACGAGGACTATGTCTATGGCTTCCCACCCGCTGCCAGCCCCGGCAGCATCAAGGTGGCCACTGAGCAATATGCCACCTCCTGCGACCCCGACACCGTGGAACGCACCGTCTCGGACGCGGAAGTGGCGGCCATGCACGCCCATCACATAGCCGGCAAACTGGCCGGCATCGCGCCCCGTGCCACCCGCTCGGCCGTGTGCCTCTACACCACCTCCCGCGACAATGGCTTCCTCATCGACGCTCACCCGGAAATGCCGCGTGTGCTCCTCGTTTCCGCCTGCTCGGGCCACGGCTTCAAGCACTCGGCGGGCATTGGCGAAGCCGTCGCGCGCCACCTGCTGGAGCCCGGAACGCCCCTCGGCCCCGCCTTCGGCGCGCAGCGGCTGATGGCACCGCGTGGCTGAACCTAGGGCGCAGTGCGCTTGCGGCGGGCGGGGCGGCGGCGGCCTGCCCCGTCCAGCAGGCGGCGGAAGGTGGGGCATTCCATGTGCGAGGGCGCGGGGCAGTCCGCCACATGGCGCAAGGTCTCGCGCAGGGCCGTCAGCTCGCCGATCTGACGGTCGATCTCGTCTGCGCGGCGGTGAAGAGCGGCGCGGTCCAGCGTCGGCGCGCCGCCGGTGCCGAACATGCCGGCAATGTCGGTGAGCGAGAATCCCGCCCCCTGGCACAGGGCGATGAGCTTGAGCTGCACCAGCACTTCGGGCGGAAACTGCCGGCGCAGGCCATGGCGGCCGGCGGAGGAAATCAGCCCCACATCCTCGTAATAGCGCAGCGCCGAGGGCCGCACGCCGGTGCGTTCGCACACCTCGCCAATATCGAGCAGCATGGCCCTTGACCTCAAGTTGACTTGAATTCGTAGCCTCGCGCGCGATCGCAATGAACGCAAGGGGCAAGGACATGATCGAGAGGCTTGAAGACGGCCCGAAACACAGATGGGGCGCGGACGTGCCGCTTGCGCTGGCGGTGCTGCTGGCGGCGCTTGGCACCAGCATCGCCAATGTGGCGCTGCCGGCGCTCTCGGCGGCCTTCGCGGCGCCGTTCGCGGCGGTGCAGGGGGTCGTGGTGGCCTATCTGGCGGGAATGACCGTGTTTGCCCTCATCGCCGGGCGGCTGGGCGACCGGTTCGGGCTCAAGCCCATGCTGCTCCTGGGCCTGGTCCTGTTCGCGCTCGGCTCGGGCCTTTGCGCGCTGGCGCCGGGCCTCCCGCAGCTGATCGCGGCGCGGGCGCTCCAGGGGATCGGGGCCGCCTTTATGATGACGCTGGCCACGGCCCTGATGCGCGAGACGGCAGGGACCGGGCGCGTGGGCCGCGCCATGGGACTGCTCGGCACCGTTTCGGCCATGGGAACGGCCCTCGGCCCCGCGCTCGGCGGCGGGGTGCTGGAGATGGGCGGATGGCGCGCCCTGTTCCTGCTGCTCGTGCCACTGGGCCTCGGCACCTTCGCGCTGGCGGGGCTGGCTTTGCCCCACCCGCCAGCGGCGCGCCCCGCCGCCATCCGTGCCATGGGCTCAGGCGATGGCGATGGCGAACACGCCGTGCCGAGCGTGTGGCCCAACCTTCTCGCCAACCTGCTGGTCGCCATGGTGATGATGGGGACGCTGGTGGTGGGACCCTTCTATCTGCGCCTCGGCGTCGGGCTGGCCGACGCGGCCATCGGGCTCGTCCTGGCCGTCGGGCCGGGTGTCTCAATGGTGACCGGCGTGCCGGCGGGGCGGCTGGTGGACCGGTTCGGCGCGGTGCCCGTGTCTCGGGCCGGTCTCGGGCTGCTCGGGGCCGGTGCAATCCTGCTGGCTCTCCTGCCGCCGGTGGCCGGACTGTGGGGCTATGTGGGTGCCCTCCTCGTCCTGACGCCGGGCTACCAGTTGTTCCTCGCCGCCAACACCACCGGCACCCTGGCGCAGGTGCCGGCGGCGCGGCGAGGCACGGTCTCCGGCCTTCTGGGCCTTGCCCGCAATCTCGGCCTGATCGCGGGCGCCGCGCTCCTCGGCGCGCTGTTCGCCTGGGGGGCGGGGCTTGGCGGGGTGGATCCCCCCTCCCCCAGCGCAGTGGCGGGGGGATTGCGGGTGACCTTCCTGGCGGCGGCGGGGCTCATTCTCGCCGCCCTCGCCGTCACCGCGCGGATGCGCTGATGGCCGGCGCCTCAAGCGGCAGCAGGCAGGGGATGCTGCATGCGGGAGGCCACTGCGAGGCGGTTCCACAGATTGATGGCCCCGATCGCAACAACCAGCCGGGCAATGTCGCCGTCCGAGAATTCCGCCTTGGCCGCGGCATAGGCGGCGTCGGGGATGCCGGTGTCGGCGACCAGCGTCACCGCCTCCGTCCATTCCAGCAAGGCCCGGTCATGGGCATCGAAGAAGGGCGATTCCCGCCAGGCGCAGACCAGATGGAGCATCTGCGGGTCGAGGCCATCGGCCAGCGCCTCCTTCACATGCATGTCCACGCAAAAGGCGCAGCCATTGATCTGGGACGCCCGCAGCTTCAGGAGGTGCAGGTCGCGCTTGGACAGGCCCGACTTCAGCACCGCTCCCTCCAGCCCGCGCATGGCCTGGTAGAGATCGGGCGCCAGGGCGGCGATGTTCATACGGGACGACATGGAAACCTCCGTTAAAGTGGGCCTGAGCCCTATTCGTGGATATTTCTTATCCATGATTTGAGCAGAGCACAAACGCGAATCCGGGAGCGGCGCATGCGGCGCATGAGCGATGGGGTGGAGGCGGCACTGCATTGCGCGCTGGTTCTGGCGGGCCTGCCGGCGGGAAAGGTGTTGCCGGGCAAGGCGCTGGCCGAGATGCACGGGGTCTCGGAGACCTATCTCCTCAAGCACCTGCGGCAGCTCGCCGCGGCCGGGCTCATCGATGCCTTGCCCGGCCCGCGCGGCGGCTATCGCCTCGCCCGCGCCCCGGAGGCGACCACGCTCGCCGACATCGTGGAAGCCATTGACGGCGCCGAGCCGGCCTTCGTGTGCCGGGAAATCCGCCGGCGCGGCCCCGGCAAGTCCAAGGACCCGTGCGTCTACAAGACCGACTGCTTCATCAAGCGCCGCATGCTGGCCGCCGAGGAGGCCTGGCGCGCGGTGTTGCGCCAGCAGACGCTGGCGGACCTCATGGCCGATGGCGAACGGCTCATCGACGCGGAAAACAAGGCGGCGGTGGAAGACTATGTGCGGAAGGCGCAGCGGTGAGCGGCAAACGCCCTATTCCACCGTCTGGCAGACATCCACCCAGATGGCGCCGGTGAGCTCCGCCATGCGCTCCGGCGCGATGCGCACCATGGCGTTGCCAGCGCCGGCGGCGGGCATCACCTCGTCGAAGGCACGGAGCGCCACGTCGCAATAGACCTTGAGGCCCGTCGGCAGGCCGAAGGGGCAGACCCCGCCCACGGGGTGGCCGGTGAGTGCCGCCACTTCCTCCTGGCCGAGCATGCGGGGCTTGGCGCCCAGGGCCGCCTTGGCCTTCTTGTTGTCGAGCCGGGAATCACCGCGGGCCACCACCAGCACCACCTCCTCGCCAATGCGCAGCGACAGCGTCTTGGCGATCTGGGCGGGGGCGACGCCGAGGCTGGCGGCCGCTTCCGGCACCGTGGCGGTGCTGGTGGCCAATTCCTCGACGGTGATGTCGGGGGCATGCTCGGCAAAGAAGGCGCGCACGCTCTCAAGGCTCATGGAAACGCTCCGGGCAAGGAATTCGCAAGCAAGGATTTGGCGGGCAAGGATTTGGCCCGTGCTTACCCGATTCGGCGCGGGCAAAGGTCAGGGCAGGTTTTCCCGCAGGATGATCTCGATGCGCGGCGGCTCGACGCCGGCCAGCGGATCAAGCCCCGCCCGCACGTTGGAAAAGAGCGTGGCGATGCTGGCGAGCGCGCCTTGCGGGCTCTGGGTGATGACCGCGTCCATGGTGCCGTCCAGCAGCAAGGCGCGGGTGTCGGGGGTCAGGCCATGGCCCACGAACACCACCTCCCCCTCCCGCCGCATCTCCTTCAGCGCCCGCCCGACACCGGCCGCGCCGCCGCCAATATTGTAGAGGCCGGACAGGTCGGGATGCTGGGCGAGGAATTGCCGGGTCTGGCGATAATTCTGCGCCTCGTCGTCCTGCCCCTCGCGCAGGCCCACCACCTCGATCTGCGGAAACATCTCCTGGAACAGGTGCAGGAAGCCCATCTCGCGCTCCTCATGGGCGCGGTAGGAGAGCGAGCCGGCGATCATGGCGACCTTGGCCGGCCGGTTGCCGACGAAGCGGGCGATCAGATAGGCGGCGGTACGGCCCGCCGAGCGGTTGTCGAGGCCGAAATAGGCGAGGCGCCGCGTGCCCGCCACATCCGAAATCAGGGTGGCGCAGGGCACGCCCTTCTCGGCCAGCCGGTTCACCGCCTCGCGCACGGCCGGGTGCTCCAGCGCCATGAAGACGAGGCCATCGGCGGTGCGCCCGTGCTGGAGCAAGGCGCGCGCGAGCAGTTCGGGATTGAAGCTCTTGATGTATTCGACGCGGCAGGAGATGTGCGCCGCCTCCAGCATGGGCGTGCTTTCCGCCAGCATGCGGCCGAGCATGGTGATGAAGCGATTGGTGCCCGCCGGCAGCAGCACCACGATGCGCAGCGGCTTGAGGCCCGGCGCCAGCAGAGGCGCCGGCAGATCGGCGGGATAGCCCAGCTCCGCCACCGCCTGGAGCACCTTCTGCACCGTGCCCGCCCGCACGCCGGGGCGGCGATTGAGCACCCGGTCCACGGTGGCGGTGGAGACACCCGCCCGCCGCGCCACGTCGGGAATGCGGGCCATGCGGCGGGCGGCGGCGTCCTCGCCCCCTGCCGTTTCGTCACCCTCTGCCGCAACTTGATCGGAACACATCAAAACACATCAGTCTTTCGATTTGACAGGACAAGCTCAAAACCTATTGTTCCATCAAATCGACGGAACAATCCATCAAAAAACACCAATATTCGGGAGGCTGTGATGTATCCGCTGTCGCGCCGCGCATTCCTGGGCTCTGCCGCCGCTCTGTCCGCCGCCGCCACCATCGGCATGCCGCGCATCGCTCGCGCCGCGGAATATGAGCTGAAATATGCCAACAACCTCCCCCTCTCCCATCCCCTGAACATCCGCGCCCAGCAGGCGGCGGAGCGGGTGGCGGCCGAGACCAAGGGCCAGGTGGAAATCAAGATCTTCCCCAACAATCAGTTGGGCGGCGACACCGACATGCTGGCGCAGGTGCGCTCCGGCGGCGTCACCTTCTTCACCCCCTCGGCGCTGGTGATCGCGACGCTGGTTCCGGTGGCCGCCATCAATGCGGTGGGCTTTGCCTTCGCCGATTATGACCAGGTCTGGAAGGCCATGGACGGCCCGGTGGGCACTCTGGTGCGCAATGCCATCGCCAAGTCCGGCCTCTATGCCTTCGAGAAGATGTGGGACAATGGCTTCCGCCAGAACACCACGTCCAACCGCCCCATCACCACGGCCAAGGACATGGACGGGCTGAAGATCCGCGTGCCGGTGAGCCCGCTCTCCATCTCCATGTTCAAGGCCCTGGGTGCCGCGCCGACCTCGCTGCAATTCTCCGAGGTCTATTCCTCGCTCCAGACCCGCATCGTGGACGCGCAGGAAAATCCCCTGCCCATCATCCAGGTGGCCAAGCTCTATGAGGTGCAGAAATACTGCTCCCTCTCCAACCACATCTGGGACGGCTATTGGTTCATCGCCAATGGCCGCGCCTGGCGCGAACTGCCGGCGGACCTGCAGAAGGTGGTGTCGGGGGCCATCAATGACGCGGGCCTCGCCCAGCGCGGCGACATCAAGAAGCTGAACGAGAACGTCCAGTCGGACCTGGAATCCAAGGGCCTGACCTTCAACAAGGTCGACCCGGCGAGCTTCCGCCAGAAGCTGCGCGACAACGGCTTTTATACCGAGTGGAAGGGCCGCTTCGGCGACGAGGCCTGGGCGCTGCTGGAAGGCGCGGTGGGCAAGCTCTGATCCGGCGGGGGCGCCAAAGTCTTCGTCACCGGGCGCGGCGCCCCGCCAAGATTGCCCCGATCTTCCCCAAGGTCATTCATGACTATTGCCTCGTCACGTGCGGGGTGCAGGGAAAGAACGCGCCAAGGTCCGGAATCTGGAACGGCACGGCTCAACTTCCCTTTGGTCATGCGGGACTTTTCCGGCCAGGTGCTTTCCATCTGGTCGGCTCCGGTTCTAAGACGCAGCATCGCGCAAGAACCGAAGCAATCAATCTGGAGGACGCCCATGTCCGGCCCCCATGCCGGCGCCACCCCGCTCGAGGTGCGCCAAACCGGAGCCCTTGGCCTGATCGACCTGTTCGACAAGGCCCTTGGTTTCCTCCTGGAGACCGTCGTCGCCGCCCTGGTGGTGGCGGAGATCGTCATCCTGCTCGCGGGCGTCGTCTCCCGCTATGTGATGCACGCCCCCCTCGTCTGGTCGGACGAGCTCGCCTCCATCCTGTTCCTGTGGCTGTCCATGCTGGGCGCCGTGGTGGCGCTGCGCCGCTCCGAGCACATGCGCATGGCCGCGCTGCTCACCCGCGTGAAGGCCGGCACCGCCGCCTTGCTGGAGGGCGCGGCGCTCACCGCGCCGCTGGCCTTCCTGCTGCTCATCCTCCACCCGGCCATTGAATATGCGCAGGAGGAAGGCTTCATCGTCACGCCGGCGCTGGAGATTTCCAATTCCTGGCGCGCCTCCGCCATTCCGGTGGGCGTCGGGCTGATGCTGGTGGTCACGCTCATCCGGCTGATCAAGCTGCGCGCGCCGCGCATGGTGCTGACCGCGCTGGCGCTGACCGCCGCCATCGTCGCCGCCTTCTGGCTGGCGGGGCCGCTCCTGAAGCCGCTCGGCCAGTGGAACCTCGTCATCTTCTTTGTCGGGCTGGTGGCGGCTTGCGTGCTCTCCGGCGTGCCCATTGCCTTTTCCTTCGCGCTCGCCACCTTCGCCTATCTGGCGCTCACCACCCGCACACCCATGCTGGTGATGGTGGGCCGGCTCGACGAGGGCATGAGCCATCTCATCCTGCTCGCGGTGCCGCTTTTCATCTTCCTCGGCGCGCTCATCGAGATGACCGGTATGGCGAAAGCCATGATCCAGTTCCTTGCGAGCCTGCTCGGTCATGTGCGCGGCGGCCTGTCCTATGTGCTCATCGGCGCCATGTATCTGGTGTCGGGCATTTCCGGCTCGAAGATCGCCGACATGGCGGCCATCGCCCCGGTCCTGTTCCCGGAAATGAAGAAGCGTGGCGCCCCTCCCGGCGATCTCGTCGCTTTGCTCTCCGCCACCGGCGCGCAGACCGAGACCATCCCGCCGTCCATCGTGCTCATCACCATCGGCTCGGTGACGGGCGTGTCCATCGCCGCCCTCTTCACCGGCGGCATGCTACCCGCCGTGGTGCTCGGCGCGACGCTGTGCACCGTGGTGTGGTGGCGCTATCGCAAGGAAGATCTGAGCCATATCCGCAAGCCGCCGGCCAAGGAGATCGCCAAGCTCGCTTTCATCGCGGCGCCGGCCATCGCGCTCCCCTTCGTCATCCGCGCGGCGGTGGTGGAAGGGGTGGCCACCGCCACCGAAGTCTCCACCATCGGCATCGTCTATGCGGTTCTGGCTGGCCTGCTGCTCTATCGCCAGTTCGACTGGCGGCGCCTGAAGCCCATGCTGGTGGAGACGGCGTCCCTCACCGGCGCCATCATCTTCATCGTCGGCTGCGCCACCTCCATGGCCTGGGGCCTCACCCAGTCCGGCTTCTCACAGAATCTGGCCAAGGCCATGGGGTCCATCCCCGGCGGCAGCGCCGGCTTCATGGCCATTTCCATCGTCGCCTTCGTGATCCTGGGCAGCGTGCTGGAGGGCATTCCCGCCATCGTGCTGTTCGGCCCCCTGCTCTTTCCCATCGCCAAGGCCGTGGGCATCCACGAGGTGCACTATGCCATGGTGGTCATCTTCGCCATGGGCATCGGCCTCTTCGCCCCGCCCTTCGGCGTTGGCTATTACGGCGCCTGCGCCATTTCCAAGATCCATCCCGACGAAGGCCTCAAGCACATCTGGGGCTATGTGGCGGCGCTCCTGGTGGGCCTGGTGATCGTCGCCGCCGTGCCGTGGATCTCCATCGGATTCCTGCGTTTCTAACCGACCCTCGAGGTGCGTCATGAGCCGATTTTTCGGCGAGATCCGGCAAGCCGGCTATGTGGTGGAAGATATCGAAGCCGCCATGGATTATTGGAGCCGCGTGCTGGGCATCGGCCCGTGGTTCTACAATCCGCGCGTGCCGATCGTGAACTACACCTATCGTGGCGAACCCTATGAGGTGCACAATTCGGTGGCGCTGGCCAATTCCGGGCCGCTCCAGATGGAGCTGATCCAGATCCGGAACGACGCGCCCTCCATGTATCGCGACTTCCTGAAGGCAGGGCGCACCGGCCTCCAGCACGTGGCCTACTGGACCAAAAATTACGACGAAGACCTCGCCCGCCTGCTCGCCCAGGGCTTCAAGCCGGCCATGAGCGGGGAAGTGGGCGAGAAGGGCCGCTTCATCTATTTCGACACCGAATATCATCCCGGCACGGTGATTGAATTGTCCGAAGTGGCGGGGCCGAAGGGCAAGCTGTTCAAGCTCATCCGCGAGGCCTCCATCGGCTGGGACGGCACCGACCCGGTGCGTCCCTTCCCCGATCTCGCCACCCTCTGAGGCCCCGACATGAGCGCCCCCGATCGCACGATCGGCGCCGGCGGGGAGGCCACGCGCTTCTCCGCCTCCTATCTCATCGAGACCCCGTTCGCCCCGGAAAAGGTGGCGGAGGTGATGGCCGGGGAGCAATCCTGCGGCACCTTCACCCGCGTCCATGGCGAGACCGACGCCCTGCGCGAACGCGCCCGCGCCGAAGTGACGGCCATCGAGGATTTGGGGCAGGTTTCCGAACCGAGCCTCCCCAACGCATACCTTGCCAAGCGCAGCACCCAAGGCCCCTATCGCCGCGCCCGCGTGCACCTGTCCTTCCCCATCGCGAATGTGGGGCCGAACCTGCCGACGCTTGCGGCGACGGTGGCCGGCAATCTCTATGATCTCGGCGAAGTCACCGGCCTGCGGCTGGAAACCGTCACCTTGCCCCCCGCCTTCCGCGCCGCCTTCGACCTGCCCCGCCAGGGGGTGGCCGGCACGCGCCGGCTGACGGGGGTGGCGGAGGGGCCGCTGGTGGGCTCCATCATCAAGCCCAATGTGGGCCTCTCGGCGGAAGAGACCGGCGCACTGGTGGGGGACCTGTGTGCCGCCGGCCTCGACTTCATCAAGGATGACGAAATCTCCGCCGACCCCGCTTATGCCCCCCTTGCGGTACGCATTCCGGCGGTCATGGCCCGCGTGCGCGCCCATGAGGACCGCACCGGCAAGCATGTGATGGTGGCCTTCAACATCACCGACGAGACCGACGCCATGCGCCGGCATGCGGATCTGGTGGCGAAGGAAGGCGGCTCGTGCGTCATGGCCTCGCTGAACTGGTGCGGCTTTTCCGCCATCCAGACTCTCCGGCGCAGCACGGATCTGGCCTTGCACGGCCACCGCAACGGCTTCGGCGCCCTCTCCCGCCATCCGCTGCTGGGCATGGGCTATGACGCCTACCAGGTGCTCTGGCGCCTGACCGGCGTCGACCACATGCATGTGCATGGCCTGGAAGGAAAGTTCGCGCAGGAGGATGAGGAAGTCATTTCCGGCGCCCGCGCCAGCCTCACGCGGCTGGCCGGCGCGGTGGACGACCGGGTGATGCCCGCCTTCTCCTCCGGCCAATGGGCCGGCACCGTGCCGGCCACCTGGAACGCCATTGGCGAGATGGACCTGCTCTTCATGTCGGGGGGCGGCATCATGGCCCATCCCGGCGGGCCGGCGGCGGGCGTCACCTCCATCCGACAGGCCTTCGCGGCGGTGGCGGCGGGGCAGTCGCTGGACGAGGCGGCACGCAGCGCGCCGGAACTTGCGGCGGCACTGGCCTTCTTCGGGGCGCGCGGCTGATGACGCCCGGCCCGCATTATGGCTGGTATGGCGACGATTTCACCGGCGCCAGCGACACGCTGGCGACGCTGACCCGCGCCGGCCTCAAGGCGTTGATGTTCCTGGGCGTGCCCAAGCCGGAGCATCTGGCGCGGGCGGGCGAGCTCGACGCCGTGGGGATCGCAGGCGCCACCCGCGCCATGGGGCCGGACGAGATGGCGGCGGAGCTGGAGCCGGCGGGGGCCTTCTTCGCGGCTTTGGGCGTGCGGCTGTTGCACTACAAGGTCTGCTCCACCTTCGACAGCGCCCCCCATGTGGGCAATGTGGCGGTGGCGGCGCGCACGCTTGGGCGGCACTTTCCCAATCCCCTCCTGCCCCTCATCGGCGGTCAGCCCAGCATCGGGCGCTATTGCGCCTTCAGCACCCTGTTCGCCGCCGCCGGCACCGGGGGCAACGTCTTTCGCATCGATCGCCACCCCACCATGGCCCGCCATCCCGTCACGCCAATGGGCGAAGCGGACCTGCGGCTGCATCTGGCCGCGCAGGGGCTGGATGATGTGCAAGGCGTGCATCTGCCCGCTTATGCGACCGGCACCGCCGGGCTGGAGGCGCGGCTGGCGGAACGGGGCGACGCCGGGGCGGTGCTGTTCGACGTGACGGAGGCGAACCACCTTCCCTTGTTGGGCGAAATGCTCTGGCGCCGGGCGCAGACGCGCCCCCTGCTCGCCATCGGGGCCTCCAGCGTGGCGGAAGCGGTGGCCGGCCATTGGAACTCTGGCGCGCCCTTGGGCGCCCCGCCGCGCCTGAAGCCGGCGGACGGGCCGCTGCTCGTTGTGGGTGGGAGCCTCTCCCCTGTCACCGCCCGGCAAGTGGCCACCGCCACGTCCTTCGCCCCCGTGCCGCTGGACGGCGGTCGCCTCGCCGCCGATCCGGCCTATGGTGAGGCGCAGGCGGTCGCGCTTGCCCATCACCTCGCCGCCGGCCGCTCGGTCCTCACCTGGACGGCGCCGGACAATGCCGCCGCCGCCGACACGACCCTGTCCGCCACGCTCGCATTGCGCACCGCCGCGCTCCTCGCCCGCGTGCTGGAACTGAGGCCGGTGGGTCGGGTGGCCGTGGCGGGAGGCGATACGTCAAGCCGGGCCATGCAGGCGCTGGGCCTGTGGGGCTTGAGCTATGTCACCGCCCCCGATCCGGGCGTGGCCCTCTGCCGTGCCCATGCGGATGATGCCCGCCTCGACGGCATGGAAATCCTCCTGAAGGGCGGGCAGATGGGCGGCCCGGACCTGTTCGAGCGCCTGTTGCACGGGGCTTGAACGTCCCTCCGGCGTGCGGGGCGCCGGAGGGACCATCGCCTGTCACTCGGCCGCGCCTCCCGCCTCGCCGGCATGCCAGGTGCGCATGGTCCCCCGGTCCCGACCCGTGGCCACCGCCGAGAGGCCGTAATGGCGCGCCAGCCGGCTCAGCCCGAGGCCGAGCACCACCTTGGCGGTGCGCGCCGGCCAGCCGCGCTCCTGCTCCACCGCCTCCAGGCCCTTGAGGAAGCAGCACACATCCAGGAGCACGCCGCTCAGCTCGGGCCCCACGGTCGCGAGCGCCCGATCGAGACGGGCCTTGGCGGCCAAGACCTGCTCGCTGAAGGCAAGGCCCCCCTGCCCCGGCCCGGCCCGGCCGGCGGGATCCCAATTGGTGGTCATGCGCGGGGTGAGGCCGGCGCGGGTGAAATCGGAGCGCAGGCGCTCCCCCGCCACCAATTGGGCGGCATCGATGAGCGCGGTGCCGTCGCGCCCCTTGCGCTGGGCGAGCCAAGCCAGAGGGCTTTCCGCCAGATCCACCTGAACCTCACGCTCGGCACCATCCAGGCGAATACGCTGCATCGCCACCGGCCGCGCAGGATGGCCGGCACGGGCCGCGCGCCGTCCACCCGCACGGCCGCGCGAGCTGAGAGAGGTGCGCCCGCTCATGCGCGCCTCCACACATGCTGAGCCGCCTCCCGCGGCCCGCTGCGCGGTGGAACGCTTCCTTGAAAATAATCTCCACTACCCATCTTGCCATCTCCGATATAGGTCTTTTATCCTATTTTCAGTTTCACGCAGACACCAAGTGGTTGCCGGGGAGGCGAATTTCTCAGGGGCTCGAAAGGACAGATGAGGGGTTTGCTTGGCGGGAAGACAGGACGGAATGCCGCCACGCCCGCATCATAGGATCATTGTCAGACACTCTTCAAGGGAGATTTTCCCATGAACAGACCAGGACTGGCGCGCCAGGCACCGCAGGAGTGTGCCGGCCAGCGTCGGCGGACAGCCCGCCGCGCCATTGTCGGCTTCGCCCCGGGCGACCGGGAGGGCGACATCCAACGCCATATGGAAGGCTTGGCCTTGATGGGCTCGGCAGATGGCCTGCGGGCCAATCTGCGTGCGGCGCGCCGCGCCCGCCTCAGCGCCACGGGGCGCAGCGATCCCGGCCGCCATGCGGCCTTGCTCCGCCTTCTCAAGCAAAAGGCGCCGCCCGTGGGACGCTGATGGGGGCGCAAGACGGCCCCGCCCCTACGGGAGGGGGAACGGGCAAGAAAAAAGCGCCGCCCTCTCGGGCGGCGCCTTGGAAACACGCGATGGACCGCGACTGCGCTCAGCGGCGGCGGCGGCGCTGCTGGCCGAGGCCCATCTGCTTGGCGAGCTCGGAGCGCGCCTGCGCGTAATTGGGGGCGACCATGGGATAGTCGGCCGGCAGGCCCCACTTCTCGCGATACTGCTCGGGGCTCATATTGTACTGCGTGCGCAGGTGGCGCTTCAGCGACTTGAACTTCTTACCATCTTCCAGGCAGATGATGTAATCAGGCGTCACCGACTTCTTGAGCGGCACGGCCGGCTTCAGCGGCTCGGGCGCCGGCTCGGCCTCGCCCTTGGACACGCGCTGAAGAGCGGCGTGGACTTCGTTGATGAGGCTCGGCAGATCGGCCGCCGCGACCGAATTGTTGCTGACATACGCAGAGACGATATCCGCAGCCAGCTCGATATAGGAGGTCGATTCCATTGCGTCGCTCATTGGACTTTCTTCAAGGTTTGAAGAGAAGATAGGGTTTTCCACATGGACCACCCTGCACCCTCTCGCATACGCTGAAAATCAGCTCCGCGTCCAAGATGCAGCGAGTCGATGACCACTGTTTCTAGGTAGTTATGTTGAAGCAGAGTGAATTGCAAGTTCATTCTGCCAATCTCAACCCTTCTTCTTCTCTGCCCGTGAGGAAAGCGGTTCAGCCCTCCCGCAGCACTAGCATCGTTCCAAGTGCACCCGCGCCACGCAGGGCTTATGCATCAGAAAGTTTCCGCATGCATTAGCATTGTGCGCCATGGGGCGCCTTGCGATGCAGCAAGCCAATGCATATCTCAGCCGGCGAAAGTGTCGCGAGGGCTTGCGCTGACCGATGGAACTGCCCACCAGGCAGAGCGTTCGGTTTCACGCATAAATGAAGGGGACGTACACCTCAGCATTTCGGTGCCCTCATGAAGCGGTTTTCCTCGTTTCCCCTGCCCCATTCTCTTCGCGACTCTTCCCGAAACCGACGACGCCTCGGAGGTGGCCATGGCCGACGAAAACGCGGGACGCAAGATCATCAAAAGTGAAACCGAGTGGCAGTCGTGCCTGACGCCAGAACAGTTTCGCGTTTTGCGCGAAAATGGCACCGAGCGCGCCTTTACCGGGCCCTATTGGGATGAGAAGCGCGCGGGGCGTTATCGGTGCGCCGCCTGTGGCACGGAACTCTTCGGCTCCGACACCAAGTTCGATTCGGGCACGGGCTGGCCGAGCTTCTTCGCCCCCGTCTCGAAGGAAGCGCTCGCGCTTCACGAGGATGTCAGCCACGGCATGCGCCGCATCGAGGTGCGCTGCGGCACCTGCGACGGGCATCTGGGGCATGTCTTCCCCGATGGCCCGCAGCCCACGGGCCTGCGCTTCTGCATGAACGGCACCGCCTTGTCCTTCGCCCCGGAGTCCGCCGACCATGACTGATGTTGCCGCCGCCGCGCCCGCCCTTCCGCAGGCGCCGCGCAAGCCGTTCAGCCGGCAGGTGCATGGCGTCACGCTGGAGGACGACTATGCTTGGCTGAAGGCCAAGAACTGGCGGGACGTCATGCGCGACCCCGCCGTGCTCGCGCCCGACATCCGCGCCTATCTGGAGGCGGAAAACGCCTATGCGGACGCCTATTTCGCCCCCCACAAGGGCCTGCAGGAACTCCTGGTGAAGGAGATGCGCGGGCGCATCAAGGAGGACGATTCCTCCGTGCCCGCCCCCGACGGCCCCTATGCCTATCTCTCCCGCCACCGCCAGGGCGGCCAGCATCCGCTCTATTGCCGGACGCCGGTGGAAGGCGGGGACGAAGAGATCCTGTTCGACGGCGACAAGGAGGCCGAGGGCAAGGCCTATTTCCATTTGGGCGGCATCCGCCATTCGCCCGATCACCTGCGCCTTGCCGTGTCGGTGGATGAGGCGGGTTCGGAACTCTACACCCTGCGCGTCCGCGACCTTGCCACCGGGCAAGACTTGCCGGACCTGGTGGAAGAAACCACCGGCGATCTTCTCTGGTCCGCCGACGGCACGCGGCTCTTCTACATCCGCCGCGATGCGGAGCACCGCCCCTCCAAGGTCTATCGCCATGTGCTCGGCACCGACCCGGCGGGCGACGTGCTGATCTATGAGGAGCCGGACAAGGGCTTCTTCGTCTCGCTGGGGGAAACCCAGTCCCGCGCCTTCGGCCTCATCGCCTGCGGCGACCACGAGACCTCCGAAGTACACCTGATCGATCTGTCCGAGCCGGACGCGCCGCCGCGCCTGGTCGCCGCCCGCGAGGTGGGCGTGCGCTATGACGTGGAGCATCACCCCGACCTCGGCGGCGAGGACCGGCTGCTGTTCCTCACCAATGCAGGCGGGGCGGAAGACTTCAAGATCGCCATGGCCCCCACCGCCACCCCGACGCGGGCGCATTGGACGGACCTCGTGCCCCATCGCCGGGGCCGGCTAATCCTGAGCCAGGTGGCGTTCCGGGGCTTCCTGGTGCGGCTGGAGCGGGAGGACGGGCTGCCGCGCATCGTCATCCGCACCGTCTTCTCCTCCGACGAGCATCCCATCGCCTTCGATGAGGAGGCCTATGCGCTCGGCATGGATGGCGGCTACCAGTTCGACACCAACGAACTGCGCTTCACCTATGCCTCCATGACCACGCCGGCGGAGGTGTGGGCCTATGACATGCACACGCGCGGCCGCCACCTCCTGAAGCGCCAGGAGGTGCCCAGCGGCCATGATCCCAAGGCCTATGTGACCCGCCGCATCCAGGCCCCCGCGCCCGATGGGGAGAGCGTGCCCGTCACCCTGCTCTACCGGGCGGACCTGAAGCGCGACGGCTCGGCGCCGTGCCTGCTCTACGGCTATGGCGCCTATGGCATCACCATTCCCGCCGGCTTTTCCACCGCGCGGCTGTCCCTGGTGGATCGCGGCTTCGTCTATGCCATCGCCCATGTGCGCGGCGGCACGGACAAGGGCTGGCACTGGTACCAGGACGGCAAGCTGGAGGGGAAAACCAACACCTTCACCGACTTCATCGCCGCCGGCGACCATCTGGTGGCGGAGGGCTTCACCAAGCCCGACCGCATCGTGGCGCAAGGCGGCTCGGCGGGCGGCATGCTCATGGGGGCGGTGGCGAACCTGCGGCCGGATCTGTTCGCGGGCATTATCGCCGAAGTGCCGTTCGTGGACGTGCTCACCACCATGCTGGACGACACGCTCCCCCTCACCCCGCCCGAATGGCCCGAATGGGGCAATCCCATTGAAGACGCGGACGCGTTCGCCCGCATCCGCGCCTATTCGCCGGTGGATAATGTGCGGACGCAGGACTACCCCGCCATTTTCGCGCTGGCGGGGCTCACCGATCCGCGGGTGACCTATTGGGAACCGGCCAAGTGGATCGCCCGCCTGCGGGGCGCCAATACATCGGAGCATCCCATCCTGCTGCGCACCAACATGGATGCGGGCCACGGTGGCGCCTCCGGCCGTTTCGACCGGCTGGAAGAAGTGGCCCTCACCTATGTCTTCGCACTGAAGGTGACCGGTCACATCGCCTGACCAATTGTCTTCCCATGTGATGGTTACCCCCTCCGCGAGGGGCGCCATTACATGGGACGGACAGGTTAAAAGACAATGCAAGTTTTCGTAACGCAAGGAGAAAACGCAGAGGAAAGCAAGACTCGTATTGCTCCATGCTGGCGTCTTGACTAATTTTCACCCCCATTAGACTCGCGATGTGCCGGACGGGGGCCTGGCTTATGAGCGTGCTTGAGAATTCGGGCTATCTGGATTTCACCAGCTGGGGCACCACCACCGCGACCTCGGTGCAGCAGGCCTACGGCTTCGACCCGGCGAACATCCAGCCCTATCTGGGCACGGCGCCCATCTACAATGTGGCGCTCATCCTGCCCCGCGCCAACGATCCCACCGCGCTGCTGCAAAGCGATTGGGCGACCCGCCAGTCCACCATCGCCCAGATGGAGGCGGACGGCACGCTCTGGACCACCTATGGCGCGGATCCGGCCACCTATGATGCCGCCGTGGCCGCCCTCACCACCATGGGCATTTCCATTCTCGGCGACGCGGACGCCACCGGCGGCCATGTGAGCTCGGCGGCCTCGCGCACCATATGGGTGAGCCTGACGCCGGCGCAGTTCAGCCAGTTGTTTGGCACCCAGTTGCTGATGAATGACGAGGCCGGCAACTTCAGAGTGTTCTACGAGGGCGACCTGTCCCTGCCGGCCGACATCCCGGCGACCGGCCTCTATATTGAGGGCGCCTATGGGGCGGCGGTGGAGGCGCAGACGGGCACCTCGGTGAACCTGCAGCCGGGGCCGCAGAGCGAGGGGAATTCCTCCACCGCCTCCCAGACGCTCCCCCCGCAGGACATTGCCGACCTCTATCACCTGCCGCTGACCGGCAATGCCGCCGTCGACGGAACGGTGGCCCTGGTGGAGCCCGTTTTCGGCTCCGCCATGCCCACAGGCTCCACCCTCACCCTGGACGATGGGCTGGCAAGCTACCTGTCCGCCATCCACGTCACCGGCGCGCCGCAAACCTACACCGTCGCCAATGGCGGGCAGGAATTCCCGCCGGGCAGCACGTCAGACGAGCGCTCCATGGACGTGGGCGTGGTGGCGGCGATCAATCCCTATTCCACCATTGGAATTTATGCCGGCTCCGGCTTAAGCGGCGGCTCCACCTTCTCGACCTATCAGGGCATCATCTGGGACCTCGCCCACGATCCCTCGGTGCTGTCCTCGTCCTTCGGCGACGTGGCTCTTCCCGCACCGGATTCGCCCTTCTTCGCCGCCTTCCAGGACCTTTACGTGGATGCCGCCCTGCGCGGCCTGTCGGTTTTTATCGCGTCAGGCGATGGCGGATCGGGTGGCGAGCAGGCGACCGGGCTTCCCAACTTCCAGGCCGGCAGTTCCTCGCCTTATGTGACGCTCGTGGGCGGCACCTCCATGAGCCTCGTGCCGGCGGCCGAGGCGGACGCCACCCTGGCCGGACTGCTTGCCGCGGTGGAGGCGCAGGATCTCGACACGCTGAGGATGCTGGTGGAGGGCGGGCTGACCATGGCGCCCACCGCCCTGAATGCCTACAATGCCCTCGTCGAGACGGTGTGGAACCAGTACGACCTGCGCAGCAGCGGCCTTTTTCCCGGCTATCTGGTGAACGCCACGGGAGCCGGCGCCGTCGACACGCGCCTCCCCATCCCGTCCTATCAGGACCAGTACGGCCTCACCCCCACCAACCCCATGGGCCAGACGGGGCGCGGCTTGCCGGACGTGTCCGCAAACTCCGGCGGCAACCTGTCCTATCTTGTGCCGAGCTACGATTTCTCGACCACGACGCCCGATGGCGGCACCAGTGCCTCAGCCCCCTTCTGGGCGGCGCTGGCGCTCCAGGTGAACACCATCTTCGAGGCCCAGCTGCTGCCGAACCTCGGCATGTCCAACGATTTGCTCTATATCGCGTCCGCCATCGCGCCCGGTGCCTTCAACGACGTGCAACTGGGCAACAACATCTCCACCTATGTGGCCGGCGGCACGCTGGTGACCGATACCCGCGGCGGCGGCACCACCACCATCACGCCCACCGGCCTCGGCTATGAGGCGGAACCGGGCTATGACCTGACCACCGGCCTCGGCACGCCCAACGGCACGCTGCTCGCCCGCGCGCTCGCCACCATCGGGCAGACGCAGATGCACCCCCACGCCACCGCGGTGCTGGAGGATACGGGGGACGGCATCCATTATGTCTCCGGCGCGACCCAGAGCCTCATCGTGCAGTCCAGCCTCGCCCAGGCCACCACGTTCGGCCTGACGGTGGATGGGCATGCCTCCACCTTCGCCGGCGCCATGGGCGATGCCTATGCCTGGAACGCCGCCTTCGCGCAGAAGGCCCTCCAGGCCAATTTCGCGCCGGAGCTTGTCACCCTGTTCGACCGGCAGGCGCAGGGCACGATCACGCAGATGGAGGTTGCGGCGGGTGCGCACCTCTCCGTGGACATCGGTGGCGCGGCTTTGGACGGCGACCAGGTGGACCTGACGGCGGACTATGGCTTCGGCAGCTTTGCCGGTACGGCGGGCGCGGTGGAGGTGGCGCGGGCCGTGGCAGTGGCCAGCACCGCCGGCGGCCTCGACGACCAGACCGCCATTGTGCGCCTGCGCCAGAACGGCGTGTTCGACCTTGAGGTGCAGTTCTACAAGGTGGACGACCTCAGCGGCACCATTGCCGGCCTCACACCGGGCTCGGCGGGCTATGCGGCGGCGGCGCAGGCCCGGGCCTACCTGACCGAGGACGGCGACACCTGGGTGGAAGGCGCCGGCTATGGCGCCTATTCCCGCGATTTGATCTACGGTGTGGATGCTGGCGACCTCATCGCCATGCGCCTGTTCAACGGCAGCGAGACCTTCTGGGCCTTCGCCGGCGCCAATGAGAAGGTCAGCGGACAATCGGTCGCCCATCTCATGGGCTACGGCCTCAACACCTGGGGCTGGGAAGACACCTTTGGCGGCGGCGACCACGACTATAACGACCTTGTGGTGCAGCTGGATTTTTCCAGCGCGTACACGGCGGCGAGCCTCGGCAATGCGCCGGAATGGCTGGCCTGATGCCACCCCGCGTGACCTCCGGCCGGTCCGCAGCCGGCGGTGGCACGTGAGGTAGCCCCGCGCCCCGGATCGCCTATGGCCCGCATGCGCCTTGTCCGAGGCTGTCCAAACCGCCGGAATCCTCCATTAAATTTCAGTCACGGTGCGGGTTTAGGCCAATTGTGGCGCTTCCAAGACTTGCGGCCGGAATGTGGCCGGGACACACTTGGAAACGGATGCACCACGCCCAGCGGCGCGCGGCGTCCGTGTCGGAGACGGGCCAGCAAGAGCCCAAAGGTGCGAGGGGGGTGTGGCCATGGTTCCGTCTTCCCGCGCCGGCCTGCGGGCCACACACCCGCCATGTACCGCCCGATCCTGATCCTTCCCTCCGCCGCCGCCTTCCCGCCGGTCCGCCCCCACAGGTTCCCCCACAGGTTCCCCCACAGGTTCCCCCATGAGCGCCTCCACCGAGATTGCAAACTCCTCCTTCCTGGATTTTGCCGCCTATGGCCTGCTCCAGCCCGGCACAAACACGGTGCAGGCGGCCTATGGCTATTCCAACAGCGAGATCGAGGCGGCCACCAACGGCAACTCCATCAATATCGCGCTGGTGTTCGACCGGGCCAACGATCCCACGGCGCTCCTGCAGAGCGACTGGGCCACCCGCCAGCAGACGCTCGCCACCCTGACGCCGCAGCAGCTCTGGAACACCTACGGCGCGGACCAGACCACCTATAACGATACGCTGCAGTGGCTTCAGAACCAGGGCTATCACGTGCTCGGGAGCCACGCCGCCACCACCGGCGACTATGTGACCTCGCAGGAGTCGCGCACCATCTGGCTGTCGCTGAACGCCACCGAGTTCCAGGATCTGTTCGGCGCCCAGCTCATGAAAGCAGGCGTCGACTCCAGCGGTTACGATTTCCTGTTCTGGGACGGCAATCTCAGCCTGCCGGACAATATCGCCCCCGGCATTGCCGGCCTGTGGGTGGACAATGGCAGCTGGCCGCCCACCGCACAGGACCTCACGGGCGGGGCCTCCACCACCTTGCCGGTGGGCCCGCAGAGCATCGGCAATTCCACCACGGCGGACACCAATGTGGACCCGCAGGACGTGGCCGCCGGCATCTATAATTTCCCGCTCGACGGCGAGACGGTGCAGACGGGGCTGATCGGCTTCATCGAGCCGGGCATCGGCACATCGGTGCCGGGCTCCACCAGCTTCCAGGACCTGCTGGAGCAGTATCGCACGGCGGTGGGCGTGACCGGCACCGGCACCGCCTATGCGCAAGGCGAGGCGGGGGCGTCGACGGGGGCCAGCAGCGGCGAGCGCTCGCTCGACGTGGGAATTGCCACCGCCATCAATCCCAATAGCGACCTCGCCCTCTATGTGGGCTCCGGCTATAGCGGCTGGGCCTTCGCCGGCACCTATACGGCGTATCAAAGCGCCTTCTGGCAGACCCCGACGGGGCTTCCGGCCGGCACCTTGCCGCCGGTCATCTCCTCGTCCTGGGGAGACGAGGCGATCCAGTCGCCCAACTCGCCCTTCTACTGGGCCTATTGGCAGCTTTACATCGACGCGGCGCTCCAGAACCAGACGGTGGTGATCGCCCTCGGCGATGGCGGCTCGGGCAACGAGACCGCCAACGGCGTCACCAATGTGGAGGCCAATGCCTCGAGCCCCTTCACATTGGTGGTGGGCGGGACCTCTGTCTCGACACCCGCGACGGCCGTCGACGACCCCACCCTCGCCTCTCTCCTGGCCTCGGCCCAGTCCGGGAACATGGCGACCATCTGGCAATTGGTACAGGGCGGGCTGAAGGCGCCCTATTCCGACCTCACCGGCGTCAGCACCTTCGTGGAGACGGTGTGGAACGAATATGACGTGACCACCGCCAACAAGATCGTGGATGGCGGCTATCTGGACAACAATACCAGTTCAGGTGGCGTGGACACCACGCAGCCGCAGCCGGGCTACCAGACCGATTATGGGCTCACTTCCACCGATCTGGTGAGCGGGCTGCCCGGCCGGGCGGTCTCCGACGTGTCCGCCAATGCCGGCGGTAACATGTTCTACTGGACCCCCAAGGGCGACATGACCGGCCTCACCGGCGAAGGCGGCACCAGCGCCGCGACGCCGCTCTGGGCCGCGCTCATCACCCAGTTCAACACCATCTTCGCCGACCAGGGCCTGCCGAACCTCGGCTACATGAACGACTTGGCGTACCTGGCCTCGGCCATCGCGCCCGGCGCCTTCAACGACATCACCATGGGCAACAATACGTCCAGCTTCTATATGGGCGGCGCCTACGAATCCGACGGCTCCCAGATCACCCCCACCGGCTATGGCTATGAGGCGGGTCCGGGCTTCGACCTCATATCGGGGCTTGGCACGCCGAACGGCGTGCTGCTGGCCCGCGCGCTTTCCGCCATCGCCCACACCCAGATGTATTTCGACCCGACACCGGTGCTGGAAACCTCGGGCAGCGCCTGGGTGTCGTCCACCTCGCAGAGCCTCCTGTTCCAGTCCACGGGCCTGGGCGATGAGGAAATCTCGCTGAATTTCAGCAAGATAACGAACACCTCCACCAATACGGCCTCGGCCGCCTATGCCTGGACCAGCCAGCTCGCCCAGCAGAGCCTCCAGTCGGATTTCTCGGCTGAGCTCGTCACCATGTTCGACCGCCAATCCCAGGGCACGCTCTACCAAACCCATGTGGACGCGGGCACCGATGTATCGGTCTCCATCGGCGGCACCGCCGCCAGCGCCTACCAGGCGGCGCTCACCTCCGACTATGGCTTCATGGAGTTTGCCAATGCCAATGGCGCGGTGGAGGTGGCCCGCCCGGTGGCGGTGGCCTTCACCGCCGGCGGGGCAGATGACATGGACGTGGTGGTGCGCCTGCGGCAGAACGGCATGAATGAGAGTTCGGTCACCTTCTACAAGGTGGACGACTTCGCCGGCACCATTGGCGGGCTGGCGCCCGGCCAGGCCGGTTATGCGACAGCCGCCGCCGCCCGCGCCTACCAGACCGAGGCGGGCACCACCTCCGTCACCGGCGCCGGTTATGGTCAGTACAGCCAGACCGAGATCACGGGCGTCGACCATGGCGACATCATCGCCATGTCGCTCACCTCCGGCGGCCACACCTATTGGGCCTTCTCATCCGCCAACGAGCAGATGAACGGGCAGAATGTGGCGCACCTGTGGAGCTACGGCCTGAACACCTTCGGCTGGGAGGACCTCTATGGCGGCGGCGACCACGATTATAACGACCTCGTGGTCCAACTCGATTTCACCAGCGCCACCGGCCACGACTGGCTGGTGTGAGGCTCCCCCTTACGGCAGCAGGGGGAGGTGGCCGGACTTGATGAGGTAGAGCGCCCCTGTCACCGTTACCACCGAGGCCGCCGTGCCCAGCAGCACGGCGGCGGAGGCTTCCTCCACATAGATGCGATATTGGCGCGCCAGCACGAAGCAATTGAGCGCCGGCGGCAAGGACGCCATGAGCACCGCCGTCTGCACCCAGGGCACGAGGAAGGTGCCGAGGCTGGTCATCACCACCAGCGCGATGGCCGGGTGCACCAGCAGCTTGATGACGAGCAGCGGCGGCAATTCGCGCGGCACATGGCCGAGCGGGCGCAGCGCCACCGTGACGCCGAGCGCGAACAGGGCGCAGGGGGCGGCGGCATTCTTCAGGAAGTCCAGCATCCGCTCCACCGCGCCCGGCGCGCGGAACTCGAAGGCGGCGGAGACGATGCCCAGCAGGGTCGCCACATTGAAGGGATGGGTCAGCACCCGGCGCACCACCAGCAACAAGGTGGCGCCGATATGCCCTTCCCTTTTCTGCACCGCCATGAGCAGCGGCACGAGGGTGAAGAAGAACAGGCTGTCGCAGGCGAAGATGAGCGCGGCCGGGGTGGCCGCTTCCTGCCCCAGCGCCGCCAGCGTCAGGCCCGGGCCCATATAGCCCACATTGGCATAGGCCCCCACTGTGGTGGCGATGGCCGCCTCGCCCACATTGCCCCGCCGGAGCCAGAGCGCGAGGCCGAGTGCCAGCAGCGCGCAGGCCGAGGTCGAGATCACCACCGCCAGGATGAAGCGCGGATTGACCAGCTCGGCGAACGGGGTCTGCGAGACGATGCGATAGAACAGCGCCGGCAGCGCCAGATAGATGATGAAGAAGGTGAGCCAGGCCAGCCCCTCCTCCGGCAGGCGCACGAAGCGCCCGCAGCCATAGCCGAGGAAGATCAGCCCGAAGAAGGGCAAGGCAAGGCCGATAATGTCCGACATGGAGACCTGTAGCGCGGGCGCAAGCGGGGCGGGACGCCATTGGTAGCGGGCGCATCGCAGGGGGAGAACCCTCGCGCCGGCATGGGCGCGGGCGGGACGATGCGCTGGCGGCAAGGCGCGCGGGTAGAGGTTCGGAAGGTTGAGATTGGCGATTTAATTGACTAGGAAACCACATTGGGGTAGTTTCCTATTCAATCAAGTGAGGTTTACGGTGCCCCCTTCCCCTTCGCCCACGGTGTCCGACCTCGATGCGCATCTGGGCTTCCATTTGCGCGCCGTTTCCAACCATGTGTCCCAGGCCTTTGCCGGCAAGCTCGCGGGCCAGGGGGTCACCACCGCCGAATGGGTGGTGCTGCGCGCCCTCTATGGCGCCCCGCCCACCGCGCCGAGCCAACTGGCGGCGCGCCTCGGCCTGACGCGCGGCGCCATCACCAAGCTGGCGGACCGCCTCATCGCCAAGGCCTTCCTGACCCGCACCGCCAGTCCCGAGGACGGCCGGGCCCAGACCCTCGCCTTGACCCCGGCGGGCACCGCCTTGGTGCCGGACCTTGCGGCATTGGCCGACCGGAACGACGCCGACTGCTTCGGCGTGCTGGATGCGACCGAGCGCGCCACGCTCAAGGCGCTCCTTGCCCGCATCGCCGCCCATTGCCGCATCACCGCGGCGCCGGTGGAATGACCCGCCCCAAAGGAACGCCCCCATGGACATCCGAAGCACCGAGATTGCCCGCTTTTGCCTTGCCGCCGCCGAGGCCGACACCCTGACATTCCCTGAGATCGTCGGCGCCCTGATGGATGCGGGATTCGAGGGCTATGCGGTGGATTTCCGTGCGGCCCGCGCGACCTATTACCGGCCCGATGGCAGCATTCTGGACCTGCCGACCCACGCCTTCCACACAGCCATCGCCGACAAATTCGACCTCGCTCCCATCCAGGCCGCCATCAGGGCGGCGCAGACGCAGGCGCCGGGCTACAGCTATCAAGGCTTCTGCCGCACCGTGGCTGCGGCGGGCTGCGCCTCCTATCTGGTGTCGTTCCTGGGCCGGCGGGCGGTCTATCTGGGCCGCACGGGCGAGAGCCATGTGGAACTCTTCCCCAGTTGAAGGGCGCAGACGGCCTTCCAGCCCCTTGCAAGCGCCCCCGCGCCCCACTATCAACAGCCCCGCGCAGACATCGTCGCGGCCCCCCTTGAAACCTCGGGGCGCTCAGCGTAGGTTCCGCGTCCTCGCCGGCACCCCTTGAGGTGCTGCGCTGTGCAGCTGTAGCTCAGTTGGTTAGAGCGCCGGTCTGTGGAACCGGAGGTCGGTGGTTCGAGCCCACCCAGCTGTACCATTCAAAACTCCCCTTCCCTTGATCCCTTGCCGTGCGTGCAACCCTCCTGCGCGCGCCATGCGGGTCAGGGCATAGCTGCCCGGCTCGCGCGGCGGGCACGGTGTTGTATAAGACTCAACCGCCTCCGGCCCGGCTTCCCTGTCGGCCGGCGCCTTCCCGGTTGATCCCGACCCGCCTTCCTCACCGAGCGCGCGCCAGGTCCGCCTCACCGCCTGTCCGACGTCCCTATGGCCGCCATTCTCACCGCCCTTGTTCCCGTCGCCCTCGTGGTCGCCCTCGGCGTCGCCCTCAAGCGGCGCTTCCTGCGTGATCCCGCCCATTGGTTCGGCATGGAGCAGCTGACCTATTTCGTCCTGTTCCCGGCGCTGCTGGTGGTGTCGGGCGCGCGGGCGGATCTCAGCAAGGTCAATCTGGTGGGCGTCATCGGCGCCTTCACGGCCATGCTGGCGGTGCTGGGGGCGGCGCTGCTGATCGCGCGTCCCGCCCTGGAGCGGGGCATAAGCGTGGACGGGCCATCCTTCACCTCCCTGTTCCAGGGGGTGCTGCGCTGGAACACCTATGTGGCGCTCGCCGCCGTGGGCGGGCTTTATGGGGCGAGCGGCATCACGGTGGCGGCGGTGGCCCTCGTGTGCCTGGTGCCCATCGTCAATGTGATCTGCGTCGCCGTGCTCTCGCGCTATGGCGGCACGGGCAGCACCTCCATCGCGCTCATGCTCCGCCAATTGGGACGCAACCCGCTGATCTGGTCGTGCGCCGCGGGCATGGCCATCAATGTGCTGAAAGTGCCGGTGCCAGCGGTGATCCTGGAATTCGGTGATGTGCTGGGCCGCGCTTCGCTGGCCATCGGCCTGCTGGTGGTGGGCGGCGGGCTGGTGCTGCGCGATCTGGCGCGGCCGCGCCTCGTGACCTATCTGGCGGCGGGGCTGACCTTGGTGGTGAAGCCGCTCATCACGCTGGCGGCGGGGGTGGCGCTGGGGCTGTCCGGCCTGGAACTGACCGTCATCGTGCTGCTCGCCGCCGTGCCCTCGGCGCCGGCGGGCTATGTGCTGGCGCGGCAGATGGGCGGCAATGCGCCGCTGCTGGCGGAAATACTGACCGTGCAGATCGTCTTCGCCGCCTTCACCATGCCGGTCATCACGCTCATCGCCATGAAGGTGGCGGGCGGCTGAACGCCGCCCCCAATCCCACCTCGGCTGACATGAAAAGGGCGGCCGAAGCCGCCCTGTCATTCCGTGCTCAGCACGGCGCCCAATAGCCGGCGCCCCGGGTATTGGTGGGGAACCAGCACTGGCCGGAGGGCGGCGGGGGCGCCACATAGACCGGCTGCGGGGCCGGCTGATAATAGACGGTGGGCGGCGGCGGGGCCGGCGCATAATAGACGGGCGGCGGCGGGCTGCTGGCGGCACCCGCAATGGCGGCCGCACCCAGGATGCCCAAAGCGATGCCCGCGCCGACGGCGGCCCCGTTATTGTTGTTATGGTTGTTGTAATAATAGCCGCCGCAATTCCAGCAGCGGGGCGGCGGCGGGCCGGGAGGCCCCCAGCCGGGACCCCAGCCACCGGCAAAGGCGGGAGCGCCCGCCGAAACGGTCAGCAGCGCGGCAAGGCCGGCGACCGCAACCTTCTTGCTGAAGGTGACCATGGTTCAAGCTCCATCCGGGGGCGTCGAAGCGAAAAGGACCGCCCCTCAATCGATCGTGATCCTAGCTGCGCAATGGGTTCCGAATTATGTCCGGTCCCCAGGCCTTCGCGTTGATTTAAAGGCGTTTTCGGGCTTGCTGCGCGCCATTGTGGCGTTTTCCCGACGCGCCGCTGGACAGCTGTTCATCTCCCCCGCCTTTCTCGTTGCGCCATAAGAGCGCCGCGCCCGTGAAGCCGGAGTTAACCGCCCCCCTCAGGCGGCCCGCGCTGCGCCGCACGCGCGCACTTCCATCTTGCGAGCCGCGCCCACAAGCGCTATGCAAGCTCCTGCATCAAGAGTTGGGCAAAAGGGCCCGACGCCAACCTGCTTTCCCGAGCAAGGTGGAGCTCCCACGGTGGGAGGATGTGGCCGAGGCGGCAACGAAACGGGCGATCCGATCCGAGCTCCGTCCCGCGCCAAGGTGAGACAGGGTTTGGACATGCCGATCAAGATTCCGGACACGTTGCCCGCACGCACCACCCTCGAGGCCGAGGGCGTGGTGGTGATGCGCGAGACCGACGCGGCCCGCCAGGATATCCGGCCGCTCAAGCTCGGGCTGCTCAACCTGATGCCCGACAAGCCCCGCACGGAAACCCAGTTCGCGCGCCTCTTGGGCGCCGTGCCGCTGCAGGTGGAATTGTCCCTGGTGCACATGGGCAGCCACACGCCGCGCCACACCTCCGCCGACCACATGGCCGCCTTCTATCGCACCTGGGACGAGGTGCGGCAGGAGACGTTCGACGGCTTCCTCGTCACCGGCGCGCCGGTGGAGACCCTGCCGTTCGAGCAGGTGGGCTATTGGGACGAGCTGCGCCGCCTGTTCGACTGGACGCAGCGCCATGTGCATTCCACCATGACCATCTGCTGGGGCGCTCAGGCCGCGCTCCAGCACTTCCATGGCGTGCCCAAGCACGAGCTCAGCGCCAAGCTCTCCGGCGTCTACAGCCACCGGGTGGAAGCCCCCGCCTCGCCCTATCTGCGGGGTTTCTCGGACGACGTGGACATTCCCGTTTCGCGCTGGACCGAGGTGCGTCGCGCGGACCTGCCGGGAGAGGACAAGGTGCGGGTTCTGCTGGAATCCGACGAAGCGGGCCTCGGCCTGCTGGAGGACGTGGAGCGCCGCCTGCTCTTCATGTTCAATCATCTGGAATATGAGGCGGGGACGCTGGCGGCCGAATATGCCCGCGACAGCGCCAAGGATCCCTCAACCCCGGTGCCGGCCCATTATTTCCCCGGCGACGACCCCACGCGCGCCCCGCGCAACCGCTGGCGCGGTCATGCCCACCTGTTCTTTTCCAACTGGATCAACGAGATCTACCAGACGACCCCCTATCACCTGGACGAGATCGGCCGCTGAACACAAAAGGCCGGGCGCCCCAGGGCGGCCCGGCCTTTTTCTCGGGATCACCGTGCGTCACACCCGCACGGAGCGCCGTCCGATGATGGCGAAGCGCAGGCGGGAGGAGATGAAGTCGATCACCGCCACCATGATGAGCATCATCAGGATGAGGAAGCTCACCTTCTGCCATTCCAGGATGCGGATCTGTTCCGCCAGATGCAGGCCGAGGCCGCCCGCGCCGACAATGCCCACGATGGTGGACTGGCGGGAATTGGACTCGAAATAATAGAGGATCTGGCTCGCCAGCACCGGCAGCACCTGGGGGAAGAGGCCGAAGCGCACCCCTTCCAGCGGCCCCCCACCCGAGGCGGTGATGCCTTCCACCGGCTTGTGGTCGCTTGCTTCCACCGCCTCCGAGAAGAGCTTGCCCAATTCGCCGATGGACGAGGTGGCGATGGCCAGGATGCCGGCAAAGGGCCCAAGGCCCACCACTGTCACATAGATCAGCGCCCAGATGAGCTTGTCGACGCCGCGGAACACATCCAGCACCCGGCGCACGAGCGTGTGTATCAGCGGATTGCGCACCACATTCTTGGCCGCCAGCAGGCCGAACGGCAAGGCGAGCACCGCGCCAGCGAACGTGCCGAGGAAGGCGATGGCCAAAGTCTCGCCCAAGGCGTGCATGTAGAGCGGCAATTGCTTGCCCGGATCGGGCGGCATCATCAGGGTGAGGAAATGGAAGAGCTGGGCAAGGCCAGTGCCGATGCGGGCCAGCGAGAAGCCCAGATGCCACAGCGCATAGGCCACGAGCAGCGCCATGCCGCCCAGCAGCACCCAGCCGGTGATGCGCCCGGCATCGGTGGCGCGGAAATGCTGCGGATAAAGCGCCTTCAAGCGCGCCTGTTCAGCCGGATCGAAGGCGAGACGGGCCCGGTTCATCGGCCGGCCTCCATGCTGATGAGCCGATGGCGGATGCGCTCCGTCACCAGGTCGATGATGGTGACCGTGGCGATGATGAGCAGGAGGATGGCGGAGACGTCGGAATAGTAGAATTTGCGGATGGCCTCGACCAGGTCCTGGCCGATGCCGCCCGCCCCCACGAAGCCCATGATGGCCGCCTCGCGCACATTGATCTCGAAGCGCAGCAGGCCGTAGGAGGCGAAGTTGGAGAGCACCTGCGGCATCACGGCCAGCCGCACCGCCTGAACCCAGGAGGCGCCGGCGGCCGTGGCGCCCTCCACCGGCTTCATGTCGATATTCTCCACCACCTCGGCGAACAATTTGCCCAGCGCGCC
The DNA here is from genome assembly GCF_017742835.1 of Aquabacter sp. L1I39. Lineage (GTDB taxonomy): Bacteria > Pseudomonadota > Alphaproteobacteria > Rhizobiales > Xanthobacteraceae > L1I39. The sequence goes on from NZ_CP072392.1 coordinate 5,128,902, forward strand.
CATGGTGTGGATGGCGAGCGCCATGACGCCCGGCATGGGACCGAGGCCGAAGGCCACCACGAACAGAAGCGCGAACACGATCTCCGGCACCGTGCGGCAGAATTCCAGCAGGCGGCGGGCGGCAAAGCGGATGGTGGTGTTGCGGGTGAGATTGGCGGAGGCGAGGAAACACAGGGCGAGCGCGCCGATGACGCCGAACACCGTGCCGAGATAGGCGATCAGGATGGTATCGGCCAGCAGCTTCAGCCAGCCATCCAGGTTCCAGTACCATTCGGCGAGATCCGTGCCGAGCTGGTCGAGCCGCAAGGTGGGCAGGATGTTCCAGAAATAGTCGCCCAGCCGGAAGGCATTGGCGGCGAAGACCGAGGGCTTCACCTCGCCCCACCAGCAAGACAGGGCAATGCACACGGCCACCACGCCGGCGGCGATGAGCGAATGGCGACGGCGCGCGGCCACCGCCTCGTCATAGAGGCGCGCGAGCGGCGCGATCTGCTCTGCGGGGAGGCGGACGACGGTATGGGCCAAGGCGCGCGGATCCGGTGGCAGGGGCAAAGGGCGAAAGAAAGGGACCAAGAAAGAAAAAGGCGCGGCCGTCTCCGGCCGCGCCCTCAAATCCTCAGGACGCCTTCTTCTTGCGCAGGTCGTCCACGAACTTGTTCAGCTCGATGATGGCCTGGTAGGAGGAATTGTCCACCGGCTGCCACACCTGCTGCTTGCCTTCATAGATCTTGTCGAAGGCGGCCTTGTCGTTCTTCTCGATGGAGAAGAAGGCATCGCGGATCTTGGCCTTGAGGTCCGCCGGCAGGCTGTCCAGATAGGCCAGCGGCGAATTCACGATCTGGTCGGACTTGAAGATGATGCGATAGTCCGAATACTTGGCCATCCCCTTGCGCTCCATGCGCATGAGGTTGGATTCCTGCTCGTCATTCCACCAGTTGAAGGCGGCGTCGCAGGTGCCCTGCTGCACGCCGATGACGGCGTTCTCGTGGGAGCCGGCATAGACCACCTTGCCGAAGAACTGGTCGGGCTGGATGCCCATCTTGTTCATGGCGAAGCGCGGGACATTGTTGCCGGAGGTGGAGTTGGGATCCACCAGGCAGAGATTCTTGCCCTTCAGGTCCTCGATGGACTTGTAGGGGCTGTCGGCCTTCACATAGAGCACCGAATGGTAGCCCTTGGTGCCGTCCGCATTCACCTCGATGGCGAAGGCCTCGATCTTGGCGCCGGTCATCAGCGCGCGGGCGAAGGAGGACGGGCCGTAGGAGGCGATGTGGATGTTGCCGGCGCGCTGGCCCTCGATCACCGCCGCATAGTCATTGGCGATGCGCAGCGTGACCTTGGTGCCGATTTCCTTGGTCAGGTAGCTCATGAGCGGCGCGTAGCGCTCGGTCACGCCCGAGGCATTCTCGGCGGGGATGATGGCGAACACCAGCTCGGGATACTGGGCCTTCCAGTCCTGGGCGAGCGCGGCGCCCGCGGACATGGCCAGCGCAGCGCCAGCGGCGATGAGGGTACGGCGGGTCAGCATGTGTCTTTCCTCGACCATGGGGAAACGGAAAACGCGGAAACGCGGCAAGGCGATGGGCGGCGCGCATGCGCCGACCGGCCGGGCGGCGGGCCGCCCGGAAGGACAAAGCTCGTTTGCAGAACCTGCGGTCAGACCGCGACGGCGGCCTCGGCCGGAGCGCCCACGGGCTCGGGCCGGGGGGCGACGTCCATCACCTCCCCCGCCTCCAGCCCATAGAGATCGCGCGCCACGTCCTCGGTGAGGGCGGCGGGCGCGCCGTCGAACACCACCCGGCCGCCCGCCATGCCCACCAGCCGGTCGCAATAGGTGCGGGCGAGGTCGAGCGAGTGCAGGTTGCACAGCACGGTGATGCCGAAATGCTTGTTGATGCGCAGGAGCGCGTCCATCACCACCTTGGTGTTGCGCGGATCCAGAGAGGCGATGGGCTCGTCGGCGAGGATCAGGCCCGGCTCCTGCACCAGAGCGCGGGCGATGGCGACGCGCTGCTGCTGGCCGCCGGACAGGCTGTCGGCCCGCTGGCCGGCGAAGGAGGCCATGTCGAACTGGTCGAGGGCGGAGAGCGCCATGGCCTTGTCGTCAGCGCTCCAGCTCTTGGAGAGCGCGCGCCAAGCCGGCATGGTGGAGAGGCGCCCCATGAGCACGTTGGTGAGCACGTCGAGACGGCCCACCAAGTTGAATTGCTGGAACACCATGGCCGCCTGGGCGCGCCATTGGCGCAGCGCCTGGCCCTTGAGGCCCGTCACGTCGCGCCCGTCATACAGGATGCGGCCACCGGTGGGATCCTGGAGCCGGTTCACCATGCGCAGCAAGGTGGACTTGCCCGCGCCCGACCGCCCGATCACGCCCACGAAGGCGCCGCCGCCGATCTGGAGATTCACGTCCGACACCGCCACCTTGTCGCCGAAGCGGCAGGTGAGGCCTTCCATCACGAGCATAAGCCGTGCTCCGGTTCGTTCCGGAGTTTTCCATTAAGGATGCCGCGCAACAGACGTGTGACGGTTCGGTGATGACGGCGGGCGCAGACGATGCCAGTCCTTCAATAGTTCTTATTCTACAATAGGTTACAAAATTACCTCTCGCCGAGAAATTTGTTGGCCGGACTGGACAAATGCCCCGTCCGGCCGGCTTTTTTCACGGCGCTGTCACAGTCCGACCAGGGTCTTGAAGCCGCCGAAGATCATCCGCTTGCCGTCGAAGGGCATAGCCGCCATGTCCTTGGGCATGCGTTCGTCCGCGAACACCTTGGCATTGGTGGCATCACGCGCCTCCCGCGAGGCGTGCACGATCCAGGAAAAGATGACGACCTCGTCCTCGGTGGCGTGCACGGCGCGGGGGAAGGAGGTCAACTCGCCGTAAGGGACATCGTCGCCGATGCACTCCACCACGGCCAGCGCCCCATGCTCCTTCCAGAGGCGCGCGCCCAGCTCCGCCAGGGGGCGATAGTCCTCGATCCTGTTCTTCGGCACCGCCAGCACGAACCCATCCACATAAGCCATGGCTGCCATCTCCTGATGCTTCACCCGCGCCCCAAGGACGCGCGCAGGGGCGCGGGGCCGACAGGCGGGACAAAAAAAAGCGGCGCTGGGAAGTCCCAGCGCCGCCCGATCGACCTTCCTTCGGGGTTTTTGTGTTTATGGAAGGCGGCTTGAGTGTGGGGCCGAGCTCAGATCATGCCCAGAAGCACCGCGCCGATGAAGGCCAAGGCGGCACATAGGGAGAGCAAGTCGAACTTCCTGCCGTGGTTCACCTCTCAACGCCCTTTTCAGGTCGATCTTCAGCGCAACTTTAGCAAAGAAACCAAGGGTTAAAAGGCAATAAACGTACTGCAACGCCGCAAGGGCACCCTGCAACGCGGCACGGCTGCGACGAAAGTCGAAAGATTTCAGCGGCGCATCCCATGACGCGCCGCACGTTACCTGCCGGAAAAAAATTCAGACGGCCCGGCAGGCGGGGGCAGCCCCCTCACCGCTCGCGGATGGCCCGTTCCAGGAAGGCGGCCACCAGCAGCGCGTTGCGGTCGCGGCCGAACCGGCCCACCACCTGCACCCCCACCGGGAGCCCGGCGGCGTTCTCCAGGCCGGTGACATTGATGCAGGGCGTGCCCATGAGGGTCCACAGCCGGTTGAACATCGGCGAGCCTGTGGAAGCAAACCCTTCCAGCGCCGCGCCGGGGGCGGAGAAGGTGAGCAGCGCGTCGAAATGCGCGAACAGATCGCCCAGCGCATGGCGCGCCCGCTTGGCCGTACGGCGGGCCGTGTCATAAGCATCGGCGGGGATCGTCGCAGCCCGGTCGAGATGGGCGGCAAGCTGCTCGGACATGCCGTCACGATGGAAGTCATAGTCGTCGGCGAGCGCGATGGCCGCCTCGAAATCCTGGATCGTGGCGCACATGGGGTCGGCGGCCTCGATCTCGTCGGGCAGGTCGATGGCGGCCACCTGCGCGCCCGCCGCGATAGCGGCCTTCGCCGCCGCCTCCAACGCTGCATGGGCATCGGCATCGGCATTCTCGGCGCGGGCGGTGCGCACCAGGGCGATGCGCGGCGCCTGCGCCACGTCCTCCCCAATATCAAGGTCCCGCCCGGTCATGGCCCCCACCGCGAAGGCGACATCCGCCACGCGGGCGCCGAACACGCCGATCGTGTCCAGATGCCAGGAGAAGGTCTTCATGCCCAAGGTGGGCAAGGTGCGGAAGGTGGGCTTGTAGCCGGTCACCCCGCAAAAGGCCGCCGGGCGGATGACCGACCCGCCGGTCTGGGTGCCCAGCGCCAGCGGCACCATGCCCGCCGCCACCGCCGCCGCCGAGCCCGAGGACGAGCCGCCGGGCGAGTGGGAGAGATTGCGCGGATTGCGCGTCACCGAGGGCTTCAGGAAGGCGAATTCCGTGGTCACCGCCTTGCCCGGCACGAGGCCGCCGGCCCGCTTCACCTGCCGCACAACGGGGGCGTCCTGCACCGGGCGGTGACCGGCATAGATCGCAGACCCGTAGGTGGTGGGCAGATCGCGGGTGTCGAGAATGTCCTTCACCGCCACCGCAAGACCCGCCAGCGGACGCTGCGCCAGGCCCGGCTCTTGCGCGGCTTTTGCCGCCGCCTCCAGGTCGAGGCTTTCAAAGGCACGCACCTGGGGTTCGTGGGCGGCGATGGCGGCAACGCCTTGGGCGAGCACGTCGGCCGGGGAAAGCCGGCCGGCGCGGATGTCGAGGGCGAGGTCGCGGGCGAGCAGCATGGCGGGGGAACTCCGGGTACGCGAAACCGAGGGGGCCGGCAGGGCGCCGAGCCGAAAAGCGGGCGCACCTTATCATGCCCGCACCGGCCCGCTCTGCCTCAGGCGGGCATCATCCCCACCCACCCGCGCTCAAGCCGCATAAGGCACGATCTTCTCGATCTCGCCCGCCAGCCGGGGCGCCTCACTCTCGGCCCCTTCCCTCCCCCGCCCCGCTGGGGCTCTCCCCATCAAACGCGAGGCCCGCACGCGCCTTGCCCCTTCCGCGCTTGCGGGGGGGCGTGGGGTCCGGTATGGCTCCGGCCTGCCATGTCATCAGCCTCGCCCTATACCCTCTCCTCTCGGCACCTCATCGGTATCGAGGGGCTGTCGGCCGCCGAGATCGTCGGCCTGCTCGATCTTGCCGAGGAGTTCGTCACCCTCAACCGGCAAGTGGAAAAGAAGCGGACCACCCTGCGCGGGCGGACGCAGATCAACCTCTTCTTCGAGGCCTCCACCCGCACCCAGTCCTCGTTCGAGATCGCCGGAAAGCGGCTCGGCGCGGACGTGATGAACATGTCGGTGGGCAATTCCTCGGTGAAGAAGGGCGAGAGCCTCATCGATACGGCGGTGACGCTGAACGCCATGCATCCCGACCTTTTGGTGGTGCGCCACCACGCGTCCGGCGCGGTCGCCCTGCTCGCCCGCAAGGTGGATTGCTGCGTCATCAATGCCGGCGACGGGGCCCACGAGCATCCCACCCAGGCGCTGCTCGACGCGCTCACCATCCGCCGCAACAAGGGCACCATCCAGGGGCTCACCGTCGCCATTTGTGGCGACGTGATGCATTCGCGGGTGGCCCGCTCCAACATCCATCTGCTCCACACGCTGGGGGCCCAGGTGCGCGTGGTCGCCCCCTCCACCTTGCTGCCGAGCGGCATCGAGCAGTTCGGCGTGGAGGTGCACAAGACCATGGAGAGCGGGCTGGAGGGGGCGGACATCGTCATGATGCTGCGCCTCCAGCGCGAGCGCATGGCGGGGTCCTTCATCCCCTCGGTGAAGGAATATTTCCACTATTTCGGCCTCGACGAGCAGAAGCTGCGGCGGGCCAAGCCCGATGCGCTGGTAATGCATCCCGGCCCCATGAACCGGGGCGTGGAGATCGATTCGGCGGTCGCGGACGGCGCCCAGTCGCTGATCCGCGAACAGGTGGAGATGGGCGTCGCCGTGCGCATGGCGGTGCTGGACATGCTGGCGCGGAAGCTTCCCAATGCGTGAGAATGGTCGCCCCCTCTGGTCCGAGCCCCATCCCCTGGTGCTCGCCAATGCCCGCATCATCGATCCCTCCCGCGGCGCCGATTATCGCGGCGACGTACTGCTCTCCGACGGCATCATCCGCGATGCCGGCTTCGGCCTGGCCGCCGCCGGCGTGCCGGAAGGGGCGGAAGTGGTGGACTGCGCCGGGGCCGTGGTCGCCCCCGGCCTCGTGGACATGCGCGCCTTCGTGGGCGAGCCGGGCGCCGAGCATCGCGAGACGCTGGCCTCCGCCAGCCATGCCGCCGCCGCCGGCGGCGTGACCACCATCGTCTGCCAGCCGGACACCGACCCGGTGGTGGATGACCCTGCCATCGTCGACTTCATCCTGCGCCGCGCCCGCGACACGGCGGTGGTGCGCGTCCATCCCATGGCCGCCCTCACCAAGGGCCTCAAGGGCGAGGAGATGACCGAGATCGGCCTGCTCCAGGCCGCCGGCGCCGTCGCCTTCACGGACGGCGACCGCTCGGTGAAGAGCGCCCAGGTGCTGCGCCGGTCGCTGGCCTATGGCCGCGACTTTGACGCCCTGGTGGTGCATCACACCGAGGATGCCACCATGTCCGGCGGCGCCATGAACGAAGGCGCCTTCGCCTCCCGCCTTGGCCTGCCCGGCATTCCCCGCGCCGCCGAGACCATCGTGCTGGAGCGCGACCTGCGCCTGGTGGCCATGACGCAGGGCCGCTACCACGCCGCCTCGCTGACCTGCATGGAATCGCTGGAGGTGCTCGCCCGCGCCAAGGAAGCCGGCCTGCCGGTGACCGCCTCGGTGAGCATCAACCACCTGTCCTTCAACGAGCTGGACATCGGCCAGTACCGCACCTTCTTCAAGCTGCGCCCGCCGCTGCGCGCCGAGGACGACCGCCAGGCCCTGATCCGGGCGCTCGCCTCCGGCCTCATCGACGTGGTGGTCTCCGACCACACGCCGCAGGACGTGGAGGTCAAGCGCCTGCCCTTCGCGGAAGCCGAGCCCGGTGCCATCGGGCTGGAGACCCTGCTCTCCGCCGCCCTGCGCCTGGTGCATGCCGAGCAGGTGGATCTGGTGAACCTGCTTTATGCCCTCTCCACCAAGCCGGCCGACCTGCTCGGGCTGAATGCCGGCACCCTGCGTCCGGGTGCCCCGGCGGATGTGATCGTGTTCGATCCGGACCTGCCTTATGTGCTCGACCCCCGGCAGCTGAAGTCGCGCTCGCGCAACACCCCCTTCGACGAGGCCCGCCTCTCCGGCCGGGTGCTGCGCACCGTGGTGGCCGGGCGGACGGTCTACGAGTTCGTGTGAGCCGGGCCCGGCGCGCCCCGGCAGCGCGGTCGGGGCGCCGCGATCTCCATTACGGACGATTCATACGATTTAGAGAACGATCTCTGCGTCGGATTGCGATGCGCCCCGAGCGCCCCTTAGTCTAAGCCTAGAATTGATGTTCCTCCGGCTTCCTCGGACCCCATGTCGACCTTGATCTGGAGCCTTTCGCTCCCCCTCACCTTGGCTAGCGCTGCATTGGGATACCTTTTGGGGTCCATCCCCTTCGGCATCCTGGTGACCCGCCTCGCCGGCACCACGGACATCCGAACCATCGGCTCGGGCAATATCGGCGCCACCAATGTGCTGCGCACCGGACGCAAGGACCTGGCCGCCGCGACCCTCCTGGGCGATGCCCTGAAGGGCACCGTGGCGGTGCTTCTGGCGCGCGCCCTGTTCGGGCCGCAAGCGGCTCTGGTTGCAGGCTTTTTTGCCTTTCTGGGTCATCTCTGGCCGGTTTGGCTGGGCTTCAGGGGCGGTAAGGGGGTAGCGACTTTCCTGGGTGTAACCCTGGCCTTGTACTGGCCGTCCGCCCTCGCCTTTGCCCTGGTCTGGCTCTTGGTGGCCTATCTCAGCCGCTACTCGTCCCTGGCGGCGCTGATCGCTTCCGTGGCGACCCCTGTCAGCGCCTATCTGCTGGGCGCTCCGACCACCGCTATCTTCCTGGCAGGACTTGCGTTTCTGCTCTGGCTGAAGCACCACGCCAACATCGCCCGGCTTCTCGCGGGGACCGAGGGGCGGATCGGCGCTAAATCCAAAAGCCCTGGAAAGTCAGAGGGATGAGCAAGAGCGGCGCCCGGCTTTCCCCCGCCCAGCGCCGCGACTGGCTGCGGCTGATCCGCACCGAGCATGTGGGCCCCCGCACCTTCCGCGCCCTCATCAACCAGTTCGGCGGCGCGGCCCCGGCCCTCGAAGCCTTGCCAGCACTGGCTTTGCGGGGTGGCCGCCTGATCCCGCCGCGCATCCCCACCATCGCCGAGACCGAGGACGAGATCGCGGCGCTGGCCCGCATGGGCGGGCGGATCGTGACCCTGGCCGATCCCGCTTACCCCAAGCATCTGAAACTGCTCGACGATTCTCCGCCGGTCCTGGCCGTGCGCGGGCAGGATCGCGCGCTGACAGCGCCCATGGTCGCCATTGTCGGCGCCCGAAACGCCTCCGCCGCCGGCCGCACCATGGCCGCCCGCCTAGCCAAGGACCTGGGCGAAAACGGCTTTTCCATTGTCTCGGGGCTGGCCCGTGGCATCGACGCCGCCGCCCATGCGGCAAGCCTCGCCACCGGCACGGTGGGGGTCTTCGCGGGTGGCCTCGCAAAGCCCTATCCGGCTGAAAACATTGGACTTATGGAGGACATCCTCGCCCAGGGCGCCCTCGTCTCCGAGATGCCGCTTGGCTGGGAGCCCCGCGCCCGCGACTTCCCCCGCCGCAACCGCCTCGTCTCCGGCATGGCGCTGGGCGTGATCGTGGTGGAAGCGGCGGAGCGCTCCGGCTCCCTCATCACCGCCCGGCTTGCCGCCGAGCAAGGCCGGGAGGTGTTCGCCGTGCCCGGCTCGCCGCTCGATCCGCGCGCCGGCGGCTCCAACAAGCTGTTGAAGTCCGGCGCCACGCTGGTGACGGAAGCCGCTGATTTCCTTGAGGTTCTCGCGCCGCAACTGGAGCATCTCGCGCCGCCGGAAGTGGAGGCCCCAGCCGATCCCCCCGGCCTCGAGCCGCCGCCGGATACGCTGCGCGCCCGCATTTTGGAATTGCTCGGGCCCGTGCCCACGCCTATCGACGACCTGGTCCGCCACTCCACCGCCAGCGCAGCCCAGGTCCAGGTGGTGCTGCTGGAACTGGAATTGGCTGGCCGCCTGGAACGCCATGCCGGAGGGCTGGTGTCCCTGCTGTGATCGGCGCCGTCAGTCCCGCCCGGGCTCGGCCTTGCGCAGCACACCTCGCGCTTCTAAAAGCACCATTTCCAAGAGATATCCGAGGGTTGTCAGCCGATGGCCGCGCGCGACCCTGGACAGCTCCGCCGCAAGCGAGGCGACATAAGCCGCGAAATCTACCGCGTCGCCCGGTTCGTTCCCGGGGGATCCGCCCGACATGCCAGTGCTCCCGTCCCTGCAGCACCATACTGGAGATAGCCGATCTTTTTACTAGCTACCTCTGGTTGTAGATGGCAATTCCCTTGCCCGGGAGTCCTCCGGCTCGGGGGGATTTGACACATTCCCCATCGCCCCCCATGTTGCCGCCGCCGCCAGGGGCTGCGGTAGCCTTTCAAGAGACAGCGTCGGTCATGCAGGTCGTCATCGTCGAATCGCCCGCTAAAGCGAAGACGATCAACAAATATCTCGGTCCGGATTACGAGGTGATCGCCTCGTACGGCCACGTGCGCGATCTCCCTTCCAAGGACGGATCGGTGGACCCCGATGCGGATTTCCGCATGCTCTGGGAGGTCGATCCCAAGGCGCAGAAGCGGCTCAATGAGATCGCCAAGGCGGTCAAGGAGGCCGACGGGCTGATCCTCGCCACCGACCCGGATCGTGAAGGCGAGGCCATTTCCTGGCATGTGCTTGAAATTCTGAAGGAAAAGAAGGCGCTGAAGGGCCAGAAGGTCGAGCGGGTGGTGTTCAACGCCATCACCAAGCAGGCTGTGCTCGACGCCATGAAGGCGCCCCGCGCCGTGGACGTGGCGCTGGTGGATGCCTATCTGGCCCGCCGCGCCCTCGACTATCTGGTGGGCTTCACCCTCTCGCCCGTGCTCTGGCGCAAGCTGCCCGGCGCCCGCTCGGCCGGCCGCGTGCAATCGGTGGCGCTGCGCCTCGTCTGCGACCGCGAGCGGGAGATCGAGACCTTCGTCGCCCGGGAATACTGGTCTATCGTCGCCCAACTCGCGACGCCCCGGGGCGATGCCTTCGAGGCGCGCCTGTCCGGCGCCGACGGCAAGAAGATCACCCGTCTTTCGGTGGGAACAGCCGAGGAAGCGGCCGCATTCCGCGCAGATCTGGAGCGCGCGGCCTTCACCGTTCGCTCGGTGGAAGCCAAGCCCCTCAAGCGGCATCCCCAGCCGCCCTTCACCACCTCCACCTTGCAGCAGGAGGCCAGCCGCAAGCTGGGCCTTGCGCCGGCCCGCACCATGCAGATCGCCCAGCGCCTCTATGAAGGCGTGGACGTGGGCGGCGAGACAGTCGGCCTCATCACCTATATGCGAACCGACGGCGTGGACATGGCGCCCGAGGCGGTCGCCGCCACGCGCAGCGCCATCTCCGACCAGTTCGGCGGGCGCTATCTGCCTGCGGTTCCTCGCAAATACACCACCAAGGCGAAGAACGCCCAGGAGGCCCACGAGGCCATTCGCCCCACGGATCCTTCCCGTACGCCGAAATCCGTGGCGCGGCACCTGGATGATGACCAGGCGCGCCTTTACGACCTCATCTGGACCCGCACCGTGGCGAGCCAGATGGAATCGGCCGAGTTGGAGCGCACCACCGCCGACATCATCGCCCAAGCCGGCGCCCGCGCCCTGGACTTGACCGCCACCGGCACCGTGGTGAAGTTCGACGGCTTCCTGACCCTCTACCGGGAGGGCAAGGATGACGAGGACGACGACGAGGAGAGCCGTCGCCTGCCCGCCATGGCGGCCGGCGAGGCCCTGGACAAGCGCGGCATCCAGACCACCCAGCACTTCACCGAGCCGCCCCCGCGCTATTCGGAAGCCTCGCTGGTCAAGCGCATGGAAGAACTGGGCATTGGCCGCCCGTCCACCTATGCGGCGGTGCTCGCAGTGCTGCGCGACCGCGAATATGTGAAGCTTGAGAAGAAGCGTCTCGTTCCCGAAGACAAGGGGCGGCTGGTGACGGCCTTCCTCCAGAGCTTCTTCACCCGCTATGTGGAATATGATTTCACGGCGGACCTGGAAGAAAAGCTCGACAAGATCTCGGCCGACGAGATCGACTGGAAGCAGGTCCTGCGTGAGTTCTGGGCGGACTTTGCCCTGGCGGTGGACGCCACCAAGGATTTGCGCGTCTCCCAGGTGCTCGATGCCCTGGATGAGATGCTCACCGCGCACATCTTCCCGCCCGCCACCGACGGAAGCAACCCACGTGCCTGCCCCACCTGCGGCACCGGTCGGCTGTCCCTGAAGATGGGCAAGTTCGGCGCGTTCATCGGCTGCTCCAACTATCCCGAGTGCCGCTATACCCGTCCCTTGTCGGGCGGAGAGGCAGCGCCGGAAGGCGATGGCGTCCGCAAGCTTGGTGCCGATCCGGAAACCGGTCTTGAAGTCACTGTCAAGGACGGGCGCTTTGGCGCCTATCTCCAGCTGGGAGAGGGGGCGGAGGGAGAAAAGCCCAAGCGCTCCAGCCTGCCAAAGGGCGTGACCCCCGCCACCATCGACCTCGACACGGCCTTGAAACTACTGGCTTTGCCACGCGAGATCGGCCGCCATCCGGACGACCAGGAGCCGATCCTGGCTGGCATCGGCCGCTATGGGCCCTATGTCCAGCACGGGCGGACCTACGCAAATCTGGAGGCGGACGACGATATCCTCGCCATCGGCCTCAATCGGGCCGTGGCACTCATCGCCGACAAGCAGTCCAAGGGACGAGGCGGGCGCGGGGGCGCTGCCGCGGCCGGGCGCTTGCTGGGCGATCATCCCACTCTTGGCGGGCCGATCACCGTGCGGGCCGGGCGCTTCGGACCTTACGTGAACCACGGCAAGGTGAATGCCACCTTGCCCAAGTCCGTGGACCCGGAAACGCTCGCCCTGGAGCAAGCCGTCGAGATCATCAACGCCAAGGCGGCCGCTTCACCGGCCAAGCCGGCCCGAGGCGCGCGCAAGGCCAAGGCCGCCGATCCTGAAGACGGCGATGCGCCCGCCAAGAAGCCTGCCGCAAAGAAGGCACCCGCCAAGAAGGCGGCGGCAAAGGCAAGTGCTTCCAAGGCGACCGCCACAAAGGCGGGTGCTGCACGCAAGGCCGCCAAGGCGGGGTGAAGATGAGGTCTCCATGGTTCGCCGTCGGTGGATGCCCCTTGGGCCACCGCCGGCGAAGCCATTTCTGCGCCGGGGCGGTCAGGACGACCGGCAGGTGAACTTGGTACCGTTGGACGTCACACCGGTTACCACATTCCCCTTCTTCTCCACCGGATAGTAATTGCCACTGCTATAGCCCACGAGATGGATATAAGCGGCATCCCCGCCTTTGTATTCGCTCGCCTGCAGTCCAGATGCACTGCAGGTCCAGCTCGCTGGCTTGGTGTCCTGCTTTGTTTGCGCCGCAGCTATTCCCGGCGCCCCGATAATACATGCCGTCAGCCAGATGATTGCGCGGACCATGTCGCCTTCTCCCGTGGCAGTGGGTGAGAGAGAGGCAAAAAAATACCTCAAAGCCGACCTGAGCGACAGGGGCGTCGCATCGATCCTCGAGCGGCCAGCCGCACAGCTATTCGACGAGGGAGAGCTCCGCATTGTGCTGCACACTCGCCCGCAGCGGCAGCTGGCGCATGGCAAAGACACAGAGGGTCCCCAGCAGCGAAACAGCGGCCGCCGTACCGAACACCAGGTGGAAGGCGTAGAGAAGGAGCGCCGGTGCCGCATTTGCGGTCAGGGCGCTCATATCGCCTGCCTCGCCGCTGCCAATTGTGCCGAGCAGCACGGCCCCCAGGACCGACACGAACAGAGCGCCGCCCAAGGCGCGGAAGAAGTTCGCGGCGCCCGTCACTGTACCAAGCTGATGGGGAGGAACGGCATTTTGGATCGCCACCGTGGACAGGGGGAACACCGTACCCATGCCAATGGACGCAATGGTGAGCAGGCCGATCTGAAGCCCTTGTGACCCTCCTGCCGGCAAGGTGGCCATGACGGCAAGGCAGATGGTGCTCGCCACCGAGCCAACCAGGGCGGGCAGCTTGTAGTTCTTCAGCCGGGCCATGGCACGGCCCGACGAGATGGCGCCCGCCACCGTGCCCGCCATCTGGGGAATGAGAGCAAGGCCCGCCGCGCTGGAGGACAGATGCCAGGAGGACTCGAAATAGAGAGGCGTGACAATGGTAAGGGCGATCATCAGCCCGTACATGAAGAAGGCGGCCGCGATCCCTGTTGCCACCACTTGGTTCGACATCATGTCGAGGGGAAGGAACGGCTCGCTGGTGGTGCGCATGCGCCAGACGAAGACCACACTTCCTATGCCGGCAATCACCAGGAGGCCGATCACCTCAATGCTGGCCCAGGGATAGGAGACGCCGCCCCAAGAGAGCGCCAGCATGAGGCAGACGGCTGAAACGATGAGCAGGAGCGCGCCGGGCAAGTCCAGCTTGTGGGGGCGCTCGTGCCGGGGCAGGCGCCCCATGATCTTGCGGATCATCAGGAAGGCACCGAGCCCGAGCGGCAGGTTGATCCAGAAGATCATGGACCAGTCGAGATGCTGAGCCATCACTCCGCCGAGCACGGGTCCGGCGATGGAGCTCGCGGCGAACACGCTCGCGATCTGCGCCTGATAGCGACCGCGCTCGCGCGGCGGGATGATGTCCGCGATGATGGTCTGCGCCAGGGAAATGAGCCCACCTCCCCCCAATCCCTGGAGGCCACGCGCCAGGATCAGCACGAGCATGCTGGGCGCGAGCGCGCAGGCGATGGAGCCCAGCGTGAACATGATGATGGCGCCGGTCATCATGACGCCACGCCCATGAATGTCGCTGAGCTTGCCGTAGAGGGGCGTCACCGCGGTGGACGCCAGCAGATAGGCGGTCACCACCCAGGACAGATTGGTAAAATCGTTGAGATCCGCGCCGATGGTGGGGAGCGCGGTGGCGACGATGGTCTGGTCCAAGGCGGCCAGCAGCATGGCCAGCATGATGCCGAAGATGATGCTGCGAATCTCCGCGTGGCCCAGCACAGGCGGGGCTTCCTCGGGGCGGACAGAGGCATCCATGGGGGCAACTCGCGGAAAACAGGCGGGCGAAGACCCGGAAACGGGAAGAGGCTGCCGGGCAATGCCTCCAGCAACGAAGCGCAGGCACTTTGGCCCCAGCGGCAGGCCACTTCAAGGCAGCGTGCGGCATATGAGCCACGCCAGCCCGGCGCCCAGCGCATGCGCATGAAAGGCGGGCTGGCCGCGGTGGCTCGGGTCGGCTAGCGTGCAGAAATTAATGGAAGGTTAAGCTTGGCCAAACGCTCGACACCCCCCGGCCGCGCGCCCAAGGCGCGCAAGACCAGCTCGAAGGCGGGTGCGCCCGTGCGCGGGAAGAACCGCGCGGCACGCCGCGCCTCCCGGGCGGCGAACGCGGCGCAGGAGGCGGCGGACACCCTGTTCGCCAACCGTGAGAAGGGCACCATGCCCACCAAGGCGGAAGTGCTGTCCTTCATCGCCTCCCAGGCGGGCGAAGTGGGCAAGCGGGAGATCGCCCGCGCCTTCGGCCTCGATGCCGACCAGAAGGTGGCGCTGAAGGACATGCTGCTGGACCTGGAGACGGAAGGCGCGCTGGACCGGCGCCGCCGGCGCATGCATGTGCCCGGGGCGCTTCCCGGTGTGGTACTGGCGGACATCACCTCCCGCGATGGGGACGGCGAACTGGTGGCCGTGCCGGTGGAATGGGACGAGGAGCACGGTGAGCCGCCCCGCATCCTGGTGGAGGTGCCCCGCCGCGCGCGCGGCCCCGCCCCCGGCCTCCAGGACCGCGTGCTGCTGCGCATTTCCGCCCACCAGTCGGACGAAGGGCTGTATGCGGGCCGCGTCATCAAGGTGCAGGAAAAGGCGCGCAAGCAGACGCTGGGCATCTTCCGCGCAGCACCGCAGGGCGGCGGGCGGATCATTCCTGTCGATAAGAAAAATCTTGGTCGCGAGCTTCAGGTGCCACCAGGCGCGGAGAATGACGCCAAGGACGGCGACCTCGTCACCGTCGAGGTGATGCGCCAGCGGGTTTTCGGCCTGCCCACCGCGCGGGTGAAGGAGTGCCTGGGATCGTTGGCCTCCGAGAAGGCCGTGTCGCTGGTGGCGATCCACGCCCATGGCATTCCCCACGTGTTCCCGACCTCCGTGATGGCGGAAGCGGAAGCGGCCAAGCCAGCCAGTCTCGCCGGACGGGAGGATTGGCGGAGCCTCCCCCTCCTCACCATCGACCCGGCCGACGCGAAGGACCATGACGACGCGGTCCACGCCGAGCCGGACCCTGATCCGGACAATGAAGGCGGCTTCATCGTCACCGTCGCGATCGCCGACGTGGCCGCCTATGTGCGGCCAGATACTGCGCTGGATCGCGAGGCGCTGGTGCGGGGCAATTCGGTCTATTTCCCCGACCGCGTCGTGCCCATGCTGCCGGAGCGCATCTCCAACGATTTGTGCTCCCTGCGCCCTCTGGAGGATCGCCCAGCCCTCGCCGTGCGCATGGTCATCGCATCGGACGGGCGCAAAAAGAACCATACATTCCACCGCATCCTCATGCGCTCGGCCGCAAAGCTGGCTTATGCGCAGGCCCAGGCGGCCATGGACGGGGTGCCGGACGACACCACCGGCCCGCTGCTGGAGCGCGTTCTGAGGCCCCTTTACGCGGCCTATGCCTGCGTGAAGAAGGCGCGCGATGCCCGCCAGCCGTTGGAACTGGACCTGCCGGAGCGCAAAATCCTGCTGAAGCCGGACGGCACCGTGGACAAGGTGATCGTGCCCGAGCGCCTCGACGCCCACCGGCTGATCGAGGAATTCATGATCCTCGCCAACGTCGCCGCCGCCGAGACGCTGGAAGCCAAGCGCACGCCCCTGATCTACCGGGTGCATGACGGCCCGACCCTGGAAAAGATCGCAAACCTGCGCGACTTCCTCGCCACACTCGACATCAAGCTGCCGAAGGCGGACCAGGTGCGGCCGTCCACCTTCAATCGCATCCTCGCGCAGGTGACGGGCACGGATGTGGCCCCGCTGGTGAACCAGGTGATTCTGCGCAGCCAGTCGCAAGCTGAATATGCCTCGGAGAATTACGGGCATTTCGGCCTCAACCTGCGCCGCTACGCCCATTTCACCTCTCCCATCCGCCGCTATGCCGATCTCATCGTTCACCGTGCTTTGGTGCGGGCCCACGATGCCGGACGCGATGGGCTTCCGGAGAGCACGACGCCCGACCACCTTGCGGAGATCGCCACCACCATTTCCGCCACCGAACGCCGCGCCATGGCCGCCGAGCGGGAGACGGTGGACCGGCTCATCGCCCACCATCTTGCGGACCAGATCGGCGCCACGTTCCGAGGCCGCGTCACAGGGGCCACCAAGGCCGGCCTCTTCGTTGCGCTGGACGAGACCGGCGCCGACGGCTTCATTCCCGCCTCGACGCTCGGCATGGACTATTACCGTTTCGACGAGGCCCGCCAGGCCCTGGTGGGCGACCGCACCGGCGAGATGCATCGGATCGGCGACCGGGTGGACGTCAAGCTGGTGGAAGCCGCGCCTGTGGCCGGCGCTTTGCGATTTGAGCTTCTGACCGAAGGCTCCTATGTAAAGGGCGCGCGTCGGCGGCCCCCGCCCTTCGGGAAGCGGAAGATGGGACCGCCCTCCAATCACCCGCCCGCGGGGGATGGAGATGCGCCCGACCGGAAGGGTCCGCTTCGCTCGCGCACGGCGCGAGGGGGACCCAAAAGGCGGACGAGCGGAAAGGGAAGCTGACAGGTGATGGATGGCGAGCAAGAGCCTGCTCCCCGCGCGTGGGGCAATGCCATGGCGCGGGGCGCCATGGGACGCTGCCCGTGCTGTGGCTCCGGACGGCTTTTCAACGGCTATCTGAAAGTGGCGGACCATTGTTCAGTCTGCGGCGAGGCCTATTACCACCACCGCGCCGATGACGCGCCGCCTTACATGGTCATCTTCGCGGTCGGCCACATTGTGGTGCCGCTGCTTGTTCTGGTGGAGGAGATCTTCCGCCCGGCCGTGTGGCTGCACCTGGTCATTTTCCTCCCCCTCACACTGCTCTTGAGCCTTGCGCTTCTGCCGCCCATAAAGGGCGCGCTCGTCGCCCTTCAGTGGGCGCTGCGCATGCACGGTTTCGATCCCCTCAGCCCCGAACACGAGCCGGTCACGCCGGCAGCACGGCCGAACGCACAATGACCGATCTCGCCCAACGCCTTACCGCCGCTGAACGGAAACAGGACTGGCCAAACGTGCGCCCGTCCGATGCTGCGGCGCTGATCCTCCTAGATCGGTCCGGCCGCGAACCGAAGGTCCTGATGGGCCTGCGTCATCCCGGTCATCGCTTCATGCCGAATGTGTTCGTCTTTCCTGGCGGACGGGTGGAAGCGACCGACCGCTCCATGCCGGTGTTCGGCATGCTGGACGCCGACAGCGACCGGCGGCTGGGGCAATCCGTGTCGCGGGCGAGCGTGAGCCGTCCGCGCGCGCTGGCGGTGGCGGCCGTTCGCGAAATGTACGAAGAGACGGGCCTCCTTGTGGGAACCAAGGAGGCTGGCGCGCCCGAGGCCCCTTCCGATGCATGGAAGGCGTTTTCGGAGCACGAAGTGTTCCCCAATCTCGAGGAACTGACCTTCGTGCTTCGCGCCATCACACCCCCGCGGCGCCCGAAGCGCTTCGATACCCGCTTCTTCGCGGCGGATGTCAGCGCGGTGGGCGGACAGGTGGACGGCATGGTTGGGCCGCAATCCGAGCTTATCGAGACCCGCTGGCTCACCTTCAAGGAGACGGAAGCCGCGGAACTGCCGACCATCACGCGCGTCATTCTCGATGAATTGCGCGCGCGGCTGGATGCGGGCTTCGGCCGCCATCTGCCCGTGCCGTTCTACAGCATGCACCACGGAAAGTTCGTGCGCGCACTGCTGGACTAGACGAGGCCCCTTTTCATGCATGCCCCTGCGCGGCCGCCGACCCAGGCGAACCGCACCGCTTCCATTGCCGCTGCCATTTCCGCCGTGTCGGTGGTGGGCGTCGGCATAAGCCTGTCTATTCCCCTTCTCGCGCTCGAACTGGAATCGCGCGGCATCTCCGGGACATGGATCGGGATCAACACGGCCGTCGCCGGCATCGCGACAATCGCGACGGCTCCCTTCATTCCTCAACTTGTGCGCAAGCTGGGCTGTCGCTGGCTGTTGACGCTGGCGATCCTCGTCACTGCGCTCAGCCTGCCGGCATTCAAGCTGGCGTCCCCCTTCATCCTGTGGTTCCCGCTGCGGTTCGCCCTCGGCGCATCCCTGTGCGTGCTGTTTGCGGTGAGCGAATTCTGGATCAATGCCGTGGCTCCGCCAGGACGGCGCGGGCTGGTGATGGGCATCTACGCCACCGCCCTTTCCGTCGGCGCGGCCATCGGCCCAGCGATTCTCGGCCTGCTCGGGACGAAGGGCTGGGCACCCTATCTTGCCGGTGCCTGTGTGCTGTCGCTGGGGGTGGTGCCTATCCTCCTTGCGCGCGGCATGACGCCCGTGATCGGCGATGGAGACCATCACGGCGTGCTCGGCTTCGTGCGCCGCTCACCCATCGCGACCCTGGCGGCGCTGATCTTCGGCGCCATCGAGACGGCGGTCATGAGCTTCCTGCCCCTCTATGGCGTGCGGCTTGGCATGTCCGACGCACAGGCCTCCTTGCTGCTGACCATCGCGGTGCTGGGCAATGTGGCGTTCCAGATTCCGCTGGGCATCGTGAGCGACCGAATCGATCGCCGCCTGCTCCTGCTTTTCTGCGCCAGCGTCGGCACCATTGGCGCGCTCACCCTGCCACACATGCCGGTGGATGGGGTGCCCTTTAAGATCGCCATCTTCCTCGTCACCGGCATTGTCGGCAGCCTCTATACGGTGGGCCTTGCCCATCTGGGCTCTCGCTTCCACGGCGCCGACCTTGCTGCGGCGAACGCGGCGTTCGTGATGCTTTATTCCATCGGCCTCATCATCGGTCCGCCTTTGGTCGGCTTTGGCATGGACCTCTACGATCCCTACGGCTTCGCCTTGGTGATCGCGGGGATGCTCGGGGTCTATGTGGCCGTGGTGGCCGGCAGGCTCATGTTCATGGGCGCCTCGAAGGCTTGACATGCCGGCCGTTTTGAACGAATTTCCGCCACCACGAGCCGCCGCAAGGGCAGCGCGTCCGATTTTGTATTGCCGCGACCATAACCGGCTCGCGCGCCAGAGCGGCATCAGGGATTAGATCATGGCCAAGGCTGCAACCATCAAGATCAAGCTTCTGTCCAGCGCGGACACGGGCGTGTTCTATGTGACCAAGAAGAATTCTCGCACCAAGACCGATAAGCTGGTGTTGAAGAAGTACGACCCGGTCGCCAAGAAGCACGTCGAGTTCCGGGAAACCAAGATCAAGTGATCTGGAGCGGCCTCATATAGGCTGCACCCGAAGCACGATTTTAGGGCGCCCTCGGGGCGCCCTTTTTGTTTGACCGGCCGTCACGCCTTATCCGCGTCCAAAAGCATCCTTGTGCCGCAAAAAAGTACGGCCGGGACAAAGCCCGGCCGCATCTGATTACCTGAAAGGAAGAAGCGAGCTTCCGGCCTCTGCTCAGAGGCCAGCCACATACTGGCTGGGATCCACCGGCTGGGAACCCTTGCGAATCTCGAAGTGCAGTTGCGGCGTGGTCACCCCACCCGTCTGCCCCGCCTTGGCGATGATCTGGCCCCGGCGAATGGTGTCGCCCTTCTTCACCATCAGCTCGCTGTTATGGGCATAGGCGGTGACATAGCCGTCGGCGTGCTTGATCAGCACCAGATTGCCGTAACCCTTCAGCTCGTTGCCGGCATAGGCGACAGTACCGTCCTCGGCAGCGCGCACAGCGGTGCCTTCCGGCACGGCGAAGTTCACGCCATCGTTGCGGGCACCGCCCGGCTTCGGCCCGAAGCCCGAGATGACGCGACCACGGACGGGGGCGCGGAACTGCGGTCCCGAGCCGGGCGCACGGGGAGCGTCCTCTGCCTCTTCGGCGGCGGCGGTCTTGGTGGCGGTGGCCGTCGTCGACTTAGCGGGAGCGGCAGGAGCGGTGGCCGCTGCGATGGATGTGGGCGCGGCCGCCGCTGCGGGAGCCGGCGTAGCCGAGGCTGCGGGAACCGAACCAGGCTTTGTGGCGGGCTTAGCCGGCTGAAGCGTGGACGCCAGCGTGGGCGCGGCCTGAAGCGTCGGCGTTTGCGCAGGAATGGCAGGCGCAGGTTGGGACGCGGCCACCGGCGCGGGCGCAGTCACAACGGAGGGCTTAGCCGGAGTGGGCGCCGGGCGGATCTGAGCCAGATTGCCGGACGCACCCGGCGGCACGATCAGGGTCTGGCCCACGCGCAGCATCGCATCCTGCGAAATGCCGTTGACGCTCGCCAGATGGGCCGGCGTGGTGTTGTAGCTGCGCGCGATGGAGGTCAAAGTCTCGCCACCCACAACCACATGGGTCGCACCGGCAGGCTGACGAGGCACCGAGGTGGAGCCATAGGGCGGCGCGGTATTGTAGGCAGCGGTGCCCGAAAGCGGCTGGGCTGCCGGCGCTGTCGGGGCGGCATAGGCGGTGGGCGGCGCGCCCGCCGCCACACCCAGCGGTTCGCCACCGATGGGAGCGGAATCCACGCGGCCAGTAGGAGCTGCGCCGAGCGAGCCGGTCACCTCTTGGGAAGCCACCTGCTGACCCGCAACGGGAGATGAGAGAGAGGCGAAGCGGGCAGAGTCGGAGCTGCAGGCCGCAAGCGCAGTTGACAGCATTGCGGCAAAGGCAAGCTTTGCCAGGACGCTGGATCCGAGAGTCTTGCAGGAAGAAAGCATGTGGCCGTACTCGCACGCTACGAACGTGGAGCGAGTTAAGGATGCCAACCGTAAACGGGCGCTTAAACGCAGCGGCATTGTGGCTTTTCCCCACATCTGTTGCAGCGACGCAACAGATGGCCCGTCCTATTGAAGGGCGGGAGGCGTCGTGACGAGCTCTCCGGTGGAGCGCGCGGTGCTGCTGACGCTGGTGCCCAAATGCTCCACTTGCGCCCCAAGATTGTCGCGGGTCGCCGGGTCGAACACTGCCACCGGCGCGGAAATGACGACGCCAGCGGCCGTTCCGATGCTGGAGGCCGCTCCCGCCGTCACCTGAATGATGCGGTCGCCTATGCCCTCGCGCCCATCGGTCATGACCTGCCCCTGCGCGAGGCGCGCGCCGATCATCTGCACCACGTCCGGGCTTTCGGCGAACTTGCCGTGATTGAGCTGGTCACCGGTGTTCAGCTTGGTCAGGTCCAGGACGGTAATCTTGTTGGTGATGAATTCCGAACGGTAGGGCTCGCTCTCCGGATCCACTTGCCCGAGCCGGGCGACCCCGCCCCAGACCTGCTTGGACACTTGCAGCGCGCGGTCATCCTGCGAGACGAAGATCGTCAGGTTTGGACGCGGGCGCCCGAGATCGGCGAGTTGGGTGCGGAAAATGTCCACGTCCACATCCGGCGCGGCGAGCATCACATTTTTGATCTTGGGGTAGACTCGCTTGTTGCGGATGGCCATCTGGCGCAGTGACTCCAGCGTCACCCAATTGCCCATGGAATGGGCGAGGATGGAGATTTCCCCCACATTCGGGTCCGTGGCGAGGAGGGTGAGCAGCTTTTCCAGGGCATCGCGGGAATAGCTGGCGCTTTCCCGGTCATAGCCATAAGCGAGGAGATTTCCGCGGGACGGCCAGGTGAAGAGCACGGGCACCACGTCGGCACGGGAATCGTGGACGATCTGAGCGAAGCGGAAGACCGCATCCTCGAAGCGATTATTGTAGCCGTGGATGAAGACCAGGACCTGCCGGCGGGGCGTCCGCGCGATCCGGCGGTCAAACCACTGCCGCGCAACCTTGCTATCCACCACGTCAGCCCGCAAGGTGACGAAATCGGTTGCCGGATTGCCGGGCACCGATTTCGGCCATTGGACGTCGCCGATCTTGCGGGCGCTGTCGGGGGGAATGGAAACTGTGATCTCGGCAAAAGAGGGATCGGTGCCCCGCTCTCCCGAATACATGTCCAGCCCCTTGGAGCGGGCGCGGGTGGTGGCAACAATCATTTCGACGGTGCTGGCGCCCGGGACCGTGGCCTCCACCGGGACCAGCACGCCAGGCGGCCTCCCGCCGCAGGCGGCGAGGAACAGGGGCAACAGCATCAACGCAAGAGCGCGATAAGCCCGAGGGCCGGTGCAGCATTTCAAGGCATAACGCTCCGACAGCACCGCCCGGACCAGCCGGGCGCACCCCCGAAGGTTCGATAGCGAAGCCCGCTCGCGGTTTCAATGCATAAGGCCATCCTCGCCCGCGCCTCGTCACCCAGGGGCAAGGCTAGAGAATCCCGGCGAGCCCGGGCGTGAGCGGTGCAAACCGCACCGGCATCAAGGCGGTGCCGGACAGGCCCGAGGGGGTCTTCACAAAGCGCATGAGCGTCTGGATACCGTCCGCATCGCCGATGGGGGCGACCAGCACGCCCTCGGGCCGCAATTGCGCCACGAGGCCTTCCGGAACCGCCCGCACGGAGGCCGTCACCAGGATGCGATCATAGGGGGCACGCACCGCAAGCCCGGATCGCCCATCGGCATGAAAGGCGGACACGTTGTGGAGAGAGAGCACGCCGAAACGCACCTGCGCCTCCACCACCAGGCCGCAATAGCGATCAAGTGTAACCACTTCGGAGGCAAGCTGGGACAGAACGGCAGCGTGATAGCCGGAGCCTGTTCCCACCTCCAAGACCCGATGGGCAGCATTCACGCTGAGCGCCTCGGTCATGGTCGCCACCACCGTGGGCTGGGACATGGTCTGGCCGCAGGCAATGGGGAGTGCCACATCGAGATAGGCAAGCGGTCGCAAGGCCGGGTCCACGAATAGCGCGCGCGGCACCAGCTCCATGGCGCGCAGCACCATGACGCTCTGCACCCCGCGATGACGCAGGCCGAGCACGAAGGCCGCGCGCTCCCTCTTCTCGGCCTCGGAATCCGTCATCATGCCCACTCCTTGCAGGCGCAAGCCTAGCAGGATTTCGACGCAGCCGTCGCCGGCGCCTGCCCCTTGCGCAGGGAAAGGCGCTCGGTCACCTTCCCCGCCATGCGCCCCACCCTTCTCGACCCCCTGTTCGCGCCGATCACCGCCCTCAAGGGCATTGGTCCGAAGCTAGAGCGCCCGTTTGCCCGCCTGCTGAACAGGGACGCTCCGCGGGTGCTCGATCTCCTCTTCCATATGCCGTCGAGCTTCGTCGACCGTCGTGCCCGCCCGACCATTGCCGATGCAATTCCAGAGACCGACGTGACGCTGAAGGTGACGGTGGAAGCCCATTATCCCCCGGCCCCAGGTCGGCGCGCGCCCCATCGCACCCTGGTGGCGGACCAGACCGGTGACCTCACGGTGGTGCATTTCAACGTCGAGGCCGGCCGCATCGAGCGCCTGTTGCCGCTCGGGGCAACGCGCTGGCTCTGCGGGCGGATTTCGCTGTTCGACGGAATGCGCCAGATGGCCCATCCCGACCGCATCTTGGACGAAGCGGGCTTCGCGAAGCTGCCGGCGATCGAACCGGTCTATCCATTGGTGGAGGGGCTCGCGGGCGGCTATGTGCGCCGTGCGCTGGACGGCGCCCTGGCCCGCATCCCCGCTCTGCCGGAACTGCTCCCCGCCGCGCTCGTCGCAGCGCAGGGCTGGCCGGACTTCGCGACCGCCCTCGCGCGCCTGCACCACCCAAAGAATCCCATCGATGCGCTGCCTTCCGGCGCGCCTTGGCGGCGCCTGGCTTTCCAGGAATTGCTGGCGCATCAGATCACCCTTGCCCTGGTGCGCAGCCGCCAGAGCCGGGCGGGCGGGCGGTCCAGCGTGGGCGACGGGCGGCTGACGCGCCAAATCCTCGCCGCCCTGCCTTTCGCGCTCACCGAGGCCCAGGGCCAGGCACTCGCGCAAATCCGCGCCGACATCCGCTCCGACAAGGCGAT
The DNA here is from genome assembly GCF_017742835.1 of Aquabacter sp. L1I39. GTDB lineage: Bacteria > Pseudomonadota > Alphaproteobacteria > Rhizobiales > Xanthobacteraceae > L1I39. The sequence goes on from NZ_CP072392.1 coordinate 5,153,101, forward strand.
GCTGCGGCTGCTTCAGGGGGATGTGGGTTCCGGCAAGACAGTGGTGGGCCTCCTGGCGGCGGCCGAGGTCGCGGAGGCGGGTCGACAGACCGCGCTCATGGCTCCCACCGAAATCCTCGCCCGCCAGCATTACGAGACCATCGCACCCATCGCCGCTGCTGCGGGCCTCGCCACAGCCGTTCTGACCGGGCGCGAGAAGGGACGTGCCCGAGAGGTGATTCTCAAGGATCTGGCGGAGGGGCGGACGCATCTGGTCGTAGGCACTCACGCCTTGATCCAGCCGGACGTGGTCTTCGCCGACCTCGCGCTTGCCATCGTGGACGAGCAGCATCGCTTCGGCGTGGAGCAACGCCTCTCGCTGGCCCGCAAGGGGCCGGCCACCGACATGCTGCTGATGACGGCCACGCCAATTCCCCGCACGCTGGTTCTCACGCTCTTTGGTGACATGGACCACAGCGAACTGCGCCAGAAACCACCCGGGCGGCAGCCCGTGGACACCCGCGCCGTCTCGCTTGATCGCCTGGACGAAGTGGTCCACGGCCTTGGCCGCGCGCTGCGGGCAGGGGCGCAGGTCTATTGGATCTGCCCTTTGGTGGAGGAGAGCGACGTCTCTGACCTCGCCGCCGCCAGCGAACGGGCCGAAACCCTGCGCCAGGTGTTCGGCGACACCGTCGGCCTGGTCCATGGCCGGATGAGCGGGGCCGAGAAGGACAAGGTCATGGCCCGCTTCCAGAGCGGCGAACTTCGCGTGCTGGTGGCAACCACGGTGGTCGAGGTGGGGGTGAACGTGCCCAGTGCCACGTTGATGGTCATCGAACATGCGGAGCGGTTCGGTCTTGCCCAGTTGCATCAGTTGCGTGGTCGCGTGGGGCGCGGCAGCAAGGCGTCCACCTGCCTCCTACTCTATCGCGGGCCTTTGAGCGAAACCGCCAAGGCGCGCCTTGCCATTCTGCGCGAGAGCGAGGACGGGTTTGCCATCGCTGAGGAGGACCTGCGCCTGCGCGGCGAGGGTGATGTGCTCGGCACCCGCCAGAGCGGCTTTCCCGGCTTCGGCATCGCCCGGCTGGAGATGCATGCGGACCTGGTGGCCACCGCGCGGGCGGTGGCACACGAGACGGTCCAGGCGGATCCGGAGCTCGAATCCCCTGCCTCCATGCCCATGCGCCTGCTGCTCCACCTGCACGACAGCAACGCAACGATGCGCTTGCTCTCGGCGGGATGAAGGTTCAAACGACACACATGCAAGTGCTATGGCAGAGGACCCTGTTCGGGGTCGGCGTGCTGTTCCTGATCATTGGGGCCATCGGCATGGTGGTGCCGATGCTGCCGGGAACCGTGTTCCTGATTCTTGCCGCCTGGTGCTTCGCCCGTTCCTCACCCCGTTTCGAGGCGTGGCTGCTGAACCACCGTTATCTCGGCCCGAGCGTTCGCCGCTGGCAGGAGACGGGCGCCATACCCTTGCCCGTCAAGCTGCTCGCCCTGACTAGCTTTGTCGGCACCTGGACGGGCTCGTGGTATTTCGGCGCACCCGAGGCCGTTCTGATCGGCCTCGGTCTCCTGTTCGCAGCCCTGGCGGTCTTCATGATCACCCGGCCGAACGAATGAGATTCACTCGACGGTGACGGACTTGGCAAGGTTGCGGGGCTGATCCACATCAGTGCCCATGATGACCGCCGTGTGATAGGCGATGAGCTGCACCGGCACTGCATAAACCAGCGGTGCGACTGTGGCCGGCATTTCCGGCAGGATGAGTTTCTGTACCGCGTTCACATTGGCAAGGCGCGCGCCTTCCGGATCGGTCAGAAGGATGATCCGCCCCCCGCGCGCGGCGACCTCCTCCATGTTCGACACGGTCTTCTCGAAGATGCGGTCGTGCGGGGCGATGACCACCACGGGCATGGTCTCGTCGATGAGGGCGATGGGTCCGTGCTTGAGCTCACCGCCCGCATAGCCTTCGGCGTGGATGTAGGAGATTTCCTTGAGCTTCAGCGCGCCCTCGAGCGCCAGCGGATAATTGGTGCCGCGTCCCAGATAGAGCACGTCCCGCGCCTTTGCGAGGGTCCGCGACAGCATTTCGATCTCGGGGCTGAGCTTGAGCGCCTCGGTCATGAGGCGCGGCACTTCCATCATCGCCCGCACCAGGCGCTGCTCGTCCTCGCGCGAGAGCAGTCCCTTCGCACGACCGAGTGCGACCGACAGAGCCGCCAGGGTGGCGAGCTGGCAGGTGAACGCCTTAGTGGAGGCCACACCGATCTCGGGTCCCGCCAGGGTCGGCAGCACCACGTCCGCCTCGCGGGCGATGGTGGACGTGGGCACATTGACCACCGCTACGGTCTTCTGCCCGCATTCCTTGGCATAGCGCAGCGAGGCCAGGGTATCGGCGGTCTCGCCGGACTGGGAAATGACCACAGTTACCCCGCCGGGCGGCAGAGGCGTCTCGCGATAACGGAATTCGGAGGCGATATCCGTGCTCACCGGAAGGCGCGAGAACCGCTCGAACCAGTATTCGGCCACCGAGCCCGCATAGAGCGCTGTGCCGCAGGCGGTGATGGAAATGTGCTGGATGTCGGCAAGCTCAAACGGAAGCTCAGGTAGCGCGACCTTCTCTTCGGCAAGGTCCAGATAATGCGCGAAGGTATGCGCCACGACTTCCGGCTGCTCGTAGATTTCCTTTGCCATGAAATGGCGGTGATTGCCCTTGTCCACCAGCAGTGCGCCCGCGGGCACCCGCACGGAAGGGCGATGGACCACCTCGCCCTCGGCATTGCGGATGACAGCGCCCTCACGCGTCAGCACCGCCCAGTCGCCTTCTTCCAGATAGGTGATGAGATCGGTGAACGGCCCGAGCGCGATGGCATCGGAGCCCAGGAACATCTCGCCGCCGCCATAGCCGATGGCCAAAGGCGAGCCGCGCCGCGCGGCGATCAGGAGGTCGTCCTTGCCATTGAACAGGAAAGCGAGCGCGAAGGCGCCCTTGAGCCGAGGGAGCACGGCACCCACTGCCGCCACAGGGTCCTTCCCGGCAACCAGTTCCCGATCCACCAGGTGAGCGACCACTTCCGTATCGGTGTCCGACAAGAAATGAACCCCAGCGGCCTCCAACTCGAGCTTGAGCTCGCGGAAATTCTCGATGATGCCGTTATGCACGACGGCCACCCGCTTTGCGGCGTGGGGATGCGCGTTGCGCTCGGAGGGCTTGCCGTGGGTCGCCCAGCGGGTGTGGCCGATGCCGGAATGGCCCGCGAGTGGGTGCCGGAACAGCTTGTGCTCCAGGTTCCGCAGCTTGCCTTCAGCCCGGCAGATGGCGAGGTGGCCGCTCTCCAGCGTGGCGATTCCGGCCGAATCATAGCCGCGATACTCAAGCCGCCGAAGCGACTCCACCAGCTTGTCCGCCACCGGTCCCTTGCCGAGAATGCCCACGATGCCGCACATGCCGGTCGCGCTCCGTCGATCCCTGAAATATGGTCTTGTCCTCGCCGACGAGGCGGACCCCATCCGGCTTCAGACTGGCTCTAGCACGACCGTGACGCAGTGCATCAATCACTTCGTTTGTCGTAATTTCTCAAGCCTTACTTCGCCTTCTCCCGGCTCTTGCGGGCATGGAAGTCGGCCGCCCAACCCGGCTTCACGACCTGTCGTCCGCGGGCTAGGGCGAGCGCATCGGCGGGGACGTCGTCGGTGATCACAGACCCGGTCCCCACATAAGCGCCCGCCCCAACGGTGACGGGGGCGACAAGCGCGGTGTTGACACCGATGAAGGCACCGGCACCGATCTCGGTGCGTGACTTGACGTAACCGTCATAGTTGCAGGTGATGGTCCCGGCACCGAGATTGCTGTCGGCTCCCACATGCGCATCCCCCACATAAGACAGGTGATTGATCTTCACCCCCTTTTCGAGGTGAGCGGCCTTGGTCTCCACGAAATTGCCGATGCGCACGCCCTCCTCCAGGTGGGAGCCAGGACGCAGGCGGGCATAGGGGCCGATATTGACGCCCCGTTCCAGCCGCGCGCCTTCAAGATGGGAGAAGGCATGAATGGTCACGTCGTCGCCGACCGTGACCCCCGGCCCGAACACCACATGAGGCTCCACAACCACGTCTCGGCCGAGGCGCGTGTCGGCGCAGAAAAAGACCGTCTCCGGGGCCACCAGCGTGGCGCCGCCGGCCATGGCCGCAAGGCGCAGGCGCTTCTGCAGGATCGCCTCCGCCTCGGCCAGTTGCACGCGGCTGTTCACGCCGACAACGTCATCGACGACCGTCTGCGTGGCCACCGCGTCCAGGCCCCGGGCGTTGGCGATCTCGACGACGTCCGTGAGGTAATACTCACCCTTGAGATTGTCGTTGCCGATCCCCTCCAGCAGAGGCAAGGCATGAGCGCCCGCGAGGGCCATCAGCCCACCATTGCAGAAATCGATGAGGCGCTCAGAAGGGCTAGCCTCCTTGTCCTCGCGAATGGCGATGAGCGCATCGCCATCTGTGATGAGGCGACCGTACCCGCTCGGATCTGCGGGACGGAAGCCCAGCGCCGCCACCGCCGCCCCTTGAGCCAAGGGCGCCCGCAGGGCTGCCAACGTCTCGGGACGCACCAGCGGCGTATCGGCGTAGAGAATGAGCACGTCGTCCACCGGCTCCGCCAGGGCCTCACGGGCGGCGAGCACGGCATGGGCGGTGCCAAGGCGCTCTGTCTGCACGAACACCCGGGCTCCGGGTACAATGCGCTGCGCCTCGTCCGCCACATCCGCGCGATCGGGACCGACCACCACCGCCACCTTGTCGGCGCCGAGTGCCTGCGTCGCCGCCAGGACATGATGCAGCATGGACCGGCCGGCGATCTTGTGCAGCACCTTCGGCAGGCGCGAGGCCATGCGAGTACCTTCACCGGCTGCCAGAATCACCACGAGCAGGCTGCGTTGCGTCATCACCACCCCCTGATCCAGGCCGCCCGTGCGGGACGCGCCATGGCGACCGTGAAAACTGCGGCCGCGATCCGCTGGCTATTACCGCGCCGGGATGCGCCCGAAAAGACGGCCCCTGCCCCGGCAATTGCGCCGGACCCGCGCCAGTGGCATTGAAGGGGCCGTTCCGATCGGAGACAGCCCGTGGACAAGAGCAGCTTCCGCCCCGGCCCGAAGGCCCTGAACTGGCTCATCGCCCTCACCATGGGCGCCACCGGCTGGGCGCTCTATGTGCGCTATCTTGTCATCGAGCCGTCAGTGGTGGGCCTGGCCTGCGAGGCGGGCCTCCAGACCATGACTTGCCGCATGCGGTCCGTGGTGATCGCCCTGTTCGGATGGTCCGTGTTCGGAGGGTTGGCCCTGGCAGCTGCGCTGATTCAGCTGGTGCGGCCCTCGGTCCCCATGCTGGCTGCGGGCCTCGTTTTCAGCGGCATCGGTCTTGTCCTCTATAACAACCTGGCGGCTGCGGTCGCCACAATGCTGCTTATCCTCTCCCTCGCCCGCCCCGGACGCGCCACACCGTAAGGGCAAGCGCCAGTGACAGGAGGCCAAACCAGGCCGCCTGCCAGTTCTGGAGCGTCTCGTTCAGCGGCACATAGATGCCGGCGGCCAAGAGGCCGAAGAGCGCGATCTGCTCTGCCATTCCCGATCCTTCACTCACCGGGGGGCGTACGAAGCACAAGGTGAGCATCGCCAGCACCGGCGGCGTGAGGGGGAAGTAGGGGAAATCCTTGTAGCGCGGGTCGAACACCAGCTCGAGCGCCGTCTCGCCCACTGCGAGCAAGGTCAGGGCCAACAGGCTTGCACCGACCACCGTGCCCCAGGTCGCCCCGCGCCGGTACCCGCCATTGAGGGCGAAGGCGAGCGGATGGAGCCGCGTACCACTGGCCATAAGCGCCGGGATCGCCAGCGTTGCGGCGAGGGACAGGGCCAGGAAAGCGCTATTGCGGGTCCAGCCGACCCAACCAAGGCTTTCCAGCGGCAGATGGGACAGGGTGCCGCCAATGGTCGCCCCGCCGGCGAGCGCGATAACAGCAACGCCGATCCATTCGCCCGTCGAAGGTGTGCGGGCGGCGCGGCGCGCGGCCCACAGCGCACTGCCAAAGGCCGCACCGGCCAGGACCACGCCGGCAAGCCCCTGGATCACCCAGCGCGGATGATCGCTCACCGGCTGGCCCCAATGGAATTTTTGCTGACGGCTGCCAGCATCAATGAGGCCCCAATGGCCGCCCACCGTACCCTCGTTGCGCCGCTTCCAGGGCTGATCAAAGGCCTCGATTACGTTGACGCGGTAGCCCTTTTCCTTCGCCAGGCGCACCACCTCGTGCATCACCAGCGCCTGGTCGGAAAGGGAAGGCAACGCGCCCTCGCGCATGCGCCCCGCACTCGGCCAGCCGGTCTCACCGATCAATATCTCCTTGCCGGGAAACTGGTCCGCCACATGTTGCCGGATATGGTCGATATGGCGCCCGGCCTCGGCCGCGGAGACGGGCAGGTCCTCCCAGTAGGGCAGGATGTGCACGGTCACGAAGTCCACGTCTCCCGCGAGCGCCTTGGCCCGCTCCCAGAACTCCCACACATCCGCATAGGTCACGTCAACGCCGCCCGCACGGGCCTTGACGTCCTTGAGAATGGCCGAAATGTCGGCGGCGGAAAGCTCGCCGCGCAGCATCACCTCATTGCCCACCACCAGAGCGGATATGGTATCAGGATACGCACGCGCGAGCGCGATGCCGGCGTCGATTTCCTGCTTGTTCTTGGCCTGATCCGAGCCCAGCCAAATGCCCTGAAGCACCTTCAGTCCGTGCTTGCGGGCAAGCGGCGCGACCTTGTCGAGCCCCAGCTCCACGGCATAGGTGCGCACACACGAGGTGATCTTGGACAGCTGCGCCAGATCCTCGTCGATCTGCGCCTCTGGAATGATGGTGGAGCGATCGAGGGGCGACTGTCCGTCGCGGAAGGGCGCGTAGGACACGCAGGGCAGCTTTTCCCCGGCGGCCAGCGGCGACGGCGGCATCGCCACCGGCCAGCCCATCCAGGCCCAGAGCGCGACCACGACCAGGGCGACAGACAGGAACAGAAACGCCGGCAACCGAAGGAAATACGCCATGGCCGAACCGCCTCCTCACCCCAGGCTGGGATGCGACATAGCGGCTTAGGCCACACCTGTGAAGCACCGCAACAACGTCCGCACACGGAACCGCACGGGCGGCGCTGCCGTCATGCTGACAAATTCTCTACATTCTTCTAAGTTCGCGTCGCGGAAAGATTTCCGTTCCCCGCCTACCAAACTCATGGCCGTCATGGACCGTCTTCGTTTCGCGCTTCTTGCGGGCGCCCTCCTTCTCGGCTGCGCCAGCCCGCTGGCCGCCCAGTCCAATCCCGATCAGAAGCCGCCCCAGCAGGAGCAGCTGACACCTGAGCAGCAGGCTGCCCGGGAGGCCCAGCGCCGTTCCGTGGAAGAGTTTGCCGAGGCGGCCAAACTGCTGCCCGGCGCTGCGGGTCAGCCCGAATGCGTGTGGACAGGTCGGCGCATCGCCACGCTGCTGTGGCGTGACGATATCGACACTGCCCGCCGTCACCTGGAGCTCTATGAGCGCTTTGGCTGCCCCACCGAGCACCTGAAGCTGGCCTTCCGGTGCCTGGTGCGCCAGGGCAACATCGATCCAAAAACGCAAGAGCGCCTGCCCGGCCGGGTTCAGCAGTGTTGGGTTAATCCCGACTATGTTGCTGCACCTGCGCAATAATTAGATCATGGCGCCGCCCCGGCGGCGCCGAACGTCTGCCACAGTCAGCATTTACCTCTTGTTATGAGAGGTTTAGAGTCTCGATGCAGCGCCAGAGAAAGCGGGCGCTGCCGACCGTTGGGGGCAGGTCGAAAGGGTGTCCCGTGACTTCCGGTTGGAACCGTCGCCGGAGGTCAGCGTTCACGGTTCGAATCCCTTCTGGTGGGTCTTGCCATGCGTCCCGGGCTGGCTGCTGCGGCAGCAATCATTGCGGTTGTGACTGGGTTCCACGCCGCGGTGTGGTACTCCTTGCGTCCTCAGGCGAGCGCTCCGGCGATCACCGAGCGCTTCGCGTCCCTTTCTTTCGCGCCCTACAGCCGCGATGTCCGGCACCCTGACAAGGGTCCGCCGGTGACGGCGAAGCAGATCCGCTCCGACGTTGATGCGGTGGCCGATTACACGAAGGCGATCCGTACCTATTCCTCCACGGGTGGGTTGGAGCTGATCCCATCCATTGCCGCCGAACGCGGCCTGCGGGTGTCCGTGGGCGCCTGGATTGACAAGGACGAGACCCGCAACGCGCTTGAGATCCAGAACGCGGTCGGGCTCGCCAAGCAGAATTCCAACGTGGACGCCCTGGTGGTCGGCAACGAGACCATCTTCCGCGGCGAAAAGAGCGCCGAGGAGATGGCCGAGCTGATCCGCAAGGTAAAGCGCCAGACCAACGTGCCCGTCACCACTGGCGAGATCTGGAACGTCTGGCTCGACCATCCCGAACTGGTGTCGGCCGTGGACTTCATCGCCGCCCACATCCTGCCCTATTGGGAAGGCGTGCCGGCCGAGCAGGTGGTCGACCGATCCATCGACATCTATAATCGCCTGCGCGCCGCCTATCCTGGGAAGCGGATCGTCATCGCCGAGTTTGGCTGGCCGAGCGCCGGCTATAATCGCGACGCGGCCGTTCCCGGTGAACTTGCCCAGGCGGATGTGATCCGCACCTTCACCACACGCGCCGACGCTCTGGGGATCGACTACAACATCATCGAGGCCTTCGATGCCCCGTGGAAGAGCTTCGAAGGCTCGGTGGGTCAGTATTGGGGCGTGTTCGACGCGGATCGCCACCTGAAGTTCTCGCTGTCCGGTCCGCTCACCGCGAAGACCTATCAGCGCACAGCCATACTCGCGCTCTTGCTCGGCATCGCCTTCTGCCTGCCCATGCTGCGCCTCGGCCCGATGACGGCCTCCCAGGGCCTGGTGCTCGGCGCCGCTGCCAATGGCGTTGGCGCATGGATCGCCATCGTGGTGGACTATTGGGCGACCCATTATGTGACCGGCGGCAATTTCGTCACCCTGGTCATTAGCTTGGCGCTGCTCGGGCCGCTGGTTGTTGTGCTGCTCTATCGTGTGGAAGAGCTCTCTGCCATTGCGTTCGGCCGCAATCCCACGCGGCTGGTGGACATGCGTCCCCGCAGCACTTCGGGCCGTCACCCTAAGGTGTCCATCCACATCCCGGCCTATCGAGAGCCGCCGGAGATGCTCAAGCAGACGCTTGACGCCGTCGCGCGCCTGGAATGGCCCAACCTTGAATGCATCGTGGTGCTCAACAACACGCCCGACCCGGCGATGGTGGAGCCCATCCGCGCCCATTGCGAGGCCCTGGGCACGCGATTCAAGTTCCTGAACATTGAGAAGATGTCGGGCTTCAAGGCGGGCGCCCTGCGCATCGCCATGGAGCACACCGCTCCCGATGCCGAGATCATCGGGGTCATCGACGCGGACTATGTGGTGCATCCCGACTGGCTGAAGGACCTGGTTCCGGTGTTCGAGGACCCCACTGTGGGCCTCGTCCAGGCGCCGCAGGATCACCGCGACGGCCATGTCAGCCCCATGCATGAAGCGATGAATGCCGAGTATGCCGGCTTCTTCGACATCGGCATGGTGCAACGGAACGAGGACGACGCCATCGTCGTCCACGGCACCATGTGCCTCATTCGCCGCGCCGCCATGGTGGAGGCCGGCTCCTGGTCGTCCGACACCATTTGCGAGGACACCGACCTTGGTCTGTCCATCGCCGAGAATGGCTGGAAGACCCACTATACCCGCCGCCGCTATGGCTGGGGCCTGCTGCCGGACACCTTCGAGGCATTCAAGAAGCAGCGTCACCGCTGGGCCTATGGTGGCTTCCAGATCATCCGCAAGCACTGGTCGCGCTTCCTGCCCAACCGCTCGCGCCTGACCACCGCCCAGCGTCGGCACTTCCTGCTCGGCTGGGTGTCCTGGCTTGGGGCTGAGTCGATCGGTGCCCTGGCGGCGGTTCTCTCCCTGCTGTTCGTGCCGTTCGTGCTCGCGCTTGGAATCGCCGTGCCGGCTTACGTGCTGACCTTCCCCATCATTGCGACCTTCGCGGTCTATGTGCTGCACTTCGTCGCGCTCTACCGTCTGCGGGTGGCGACAACCCCGCTGCGCATGCTGGGTGCCGCCATCGCCGCCATGGCGGTTCAGTTCACGGTGGCGAAGGCAGTGGTGGACGGCTTCCGCTACAAGGACCTTGCCTTCGCTCGCACAGCCAAGGGTGGCAACTGGCTGGCAGGCGCGGCCCGGTCCTTCCCCGCCCTGCCCGAGGCGGTGGTCGGCACGGCGTTGCTGATCAGCGGCATCGGCCTCCATATGACCAACTGGCATGTGGTGCGGGAAGTGGACCTTTATGCGCTGGCGCTGGTGATCCAGAGCCTGCCGTTCCTTTCGGCCGCCATCATCGGCCTTGCGGAGCATTCCCGGCTCAACGACTTCGCCATGTGGCGGGCGCTGCGGGCACGCCTCACGGCTCTCCCCCGCCGCCTGCGGGCGAGCCAGCCGCCGTCTGCGCTGGCCGATTGATGCGCTGCATCTGACGTCGCACGCTTCGGAAAGCCCGGCTCTCGCCGGGCTTTCTGCTTTTTTGAACCGTGACCGAGTTTCACGTTTCAGCTAAGGCCTGGTCGCCTTGACGTCGCGTCCACAACAGTTTCGCCGGCAACCCTTCCGCATTCGCGCAAATTCACCGCCCCATGCCGCCAAGTCGGGCACGGTCATGCTTGCGGCAGAAATGGGGACGGTTTACGACTGCCCACCGAGACCCTTCGCAGTCGCGAAAGTGGTACCATACGCCCAGACAATAGATGGGAGACCTCATGGCCACCACAACACAGTCCGGTGTCACGTCGGCTCAGCTGACGATCGGTGAGAAGAGCTGGGATTTCCCGGTCAACGGGGGCACCATCGGCCCGGATGTGGTCGACATCTCCAAGCTGTACGGCCAGACCGGGATCTTCACCTACGATCCCGGCTTTACCTCCACGGCGTCCTGCGAAAGCAAGATCACCTATATCGATGGCGATGCGGGCGTCCTGCTTTATCGCGGCTATCCCATCGAGCAGCTCGCCGAGAATGGCGACTTCCTTGAGACCTGTTATCTGCTGCTGTACGGGGAACTTCCCACCGCCGCCCAGAAGGCCGATTTCGATCATTCCGTGACCCGTCACACGATGGTTCACGACCAGATGAACCGCTTCTTCCAGGGCTTCCGCCGCGATGCCCATCCGATGGCGGTCATGGTGGCCTCGGTCGGCGCGCTGTCGGCCTTCTATCACGACTCGACCGACATCTCCGACCCGCAGCAGCGCCTCATTGCGTCCATCCGCATGATCGCGAAGATGCCGACGCTGGCAGCGATGGCTTACAAGTACACGATCGGCCAGCCGTTCGTTTACCCGAAGAATGACCTCGCCTATACGGCGAACTTCCTGAACATGTGCTTCGCCGTTCCGTGCGAGGAGTACAAGGTCTCCCCGACGCTCTCCCGCGCGCTGGATAAGATCTTCATCCTGCACGCTGATCACGAGCAGAACGCCTCCACCTCCACCGTGCGTCTGGCCGGCTCTTCGGGCGCCAACCCGTTTGCCTGCATTGCGGCCGGCATTGCCTGCCTGTGGGGCCCCGCCCATGGCGGCGCCAACGAGGCGGCGCTGAAGATGCTCACCGAGATCGGCCGTCCCGAGCGCATTCCGGAGTTCGTGAACCGCGCCAAGGACAAGAACGATCCGTTCCGGCTCATGGGCTTCGGCCACCGGGTCTACAAGAATTATGACCCGCGCGCGAAGATCATGCAGCAGACCTGTCATGAAGTGCTGAGCGAGCTCGGCATCAAGGACGATCCGCTGCTCGACGTGGCCGTGGAACTGGAGCGTGTGGCCCTTCACGATGAATATTTCATCGAGAAGAAGCTCTATCCGAACATCGATTTCTATTCCGGCATCACACTGAAGGCGATGGGCTTCCCCACCTCCATGTTCACGGTGCTGTTCGCCCTGGCCCGCACCGTGGGCTGGATCGGCCAGTGGAAGGAAATGATCGAGGATCCGAGCCAGCGCATCGGCCGTCCCCGCCAGCTTTATACCGGCGCCGCGCAGCGGGACTATGTCCCGATGTCCAAGCGCAAGTGAGAGCGCCAGGGCCGAAGGCAAGCTGACACGCGCAGCCACCTTCGCCCCGTCGTCGCAACACGACGGACGACGTGAATGAATGAGAAAGGCCCGGAGCAATCCGGGCCTTTTCCTTTTGTGACCCTCTGGCGCCCAAGGCAATTTCAGTGACGGGCGCGCTCAGCCACCAATTCAAGGACCGCCCGCGCCGCCCGTTCACTTGGGTGCGCTTCCAGGGTGCCGAAGATACCGTCAAGCTTCCGGAACGCCTCTTCCTGGCGCTGACGGGCCTCGCCATCCGCAAGCACCGAGCCAAGTGCCTCCGCCAGCTTCTGCGGCGTGCAGTCGTGCTGGAGGAACTCGGGAACCGCATTCTCACCGAGCACCAGATTGGGAAGAATGACGCTCGGGATGGTGAGGATATAGGGTGCGATCACCGCCTCCCAACCGGCCACGCGATACGCTGCAACCGTCGGCACCCCCGCCAGCGCCAGTTCCAGGGTCACGGTTCCCGACGCCGCCAGAGCGGCGCGCGCCGTGCGGAAGGCGGCATATTTGTCTTTTTCGTCGGTGAGAATCCGTGGCTGCACCGGCCATGACGTGGTCAGCGCTTCGATCTGCGCCAAGCGTCGGGGCAAGGTGGGCAGCACGAACTCGACATCATGGCTTCGCGCGACTTCGCCGAGCGCAGCTCCGAACACCGCTCCCAGCCGCTCGACCTCGCTGCGGCGGCTGCCCGGCAATACCAGCACCCGCGCCGGCAATGCGGAGCGCCGCGCCAGCTCTGCCGGCGATGGCCGCAAATCGCCCAGCCGCTCGAGCAGAGGATGCCCCACATAGAGCGTCGGGGGGCCACCCAGGCGCTCGTGCACCTGTGGCTCGAAGGGGAGCAGCGCCAGGAGTCGATCGATGGACGGTCGCATGGCGCGCGCACGCCCGGGTCGCCACGCCCACACCGTCGGCGAGACATATTTGACGATAGCAATGTCCGGTGCCCGGCGACGCACGCGGTCGGCCACACGGTGAGTGAAGTCGGGCGCATCCACCAGCACCAAAACATCCGGCTTGGCCGCGCAGATCGCGTCCACCGTCTCCCCCAAGCGGCGCAGAATGAGAGGCAGTTTGCCGAGCACCTGCCCGAAGCCGATGGCCGTGAGATCATCCATGGGATAGCGGCTGGTGAGCCCAGCCGCTGCCATGCGCGGCCCGCCGACGCCCTCGAAAGCCGCGCCGTGGGGCGCCAGCCGCAGGAGGCTTTCCATAAGGGCGCCCCCGAGCTGATCGCCCGATTCCTCTCCGGCGACGATGAAGACCCGCAGCGGACGGGCCGGCAGCGCCATCAGACGTCCCCCGTCAGCGGGACGCCCATGAGAAACAGGCCGGCCCCATCTGCCGCCCCGATCATCTCCTGCGGATCCGGCACGATGGCGCCGCCGGCCTCAAAGGCGATTCCCGCAAGGCCCGCTGCGACTGCACCACGAACCGTGGCGGCTCCAACCGAGGGCAAGTCCACGCGCCGATCCTGCCCCGGCTTAGGCGCCTTCACCAGCACGCCTCGGCCGGCAGGGAAGCGCAATCGGCCGCTCGCGCGCAAGGATCCATAGCGGGACAGCATCGCGTCCGTGCCCTCCGCAGCTTCCACAGCGGCGACGAAACGGTCCACCACAATGACCCCCTGCCCCACATCGTAAGGGCCAAGGGCCCGGATGACTTCGAGGCCGAGGGCAACATCCATCCGATCCTTCTCGGCGGGCGCAATGCCGCCCAGCACGCCCTGCGGAAGCAAAAGCGACGGAACGGCCTCGTGGGCGCCGATCAAGGTAAAGCCCTGCTCCGCCACCAATTGAAGCACACCGGAGAGCAGGTGATTATCCCCGCCCCGGAACAGGCGGGCAATGCGCGGCAAGAGGCGCACCATGGTCCAGTCGAGGCCGAGATCCCGGACGCGCGGACGGGTGAGGTTGCCGACCATGACAACCTCCCGTACACCGGCCGCCCTCGCCTTGCTCGTCACGATGCCGAGCGAACCGAGCTTGAACCAATGATGGGGAAACCGCTCCAGCGCAGGATCGGCGAAGCCCTGCATCAGGAACAGCACAACGGGACGTCCGCCGGCGAGAACCGATTCCGCCACTGCTGCAGGAAAAGCACCGCCGCCAGCGACGATGCCGAGCGGGCCGACGCCGGAAAGAGATCGTGCCGCCCCCGCGCGGGGCGCAGGGGCCGCATCCATTCTCAGTCCTCGGACACCACGCCCCGGGACGGCTGGCAGAGCGCACGGTTGCCGCCGGCGTCCACGAACTCGACGATAACCGCGGCAAAGGAAGAGTGTTCGGCCTGCTCGCGAAGCCGGGCCAGACGGTCGGCGAACACGCCCTCGCCGAAGAACAGGTCGCGATAGGCCGCGCGTGCCGCATGCAGGTCCGACTTCACGTAGCCGCGCCGCTTCATGCCAATGGTGTTGAGCCCCACAAGGCGCGCCGCCTGGCCAAGCGCATAGCCGAAGGGGATCACGTCCTCGCGCACCCCCGTGAGGCCGCTGATCATGGCCTGGGCGCCGATGCGGGTGAATTGGTGGACCGCGCATTGCCCGCCGAGGAAGACGAAGTCGCCAACTTCCACATGCCCGCCGAGCACGGCATTGTTGGCGAAGATGACATTGTCGCCCACCTTGCAGTCATGGCCCACATGCGAGCCCGTCATCATCATGCAGCGATCGCCGATGCGCGTGATGCCCCGCCCGCCCGCCGTGCCGATATTGGCCGTGGCATGTTCGCGGATCACGCAATCCATGCCGATGACAAGTTCGGTGCGCTCCCCCTTGTAGTGGACCGACTGCGGCGCCGTCCCGAGCGAGGCGAAGGGGAAGACCTCGGTGCGGGCCCCGATGGTCGTCAGGCCTTCCACATTCACATGAGACCGCAGGCGCACGCCCGCCTGGAGGGTGACATCGGGGCCGACGATGCAGAAGGGGCCGATAACCGCATCATCGGCAATGTTTGCGCCGTCGGATACGCGGGCGGTGGGATCAATGATGGGCACGTCAAAGTCCAGAAATCATGGCACCGAGCTTGGCTTCGGCCACCAGTTCGCCCGCGACACGGGCTTCGCCGCGATACCACCACATGTTGCGCCGCCGCGCCACCTTGGTCATGTGGTATTCCAGCACGTCCCCCGGCCCGACCGGGCGGCGGAACTTGGTTTCATCGATGGTCATGAAATAGACGAGCGGCGCGAAATCCGGCCCAGGCACACCGTGGGACAGGATGCAGATGACACCTGCTGTCTGGGCCATGCCCTCGATGATGAGAACGCCAGGGAAAACCGGGTTGCCCGGAAAATGCCCCTGGAATTGCGGCTCATTGGCCGTAACGTTCTTATAGCCGATGCAGGACTGGTCACCGTCGATGCGGTCGATGCGGTCCACCAGCAGAAAGGGATAGCGATGCGGCAGGCAGGCCATGATCTGCTGGATGCCGGCCGTCCCGAGGCTGGCCGGACCGTCGGTCGTGTTGGACACCTGTGCCTCGCTCATGAGCCGCTTTCCTCCCCTGCCCGTCTGGCGCCCGCCTCCGCGAGCTTCTTCAGCGTCGCGATCTCCCGGAACCATTCCCGCACGGGCTTGGCCGGAGAACCGCCCCAGCGCACCCCTGCCGGTACGTCGTCCTTCACATTGCTCGAGGCGGCGATCTGGGCGCCATCACCGATGGTCACATGGCCGATCACGCCCACCTGACCTCCGAGCATGACGAAATCGCCAAGTGTCGCACTGCCGGATATGCCGGTCTGCGAAACCACGATGCAGTGCCGGCCGATCACAACATTATGGGCAATCTGGACCAAGTTATCGATCTTGGTCCCCTCGCCGATCACCGTGTCGCGCAGTGCGCCACGATCAATGGTGGTGCCGGCCCCGATTTCAACATCGTCCTGCACCACCACGCGGCCGATCTGGGGCACCTTCAGATGCCCCCGCGGGCTGGGCTGGAACCCGAATCCATCCTGGCCTATGCGCACGCCCGGATGAATGATCACCCGGTTGCCGACCAAGGCGTGGATCAGGGTTGCGCCGACCCCGATGGCACTGTCACGGCCGATCCGCACATTGGCCCCGACCACGGCATTGGCGCAGATGACGCTGCCTGAGCCAATCTCCACGCCCGGCCCGATCACGGCACCAGGATCCACGGTGACGCCCTCTTCAAGACGTGCGGTCGGATGAATGAAGGCGCCGGGCGCAACGCCCTTGTGGTCGAACACGGGTTGAGGCCGCAGCGCTGCGGGAAAGAGGGTCCGCGTGACAGAGACAAAAGCCTGCGCCGGCCGAGGAGAGACCAAAATCACCACCCCTTGCGGAGCAGCACCCGCGAACTTTTCGGTGGTGATGCAAATGCCCGCCCGAGTCTTCTGAAAGTCCGGTAGGTAGCGGGGCGTATCAAAGAAGACGAGATCCCGGGGGCCAGCATCGCCGAGGGTGGAAACGCCGGCAATGGCCACAGCAGCGGCCGGGCGTTCGCCCAGCAGGCGCGCGCCGCTCAGAGCGGTCACCTCATCCAGACCGAGGGGGGCTGGAAGGGGGAAGAAGGTGGGATCGCTCATGAGGGGAGTTCGCTTTTGGCCTGCACCGGGGAACCGAGTGCCTGAACGTGAATCGGGCGCCGGGCGCAGTGCACGCCGGCGCCCGATGTCCGGGACTTGATATCAGAAGCGGGTGCCGCCGGAGAAGCGGAAGGCCTGCGTCTGATCGTACTGGGCCTGCGAGAGGACATAGGCATAGTCGAAGCGCAGCGGGCCGAACGGAGACTTCCAGATCAAGCTCGCGCCCACGGAGGACCGGATGCCGTTGTCGTCGGCGACGCAGACGGAACCCGTCGCATTCTTGGAGCCCGACGGGCAGGTATAAACCGGAGCACCCGCGAAGGTGGTGGGACCGGTATAGTCGAACAGGGAGCCCACATCGAAGAACATGGCGCCCTTCAGGCCCACATCCTTCGGCAGGAAGGCCAGGGGGAACTGCACTTCAGCAGACGTTCCCCAATAGGCCGTGCCACCCAGAGAGTCGAGCTGGAGAGAGGCGATGTCGCGCGGACCGATGCCCGAGGGAGCGAAGCCACGAACCAGGTCGGGACCCTTGAAGAAGTTGTCCATGATCATGAGGTCGTTATTGCCCCAGGCAGACACATAACCACCCTGAGCGCGCAGGATGAGCACCCAGTCATTGATCATCGGATAGTAGTAGCGGATGTCGCCGGTGGTGCGAATGAAGTTCACGTCGCCACCGAGGCCGGCGAAGTCCTGCTTCAGTTCGGCGAACACGCCGCTGGTGGGGTTGATGTTGCTGTCGAGGGTGTTGAACGACAGGGTGTAGCCCGCGACCGACGTGATCGTGGTGCCCTGGGCCACCGCTTCGATGACCGCCCAGGAGGCCTGCCCGGCGCACACCGCATAGATGGTGGTGCCGTAGATGGTGCCCACATAGTCGTCGCAGCCGAGGTTCAGCGTGCGCGAGTAGAGGTTGTACCGCAGCGCCAGCGTCACTTCGTCGGTGATGGGGAGACCGAAGCGGATGCCGCCACCGATCGTCTCGGACCCGTACGAGGTGTAGTTGGTCGGGCTCGTCTCCTTCCAGTAAAGGTCGAAGCCGGCGGCAAGACGGTAGCCCATGAAATAGGGCTCGGTGAATGAGAACTCGGCACCCTGGGCATACTGGCCGAGCGAGCCGGCGATGCGCACATATTGGCCGCGACCGAGGAAGTTCTTCTCACCCAGCGAGACTTCACCGATGAAGCCATCCGAGGTCGAGTAGCCGCCGGAGACAGAGAACTCACCCGTGGGCTGGTCCTCCACATCAACCACCAGGATCACGCGGTCCGGTGCGGAACCCGGCTCGGTGGTGATCTTGACGGTCTTGAAGTAGCCTAGGTTCCGCAGGCGGCGCTCCGCCCGGTCCACCATGACGCGGTTATAGGCATCGCCTTCGCCAATATCGAACTCGCGACGCACGACCCAGTCACGGGTGCGGGTGTTCCCGCGGATTTCGATGCGCTCGATATAGACCCGCGGGCCTTCTTCCACAACGAAGACCACATTGATCTTCTTGGCCTCGAAGTCGCGGTCGCCACGGGGGCGAACCTGAGCGAACGCATAGCCGCTCTTCGACACCTCGATGGTGATGTTCTCGACCGACTTCTCCACCAGCTCGGCATTGTAGATCTGCCCGTCCGCCACACGCAGCGCATTGCGCAGGTTGGCCGCCGGAACGTCACGGATATTGGAGACCACATCCACCTTGCCGAAGCGATACTGGCTGCCCTCGTCCAGGACGAACGTGATCACGAAGGCCTTGCCGTCCGGCTCCAGTTCAGCCGAGGCAGAAAGGATGCGGAAGTCCGCATAGCCATTCTTCAGGTAGAACCGGCGCAGCATCTCCTGGTCCGCATTGATGCGGTCCGGATCATAGACGTCAGACGACTTGAGGAATGACAGCCAATTGGTGGTCGAGGTGGAGATGACGTCCTTGAGTTTGTAGTCCGAGAACGCCTTGTTGCCGACAAACTTGATGTCCTTGACGCCGACCTTATCGCCCTCGTTGATCTCGAACACGAGGTCCACACGGCCATTGCCGCGGTCGATGGTCACCGGGTTGACGCGCACATCATAGCGGCCGGACCGCCGGTAGACTTCGATGATGCGCTGGGTGTCGGCCTGGACGGTGGCCTTGGAAAGGGTGCCGCGCGGCTTCGACTGGATCTCGCCCAGGAGCACGTCGTCCTTGACCTTCTTATTGCCCTCGAAGGCGATGCGATTGATCACCTCGTTCTCGGACACACGCACCACAAGGCGGCCGCCCTGCTGCGAGACATTCACGTCGGAGAACAACCCGGTCGCATAGAGTGCGGCAAGGCCTTCATTGATTTTTGTCGGGGTCAGTGGGCCGGTCCCGAAATAGGAGCGGATGGTATCTGCATCCACCCTTCTATTTCCCTCGACCACGATCGAGCTGGAGGACTGCGCAGCCGCAGGGCTCGCCGAAAGGAGTGAAACGGTCGCCGCAGTGGTCGTCGCGATAGAGAGCGCGATGCCCAGGGTGGCGGCCAGCTTCACGAGAACCCGCATCGGAGCAGTCATATGGCACGCAACCTCAATTTCGTTGTCCACGAGCCCGGGCGCCATGCGTCCGGATTCTGACCTTCCGTGGCGCTTGTACAGGCTTTTCACCGCGCTGCAAACGCCTGACACACCAGTGGCTTCCGGTTTTCCCATCACCGTGGCCCAGACGCCACGTCACCCTTTGACCATGCTGAATTAAATCTTACATCGTCGCCAGATGAAGCACGTCGTTCCAGGTCGCAAAGACCATCAGCATCAGCACAATGGCAAGGCCGATGCGGAAGCCGATGTCCTGGGTCCGCGGGCTGAGCGGGCGCCCCCTCACCGCTTCCACAGCGTAGAACAGGAGGTGGCCACCGTCCAAGAGGGGTATGGGGAACAGGTTAAGGAGCCCGATCGAGACCGACAGGACCGCGGCCAGAGAGAGGAGCGCACCGATTCCATGAGTCGCCACTTGTCCTGAGACCTGCGCGATGCGGATGGGCCCGCCCAATTGATCGGCGGATTCGCGGCCCGAGATCACGCCGCCCAGATAGTCGAAGGTCCGCGTCACCACGAACCACGTCTCCTGCGCTCCCATCGCAACCGCCTCGACAGGGCCATAGCGGCGGGTGGTGACGTCAGCCGCGGCCAACGAGCGGGAAATTCCCAAGAGGCCCAGCCGATGGACGTTGCCGAAGCTGTCCTTCATCTCCCTCAACTCTGGAGTCGCGGTCAACCTTACGTCCGATCCATCGCGATCCACGACGAAGGTCAGCTCCTGCCCCGCGCTCGCGCCAACCACGCGCTGCATGTCCGAGAAGCTCTCGATGGGATTGCCGTCGATGGTCAGAATCAGGTCGCCCGGCTTGAAGCCGGCCCGTTCAGCCGCGCTGGCGGGGGTGATCTGGTCGACGCGCGGCTGGGTGACCTGGCGGCCGAATGTCATGAAGACCAGCGCGAAAATCACGATTGCCAGGATAAAATTGGCAATGGGTCCGGCGGCCACGATGGCAGCCCGCCACCGCAGGGGTTGGTAGAAGAAGCTCTCGCGCCGTTCCGCGGCGCTCATCTGGCTGAGCTTGCGCTCATCGGGCGTGCTGGCTGCATCCTCGTCGCCGAAGAAACGCACATAGCCGCCGAGCGGCACCGCGGCTAGGCGCCAACGGGTGCCGTGGCGGTCGGTGAAGCCAGCGATTTCCGGGCCGAACCCCAACGAGAACGTCAGCACGCGTACGCCCGCCCGCCGGGCCACCCAGAAGTGGCCGAGCTCGTGGAAGAACACCACCAGGGTCAGCACGAACAGGAAAGGAATGATGTAGCTGAGAATCGAGGACCCCAGGGAACCCATGCCGGCCAAAACATCCATCGTCCGTTCCTCGATAACGCTGCGTCACCTCCCGTGCACCCAACACGGAGTGCAGCAACAGAGGCCGTCAGGCCTTTTAGGATGCCTTTGCGGCGAACTTAGGCAAGAGTGAAGCGGCAATCGACCGCGCCTCGCGGTCCAGCGCAAGAGCTTCCTCCACCGAAGCCGGTGCCCGCCCGCCCGGCAGGCGCTGCAGCGCCTCTTCCACCACGGACGCGATCCCGAACACCCCGACCCGCCCTTCCAGGAAGGCGGCTACGGCAATCTCATTGGCGCCGTTGAGCACGGTGGTCGCCCCTCCCCCTGCGGCCATGGCTTCGATGGCAAGGCGCAAGGCTGGAAAGCGATCAAGGTCGGGCGCCTCGAAAGTCAGAGCGCCCAAACGCGGCAGGTCAAGCCGGCGGCAGGAGGTCGCGAGCCGGTCGGGGTAACCGAGACAATGGGCGATAGGGACGCGCATGTCCGGCATGCCGAGACCCGCCACCACCGAGCCATCGCGAAAAGCGACGAGGCCGTGCACCACCGATTCCGGATGGACCACCGTATCGAGTTGATCTGGCGCGAGCGCAAACAGGTGATGGGCCTCTATCAATTCCAGACCCTTGTTCATGAGGGTGGCGGAATCGATGGTAATCTTGGCGCCCATGGACCAGTTGGGATGCTTCAAGGCATCTGCCGCGGTCGCACGGGCAATCTCCTCGCGGCTAGCGCGGCGGAACGGACCGCCGGATGCGGTGAGCGTGACGCGCTCCACATCGGTCGCCGGCCCGGCTGCGAGGGCCTGGAACACCGCATTATGCTCGCTGTCCATGGGGAGCAAGGTGGTGCCCGTGCGGGCCGCCTCGGCCATGAAGAAGGCACCTGCGGCAACAAGGCATTCCTTGTTGGCAACCGCAACACGCCGCCCCGCTCCGAAGGCGGCGACCGTAGGAGCAAGGCCTGCAACCCCCGAAATGGCCGCAACAACCAGATCCGCCGGCCGCCGGGCGGCATCGAGCACGGCCTGCGGGCCGGCGGCGCATGCGATTCCCGAGCCGGAGAGAAGGTCGGCCAAGCGCCGTCCCGCAGCAGGATCGGCCACAACCGCAAACCGCGCGCCGCAGGCCAACGCCACCTGTGCCAGCGCGTCCGCGTCGCGCCCACCCACCACCGCTTCGACCCGGAAGCGTCCAGCTGAGTCTTCCAGCACTTTCAATGTGCTGCCGCCAACGGAACCGGTGGCTCCAAGAATGGAAATGCTCTGCATGCCACCCTCTACCACAGCAAAAGGCCGGCTGCAGGCGAGGCCGGATTGTGTGCGAAGCCGATGAGGAAGGCGAGCAGTGCGGCCGCCATGAAGCCGTCCACGCGATCCAGAACACCACCGTGGCCCGGAATGAGCCGACTCGTATCCTTCACGCCGAACGCCCGCTTGAACGCCGACTCGGCGAGGTCGCCGGCTTGAGAGGCGATGGAGATGAAGGCGCCCAGCACCACCAGAACCGGTGCCATGTAAAGCCCGCTCGCCACCAGCAGGCCACAGCCCGCCGCCGTCCCAATCAAGGCCCCCCCCACCGCACCGGACCACGTCTTGTTGGGAGACAGATGCGGTGCGAGCTTGGGACCGCCGATCGCCCGGCCAGCGAAATAGGCGCCAATGTCCGTCCCCCAAACCACGCCATAAAGGAAAAGGACTGCCGTCAGGCCGAGCCGATCCTCCCCGCGCAGCACGATCACCGGCAGGCACACCACCGCCGCGCACAAGACACCGGCAGCCGACCAGCCCGCGGGCCGCGCAAAGGCAGCGCAGACAAGCACGCCGGCGACCAGAAGCGGCAGGGCAAGGGCGCTTTCGTGGATCATCAGGGCGGCCACCCCGGTACACAAGGTCGCTCCCGCACCGATCACATAGGGGACGCGCGGGCCGATGCTGGCGACCTTGGCCCATTCATAGGCCACGCTGGCAGCGGCACACAGCCAGAGAGCCGCGAACAGGGAGCCGCCCCAATAGGTGAGGCCCAGCACCAGAGGTGCCAGAACCAGCGCGGAAAGCGTGCGCTGCTTGAGATCGGGATTGCCGCTCACGAGCGCGCGCTACCGGTGCGCGCGGTCACGCCTCCGAACCGCCGGTCACGGCGGGCGAACTCCTCGATCGCCTGCTCAAGGGCGGCCCGGTCGAAGTCCGGCCAATAAATGGGCAGGAAGACCAACTCGGAATAGGCCGCCTGCCACAGGAGAAAATTGGAGAGCCTCTGCTCGCCACTGGTGCGCACGATGAGATCGGGGTCGGGAATGCCAGACGTGTGCAGGTGCGCGCCCACAAGGTCAGCTGTGACGTCGTCAGGCTGCAGCTTGCCGGCCAGCACGTCTTCCGCGATGCGCCGGGCGGCGGCGGCGATCTCCTGCCGTCCGCCATAATTGAAGGCGACGATCAGGGTGAGGCCTGAATTGTCCTTGGTGAGCGCCTCGGCCTCGTTGAGGAGGAGGACGATGTCCTTGGGCAGACTGTCGCGCTCGCCGATGATGCGCACGCGCACATTGGCCGCGTGCAATTCCGCCAAGTCGTGCCGCACGAAGCGCTTCAGCAGGCCGAGGAGGTCGGACACCTCGCTCGCCGGCCGCGACCAATTCTCGCTGGAAAAGCTATAGATGGTCAGGAAGCGGATGCCCATCTCCCGGGCCGCGCGCACGCACCGACGCAGCGCCTCCACCCCTCGCCGATGCCCCTCGAAGCGGGGAAGGTTGCGGGACGTCGCCCAGCGGCCATTGCCGTCCATGATGACGCCCACATGCACTGGGACGCAGGCTGTCGCCTGTCCCTCAGAGCTGTTGGCGCCCTCGCGCGTGGACATCGGCCCGTCCCCTGTCTTGGCCATCCGCAACCGGGCTATCCTCAGACGGAGAGGATTTCCTTTTCCTTCTGCTGCAACACCTGATCCACTTCGGCGATGGCCTCGTCGGTGGCCTTCTGGACCTGGGTGGACTGGCGCTCGAGATCATCGGCGCTGATCTCGCTGTCCTTTTCAAGCTTCTTGAGCAGGTCCATGCCGTCGCGCCGCACATGGCGCACGGAAACGCGGGCCGCCTCGGCGTATTTGTGAGCGACCTTCACCATCTCCTGGCGGCGCTCCTGGTTGAGCTCAGGAATGCGGATGCGCAGCACCTGGCCTTCGGTCGCGGGGGTCAGGCCGAGATTGGAATTGATGATCGCCTTCTCCACAGCGCTCACCATCGAACGGTCCCACACCTGGACCGACAGCATGCGTGGCTCGGGGACCGAGACGGTGGCCACCTGGTTGAGGGGCATATGGGCGCCATAGGCATCGATCTGAATCGGCTCCAGCAGGCTGGCGCTGGCCCGGCCGGTGCGCAGGCCGCCCAGTTCCTGCTTCAGCACGGAGATCGCACCCTGCATCCGGCGCTTCAGGTCGGCAATGTCGAAGGGCCCGCTGCTCATGGCATACCTCTGTTTATCTGCTGCGGCGCTTCGGCCGCCGCCTCCCGCCTCCCGTCACACCACCCGCAGGAAGGCTGCGGCGCTGGCAGGCGAGAGGGAAGAAGGCTGAAATGTCCTATCCGTTGAAATCGCGACGCCAAAAGGCTGCGCCGGCCGGGTGAAGCCACCACGGCCGGGACAGTCTCTAGGGCGCAACCACGGTCACGCGTCCCTCGCCCCGCGCCGCCAAGACGATGGCGCCCGGCTCGCGGATGGAGAAGACGATTATCGGCAAGGCCGCCTCGCGGGCAAGCGCGAAGGCCGCAGCGTCCATGACCTTGAGATCATGGGCAAGCGCCTCGTCGTGGGTGAGGCGGTCATAGCGCTGCGCGTTGGGGTCGAGCTTCGGGTCGGCAGTATAGACGCCGTCCACATTGGTCGCCTTGAGCACAGCGTCGCAGTCCAACTCCGCGGCGCGCAGCGCGGCCCCGGTGTCGGTGGTGAAATAGGGATTGCCTGTGCCACCCGCCAGCAGCACCACGCGGCCGCGCCGCAGATGCCGCATGGCCGGCTGGCGCGCATAGGGCTCGCACACGGTCGGCATGGGAATCGCCGACATGGTGCGCGCAGGCTCGCCCGCCGCCTCCACCGCCTGCTCCAGGGCCAGGCAGTTCATGACGGTGGCGAGCATGCCCATGTGGTCGGCCGTGGAGCGGTCGAGATCCTCGCCCGCCACCCGCGCGCCACGCAGGATATTGCCGCCGCCGACGACGACCGCCACCTCGCAGCCGAGCGCACGCACGGCCACAAGGTCACGGGCGATGCGCGTGACGGTGGGGGGATGGAGCCCGAACGGCTCCGGTCCCATCAAGGCCTCGCCGGAGACCTTGATGAGGACGCGGGGATAGGGAAGGTCGGTCACGCCCCTCCCTCCCGGTTCAGGACTGGCCCGCCGCGGCGGCCACTTCCGCCGCGAAGTCGGTCTCTTCCTTCTCGATGCCCTCGCCCAGCGCGTAGCGCACGAAGCCCTTGATGGCGATGGGGGCGCCGACGGAGCCCTCATTCTCCTTCAGCACCTGCGCCACGGACTTGGAGCCGTCATGCACGAAGGCCTGATCGAGGAGCGTGTTCTCCTTGAAGAAGGACTTCATGCCGCTCTCGGCGATCTTGTCCTGCACGTTGGCGGGCTTGCCCTGGTGCTTCTCGAGCAGAATGGCCTTCTCGCGGGCGATCGTCGCCGGGTCGATGCCGGAGGCGTCGAGGGCCAGCGGGTTCAGCGCCGCCACATGCATGGCGATCAGGCGACCGAGCGCGGAAAGCTTCTCCACGTCGCCGGCCGATTCGAGCGCCACCAGCACGCCGATGCGGCCCTGGCCCTCAACCACCGCGCCATGCACGTAGGTGGCGACAATGCCCTTCTCGACCTGCAACTTCACCGAGCGGCGCAGTGTCATGTTCTCGCCGATGGTGGCGATCAGGCTCTGCAGCTTGTCGGCGACGGTGACGGTCTCGCCCGGAAACTTGGCGGCGGAGAGCGCCTCGACGGTGCCGTCGGTATTGATGGCGACCTTAGCGGTCTCACGCACAAACGCCTGGAAGTCGGCGTTGCGGGCGACGAAGTCGGTTTCCGCATTCACCTCGACGGCGGCGGCATAGTGGCCGGAGGACTCCACCGCCACCAGGCCCTCGGCCGCCACGCGACCGGCCTTCTTGGCGGCCTTGGCGAGGCCCTTCTTGCGCAGCCAGTCCACGGCGGCTTCGATGTCGCCGTCGGTCTCGGTGAGCGCGGCCTTGCAGTCCATCATGCCGGCGCCGGTCTTGTCGCGCAGTTCCTTCACCAGTCCTGCAGTGATCGCGGCCATGCTCAGCTTCCTCTTCTTCTCACGCCACGGCCGGCAAGGGGGCATCCCGAGCCGGCCGTCGGGGCCTGGTGGCCCCTCTTCAGTTCAACTCCGCGAGGAAATTTCACTCAACCTCGGCGGAGAACTCCTTGGCCTGGGCAACCCAGCCATCCACGCGGCCCGGCAGACCCACTTCCTCGCCGATCACCTGGGCGTCGTGAGCGTCGAGGCCAGCCAGCTGGCTGAAGTGGAACACGCCGAGATCGTTCAGCTTCTGCTCGATCTCGGGGCTCACGCCCGTCAGCTTCTTGAGGTCGTCGGCCACGCCGCGCGGGCCGGACAGGGGCTCGAACGAGGACCAGATGCTCGTCTCGACCGGCACGTCGTCCAGCATGGGAGCCTCGGCCTCGCCGAGGTCGGCGAACTCGCCGGCACCGCGGGAAATGCCGTCGATAGCGGCGCGGGCGACCAGATCGCAATAGAGCTGGATGGCGCGGCCGGCGTCGTCATTGCCGGGCACGGGGAAGGCGATGCCGTCGGGATCGCAATTGGTGTCGAGGATGGCGGCCACCGGGATACCCAGGCGCTGCGCTTCCTTCACCGCGATGTCTTCCTTGTTCGTGTCGATCACGAACAGGAGGTCGGGCAGGCCGCCCATGTCACGGATACCGCCCAGAGCGCGCTCCAGCTTCTCCTTTTCACGGGAGAGCGTCAGGCGCTCCTTCTTGGTGTAGCCAGAGCCCTGCTCGGGGCCGGAGAGCATCTCTTCCAGCTTCTTGAGGCGCTGGATGGAGTGGGAGATGGTCTTCCAGTTAGTGAGCATGCCGCCCAGCCAGCGGGAATTCACATAATACTGCGCGGAACGACGGGCGGCATCGGCCACCTGGTCCGCCGCCTGACGCTTGGTGCCGACGAACAGCACACGACCGCCATTGGCCACCGTGTCGGACACGGCCTGCAGCGCGCGATGCAGCGCGGGCACGGTCTGCGACAGGTCGATGATGTGGATATTGTTGCGGACGCCGAAGATGTACGGGGACATCTTGGGGTTCCAGCGATGGGCCTGATGGCCGAAATGGACGCCAGCTTCGAGGAGCTGACGCATCGAATAATCGGGAAGCGCCACTGTGGTAATCTCCGGTTAAGCCTCCGCGGACGTACCTTCGATCAGACATGACCGAGGGCACCGGATGGCCGAGTTCGGCCGATGTCCGCGTGCGGAATGGCGCGGCTTATAGGCGAAGCACTGCAAAGAGGCAAGGCCGGAGGCATTCGTGTCCTCCGCGAAAATTCATCTTGCGCCCGCCCGCCAGGCCTTGGCGGCGCGGACGGGCTCCCTTTCAGCGCAACGCCCGAGCCCGGACCGCCGCGCGCGACATCTCAATTGGCGGCCGGTGCCGGACGGCCGGCCATGGCCTTGTCAAGGGCGGCAGGCACCAGCTTGTTCAATTGGGCGAACATCTGGACATAGACCTCCATGGGCTTGCCCCAGGCATCGTCCACATCGCCGCCCATACCGCCCACATATTCGCCGAGCGTGAAGGTCTTTCCGGCGGCTTCCCTATATTTTTCAAGGATATGGCTCTTATGCCGCTCGGTGAGCGTGAGGATCAGGTCGGAACGCTTGACGTCGCGCTCATTGAGCTGCTCGGCCACATGAGTGGACAGGTCAACACCCTTCTGCGACCAGAGAATCTGAGCATTCATCTCCACCTTGGTCTCGTAGGGGTTGACGTCAATGCCGCGCGAGATGAAGAGGGCGTCCAGGTTGTGAGACCAAGCATAGATCTTCGCGATGGTCTCGGCGGTGATGCTCCGGCCGGTATTTCCCGTATCCACAAAGGCTACCTTGAGTGGCGCCGCCCAGGCTCCCGT
This sequence comes from Aquabacter sp. L1I39, assembly GCF_017742835.1. Taxonomy (GTDB): domain Bacteria; phylum Pseudomonadota; class Alphaproteobacteria; order Rhizobiales; family Xanthobacteraceae; genus L1I39. Next base: position 5,180,831 of record NZ_CP072392.1, read on the forward strand.
CTGCATGAGCGCAGCCACAAACATCGCACCGATACAGGATTTCATCCAACGCATCTTCAGCTCCCTCATCAGACCCGACCATCGTACCGCACACGATTGAAGATCCAGCGACGGCTGAAGAGACGGGGACATGGGGCCGCGACGGTGCTCCGTTTGTTGCCAAGCTGCCGCTGGCGCCCCATCATCGGCATCATCCCGCACAGGACACCCCGATCATGATGCCGCAGCGCGCGCCCCGGCCCGATGACAGCTTCCGGCCAGCCCCGGCACCGGCAAGCCCCTCGCGCCGCCGTTTCCTGGGCGGCGGCGTCGCACTGGGCCTTCTGGCAGCGGGTGTCCGGCCGGTGCGGGCGCTCCAAGGCCCGAACGTCACCGACACCGCGTGGCGGGAGTTGGAGCAGCGTCTCGCCGGCGGCCTGCTGCGGCCGGGGGATGCCGGATTTGCCGACATGGCGCGGCCTGCCAACCTGATCTATGCGGATGTCCAGCCGGCGGCCATCGCCCGCTGCACGAGGGCCGAGGATGTGGCGGCGGCCATCACCTGGTGCCGGAACGAAGGCCTGCCCTTTGTGGTCCGCGGCGGGGGGCATAATTATGCGGGCTATTCGACCACGCCGGGCCTGATGATCGACACCGGCGGCATGAAGGGCATCTCCTATGATGCGGCCACTGGCCGGCTGGTTGCGCAAGCCGGGGTGCGCAATGGGGATGTCCACGCAGCCTTGTCGATTCTTGGCCGTTCCGTCGTGCATGGCCGCTGCGCCACTGTCGGACTGGCCGGTTTCCTTCTGGGTGGCGGCATCGGCTTCGACATGCGCAGCCACGGCGTGGGATCGGACCTGATGACCTCGACCCGCATGGTGGATGCCACGGGCCAACTGCGGTCGCTCAACGAGCGTGAGAATGGCGACCTCTTCTGGGCCTGCAGGGGTGGCGCGGGCGGCAATTTCGGCATCCACACGGAATTCGAGCTCGCCACTTTCCCGGTGGAGCGCTGCACCGCCTTCGACCTCATCTGGACCGCCCGCGCCGAAGAGGTGGCGCAGGTCCTCATTCCCGCATTGGAGAAGGCGCCGGACGGCCTGGGGGTCAAGGTCGCCATCGTGGCTTCGCCCACCGATGCGCAGGCACCGGCGCACCTGACGCTGCTCGGGCAGTGGATTGGCGAGCGCGACACCCTCATGGACATCCTGGGCCCCGCCCTGAAGGTCGCTGCTCCTGCCAAGGCGAGCATCGCGACCCTCCCCTATTGGGACGGCCAGACCATGCTGACCGAGTTTGCCCAATACGAATCGTTCCGCGAACGCTCCCGCTTTGCCTCCGCCTCATTCGGCGGCAGGCCCCTTGAGATCGCATTCCGCCTGGTGCGCCAGTTCCCGGGCCAGCACGGCAGCGGCAATCTGAAGCTATTTCAGTGCGGCGGCGCAATGAACAAGGTCCCGGCCGACCGATCTGCCTTCGTGCACCGCAACAGCCTCTGGCTGATCGCGGCGGCAGCCTATTGGGAGGAAAAGGAGACGTCCGCGCGCGTTGCACGGACACAGGACTGGCTGGACGAATTGTACGAGACCCTGCTGCCCTTCTGCGGCGAGGGCGCATTTCAGAATTTCCCCGACCCTCGGCTCGTGGACGCGCCCCGCCACTATTACGGTGCCAATTTGGAACGCCTGCGCCGCATCAAGGGCCGCATCGACCCGGACGAGCTGTTCCGCTACCCGCAGTCCATCCGGCCGTTGGCGACCTAGGCGCTTTCCGGGGCCGGCGGTATCGGTTCGGGTGAAGGCCCTGCGCCAGAGGCAGGCCAAGCGCTTACGTGTTGGTCAAACACCCTGAAGCGCGGGGGGGTCAGGCCGCCTCCACCGCAATCACGCCTGGAATGGACTTCAGTGCGCCCGCGATCTGGGGCGAGACGGGGAACCGTCCCTCCAGGCGAATCTCCACCTCCGCCTTGCTCTCCTCCATGAGCAGGACGAGGCTGACCTCCCCGTCTCCCTTGCCGTCCGACAGGCGCCGGGCGATGCCGTCGAGGGGTTCAGGCGACTTCACAAAGATGCGCAGGCTGCGATTGGCGCGCGAGGTCACCTCGTCCAGCCGCTCGCAGGTCTGGATGCGCACCCGCACATCTTCGCCCTGAAGCTCCGCCCCCACCATGAGCAGGAGCGGCGTGCCCGGCTCCAAGAGGTCGCGATAATGGGCGAGGCCCTCGGAGAAGATCACCGCCTCGAAATGGCCGGAGGGGTCGGACAGGCCGACAATGCCCATGCGGGTCCCGGACTTGGTGCGCCGCTCCTGGCGTGACACCACGGTGGCCCCCAGCCGCCCGGCCGCCGCGCCATTGCGCACGGCACGGGAAAAATCCGCGAAGGACTGCACCCGCATCTTCTTCAGAGCGGGGGCGTAATCATCCAGCGGATGGCCAGTGAGGAAGAAGCCGATGGCATCATGCTCGCGCTTCAGCCGCTCGGAAGGCTCCCACGGCTCGGCCTGGGGCAGCGGCAGGGCGGCCTTCACCGGGCCGGAGCCGAACATATCGTTCTGCCCCAGCGCCCTGCCCTGCTCCTCGCGCGCGGCATGGGCGACGATCACTTCCAGCGACGCGAAGACCCGGGCGCGGTTCTTCTCAAGCACGTCGAAGCAGCCGGCATTCACCAGGCTTTCAAGGGTGCGCTTGTTGACCATCTTGACCGGCAGGCGATCGGCGAAATCCGACAGGTCCTTGAACGGCTGACCGCCGCGGGCGGCGACCAGCGCATCCACGGCCGCACCACCCACGCCCTTGATGGCGGCCATGGCATAGATAATCTTGCCGTCCACCACCTGGAATTCACGGGCCGACAAATTCACCGAAGGCGGCACCACTTCGATGCCGAGCCGCTGGGACTCCTGGCGGAATTCCGCCAGCTTGTCCGTATTGCCCATGTCCAGCGTCATGGACGCCGCCAGGAACTCGGTGGCGTAGTTCGCCTTCAGCCAAGCGGTCTGGTAGGCCACCAGCGCGTAAGCCGCCGCGTGGGACTTGTTGAAGCCGTAGTCGGCGAACTTGGCCAGGAGGTCGAAGATGGTGTCCGCCTGGGCCTTGGGAACGCCGCGCTCCTGGGCGCCGTCCACGAAGCGGGCGCGCTGCTTTTCCATCTCGGCGCGGATCTTCTTGCCCATGGCGCGCCGCAGCAGGTCGGCTTCGCCCAGCGAATAGCCGGCGAGCGCCTGGGCGATCTGCATCACCTGCTCCTGGTAGATGATGACGCCGAAGGTTTCCTTCAGATAGGGCTCGAGCTTGGGGTGGATATAGTCCGGCTGCGCCCGCCCGTGCTTGCAGTCGCAATAGACGGGGATGTTGGCCATGGGGCCGGGACGGTAGAGGGCCACGAGGGCGATCAGGTCCTCGATGCGGTCGGCCTTCATGTCCACGAGGGCGCGGCGCATGCCCGCGCTTTCCACCTGGAACACGCCCACCGTCTCGCCGCGGGCCAGCATGGCGTAGGTCTTGGGATCGTCCAGGGGGATCTTGGAAATGTCGAGGTCGATCCCCCGCTGGCGGATCAGCCGCACCGCCGTGGTGATGGTGGTCAGCGTCTTGAGACCGAGGAAGTCGAACTTCACCAGGCCCGCCTGCTCCACCCATTTCATATTGTACTGGGTGACCGGCATGTCGGACTTGGGATCGCGATAGAGCGGCACCAGCTGGTGCAGCGGCCGGTCGCCGATCACGATGCCCGCCGCGTGGGTGGAGGCGTGGCGGTTGAGGCCCTCCAGCTTCACGGCGATGTCGAAGGCCCGGCCGACCACCTCCTCCTCGCGCGCCGCCTGGAGGCGGGGCTCGTCATGGATGGCCTGCTTGAGGGTGACAGGGGCAGCCGGGTTCTGCGGAACCAGCTTGCAGAGCTTGTCCACCTGGCCATAGGGCATCTCCAGCACGCGCCCCACGTCGCGCAGCACGCCACGCGCCTGGAGGGTACCGAAGGTGATGATCTGCGCCACCTGTGAGCGCCCGTAGCGGCGCTGCACATATTGGATCACCTCGTCGCGCCGGTCCTGGCAGAAGTCCACGTCGAAGTCGGGCATGGACACGCGGTCGGGGTTCAAGAAGCGCTCGAACAGCAGGCCGAACCGCAGCGGGTCGAGGTCCGTGATCTGGAGCGAATAGGCCACCAGCGATCCCGCGCCCGATCCACGGCCCGGTCCCACCGGAATGTCGTGGGCCTTGGCCCATTTGATGAAGTCCGACACGATGAGGAAGTAGCCGGGAAACTTCATCTTGGTGATGACGGAAATCTCGTAGGCGAGCCGCTCCTCATAGACCTGCGTGTCCAGCCCTTCGGCGGGGCCATGCTTGGCGAGGCGCTGGGCGAGGCCCTCTTGCGCCTGCCGCTCCAGCTCGGCCGCCTCGGCGGCCAGCGCGTCCTCCCCCTGCCCTTCCCCGGTGGTGAAGCGCGGCAAGATGGGCTTGGCGGTGCGCACCCGGTGGGCGCAGCGGCGGGCGATCTCCACCGTATTGGCCGTCGCCTCCGGCAGGTCCGCGAATAAGGCGAGCATCTCGGCCCGGGTCTTGAAGCGGTGCTCGGCTGTCAGGCGCGGGCGATCGCCTTCCGACACCATGCGGCCCTCGGCGATGCAGACCAGGGCATCGTGCGCCTCATAGTCCGATTGGGCAGCGAAGAAGGGCTCGTTGGTGGCGACGAGGGGCAGCGAGCGGTCATAGGCAAGGTCCAGGAGCTGCGGCTCCACGAACTGTTCCACGGCCATGCCATGGCGCTGCACTTCCACATAAAGCCGATCCGGGAAGAGGCGCGCCAGCGTGGCGAGGCGCTCCGCCGCAATGTCCGCGTGGCCCGTGGCCAGGGCCCGGTCGATCGGCCCCGACGGACCGCCCGTGAGCGCGATCAGGCCCGCATTGGCGTCGTCCAGCCAATCCAGCCGGATGCGCGGTTCATCGTCATTGGCCGTCTCCAGATAGGAACGGGAGACCAAGGTCATGAGGTTCCGCCACCCCTCCGCCCGCGCCGCAAGCAGCACGATGCGCGGCTTCTTCACCGGCAGGACGGACCCGCGCTGCTGCGGCGTCTCCACATCCACCGCCAGCGACACGCCCAGGATGGGCTGGATGCCGACGCCTGACATCTTCTCGGAAAACTCCAGCGCCCCGAACAGATTGCCCGTGTCGGTGAGCGCCAGTGCCGGCTGGGAATCGCCCTTGGCGAGGTCCGCCAGCTTGCCGAACGTCAGCGCGCCTTCCAGCAGGGAATAGGCCGAATGCAGATGCAGGTGGACGAAGCCGGGATCGGACATGGGGACTCGGGGACGGAGAAGGACGGTTCAAAGTCCATCTTAGATGGACGGCGTGCCCGGGAAAACGAGTCGTTCCGAAAGCCATGGCGACCGCGCCTTGTCCTGTCCCGCCGCTGGCCGGGCGCCAAGTGGCCGTGCCTCCTGCCCTCGGCGCAATCCCCCCTCCTTCCTCTGCCCGTAGGTCTGTCTTGACGCCGCCCAACCTTGCCCGCAATGGCGGTGAGTGAGCCCCGTCGCGGGCGCATTCCATGATCTCGGCGGGCCTGCGATGAAGGCGTTTGTAGGAAGCTGGCAATTCTGGGCGCTGGGGGCGGCAGTGTTCGCAGCCCTCACCGCCATTTTCGGCAAGGTGGGGGTGAGCGCCGTCCATTCGGACATGGCGACCCTGATCCGAACGGTGGTGATTCTCGCCATCATCGCGCTTGTGGTGATGGCGGGCGATGCCTGGCAGGCGCCCAGCACCATCCCCGCCAAGACCTGGGTCTTCATGATCCTGTCGGGGATCGCCACGGGCGCGTCCTGGCTCTGCTACTTCCGCGCGCTCCAGATGGGCGATGCCGGACAGGTGGCCCCGCTCGACAAATTGAGCGTGGTGATGGTCGCCATCTTCGGCGCCATCTTCCTGGGCGAGCGGCTGAGCGCCCTCAACTGGCTGGGCGTCGCCCTCATTGCCGGCGGGGCGATCCTGGTGGCCGTTCGATAGGCGGAGCGGGGCAACGGCCCTCAGTCCAGTTCCACCACCTGCCCGTCCATGACGGTCACGCGCCGGTGCATCTGGGAGGCGAGGGTCAAATTGTGGGTGGCGATGATGGCCGCGACCCCGGTGGCATGGACCAATTCCGAGAGCGCCCCGAACACGTGGTCCGACGTGCGCGGATCGAGATTGCCGGTGGGCTCGTCCGCCAGCAGCAGGCGCGGCGCATTGGCCAGCGCCCGGGCGATGGCCACACGCTGCTGCTCGCCGCCCGAAAGTTCCGCGGGCCGATGGGACAGCCGATGGCCGAGCCCGAGATAGGACAGGAGGTCCTTCGCCCGCGCGGCCGAATCCTTTTTCGAAAGGCCGCGGATCATCTGCGGCATCATCACATTCTCTAGCGCCGTGAATTCGGGCAGGAGGTGATGGAACTGGTAGACGAAGCCCACATGGAGCCGCCGCATGCGGGTCCGCTCCGCATCGGGCAGCTTGGCCGTGGGGCGGCCGTCAATATAGACCTCGCCCTCGTCCGGATGTTCCAGCAGGCCGCACAGATGCAGCAAGGTGGATTTGCCCGAGCCGGATGGCGCCACCAGCGCTACGGACTGGCCCGGCTCCACCACCAGATTGGCCGCGCGCAGCACCTCGATCACGCCCTCGCCCTGGGGATAGCGGCGTGACACATCGGCGATGGCAAGTGCCGGAGGCCCGGCGAAATCGTCGAAGGTGGAAGCGGTCATCACTCGTATCTCAGGGCTTCCACCGGGTCGAGCCGCGCGGCGCGCCAGGAGGGATAGAGGGTGGCCAGCAGGGAGAGGATCAGCGCCATGCCCACGACCGCGCCGGTCTCGCTTACATTCATCTCGGCCGGCAGGCGGCTGAGATAATAAAGTTCGGGCGAGAACAGTTCGGTACGGGTCAGGTAGGAAATGAACTGCCGGATCTCCTCGATATTGAGGCAGACCAGCACCCCCAAAAGGAAGCCGCACAAGGTGCCGACCACACCGATGCTGGCCCCCGTGATGAGGAAGATGCGCATCACGGCCCCGCGCGTCGCGCCCATGGTGCGCAACACGGCGATGTCGTGCCCCTTGTCCTTCACCAGCATGATAAGGCCGGACACGATGTTGAGCGCAGCCACCAGCACGATCAGCGTCAGGATCAGGAACATGACGTTGCGCTCCACCTGGAGCGCATTGAAGAAGGTGGCGTTCCGCTGTCGCCAGTCGACGATATAGACGGGCCGTTCCGCGGCCGCCTGTATGGCGGGGCGCAGGACGCCCACATCGTCCGGCTTGTCGATATAGACTTCTATGGCGTTCACATCGCCATTGCGGTTGAAATAGGCCTGGGCCTCGGGCAACGGCATGAAGACGAAAGCGCCGTCATATTCCGACATGCCGATCTCGAACACCGCCGCCACCTTGTAGACCTTGATGCGCGGCGAGGTGCCCATGGGCGTCACCGCGCCCCGCGGCGCCACCAGGGTGATGTTGTCGCCGGCATGAAGAGACAACTGGTCGGCGAGGCGCTTGCCGATGGCGAGCCCCTGCCCCTGATCGAAGCCTTCGAGCGTGCCCTGGCGGATATTGTTGGCGATGGAGGGCAGCGCCCGCAGATCCTTTTCCGACAGGCCGCGCACCAGCACGCCGGAGGCATTGTAGGGCGAGGAGGCGAGCGCCTGGCCCTCCACCAGCGGCACCGCGAGGCGCACCCCGTTGAGCTTGGAGATGCGCTCGGCCACCGCCAGATAGTCGGTCAGCGGGCTTTCCATCGGCTGCACCAGGAGGTGCCCGTTCAGCCCGAGGATCTTGGAGAGCAGTTCCTGCCGGAAGCCGTTCATCACCGCCATGACGATGATGAGGGTGGCCACCCCCAGCATGATGCCGAGGAAGGAAAAGCCGGCGATCACCGAGATGAAGCCCTCCTTCCGGCGGGCCCTCAGATAACGCAGCGACAGCATCCACTCGAAGGCGGAGAAGGGCCGCGTGCCGGAGGGCTCGTCGGTCCCGGTCGCCGTGGAAGATGCCATACGCCGCGCTCCCTTCAGTGTGCCTTCAGGCGCTCATAGGCGTCGGCCAGCGAAAGCAGCTCACGGCTTCCGTCCACCCGTCGCTTCAGTTCCACCTTGCCTTCCGCGAGGCTCTTCGGTCCCACCAGCACCTGCCAGGGCAGGCCGATGAGGTCGGCCGTCGCGAACTTGGCACCGGCGCGCTCCTCGGTGTCATCATAGAGCACATCGACGCCGGACGCGGTCAGCTTCGCATAAAGTTCCGCGCAGGCCCCATCCACCGCCGCATCACCCACCTTCAGGTTGAGGATGCCCACCTGGAAGGGCGCCACGGCGTCCGGCCAGATGATGCCGGCGTCATCGTGAGACGCCTCGATCATGGCCGCAATGAGCCGCGAGGGGCCGATGCCGTAGGAGCCCATGTGGATGAGATGTTCGGCTCCGTCCGGCCCCTGCACCTTGGCGCCGAAGGGCTCGGAATATTTGGTGCCGAAATAGAAGATGTGCCCCACCTCAATGCCGCGCGCGGCGAGGCGCCGGCCCTCGGGAATGGCGGCGAAAGCGGCCTCGTCGTGCTTTTCCGAGGTGGCCGCATAAAGCGTGGTCCACTGGTCGACGGTCGCCTGGAGGGCGGCCGCGTCGTCGAAGTTCACGCCGGCCGGGGGCGGCGGGAGATCGAGATAATCGCCATGGCAGAAGACTTCGCTCTCGCCGGTGGAGGCGAGAATGATGAACTCATGGGAGAGGTTGCCGCCAATGGGCCCCGTGTCCGCCACCATGGGAATCGCTTTCAGCCCCATCCGGGAGAAGGTCCGCAAATAGGCGACGAACATCTTGTTGTAGGAATGGCGGGCGCCGGCCTGATCGAGATCGAACGAATAGGCGTCCTTCATGAGGAATTCGCGCGAGCGATAGACGCCGAAGCGCGGGCGCACCTCGTCCCGGAACTTCCACTGGATGTGGTAGAGATTGAGCGGCAGCGCCTTGTAGGACTTCACATAGGCCCTGACGATCTCGGTGATCATCTCTTCATTGGTGGGGCCAAAGAGCATCTCGCGATCGTGCCGGTCGCGGATGCGCAGCATTTCCTTGCCGTAATCATCATAGCGCCCACTCTCCCGCCACAGGTCCGCCGACTGAATGGTGGGCATGAGCAGTTCGATGGCGCCGGAGCGATTCTGCTCTTCGCGGATGATGTTGCAGATCTTGTTGAGCACCCGGTGGCCGAGCGGCAGCCAGGCATAGATGCCGGCGCTCTCCTGGCGCACCATGCCGGCCCGCAGCATCAGCCGGTGCGAAACGATCTCCGCCTCCTTCGGAACCTCGCGAAGGATGGGGAGAAAATAGCGGGACAGGCGCATTGCGGGGACTCGCGGGCTGGGTGAGGTGGTCAGGCGAGGAGAGTGAAAGCGGAACGATCCTGAAAACACAAGCCCGGCCTGGGCCGGATTGTGTTGCAACGCAACAATTTGCCTATTGCGGCGCAAGGATGACAAAGGCGCACATCTTGTTCTACTTTCCAGGGGTTAAAAGAAAGGGGACCGCCACTGAGCCTTCGCAGGCATCGTGGATAGAGGGGTCCAGGTCTCGGGAGGAAAACAACCAAAGCCGACCGGAGACCGCCTTTTTTGAGGCGTGGGAACGGGAACGGCTGCACTGGATTGGTCCGGCTGCACCCCGGAAGATCCGCTAAAAAGTGCATCAGGAAAAAGGCGAGGCAGGAGCCTCGCCTTTTTTCTTGCCAAAATGCCCCCTTAGAAAGAATCGAAAAGATCGCCTCCCCCGACGGCGCAATGCCCTTCGTCAGCTCGCCAATGTCGCAATTTCATTTCGCGCAAACACAATTAGGTGAACTCGGCAGGCGTTAACCGACCTCTTACCCTGCGACATTCCGCCTCGACAACGCCTCATTTTGCGGCAGTGCGGCAAATGGAAGAGGCCGGATCATCTTCTTGCGTCGACTGTGCCAGCGCGCCGAAAGTCAGGCTCCCGGGAAACACCCGCAGGCGATCTCCCGGCCGCGCATGGCCGGACCGCCTTGGGGAAACAGACTCAGTCCATATCCGTCTTGAAGGGCATGGGAAGGTCTTCCAGTCGCACGACGCCGCTCCTCGCCAGATAAATGAGCCCTGCAGTGACCAATGCGGCGAGAATAGAGGTGGCAATGGCCTTGCGCAGAAGCAGCGGTCGCGTGGGAGCGCCAGGATCGGTGCCCGGCTCAACCGCATTGCTCTCGGCCTGAGACTTCACGCCGAACGGCAGCACTGCGAAGAGCACCACCCACCACACGATGAAATAAATGGCGAGGATCGAGCCGATCTGCACGACGGGTCAGGCCTGTTCCAGTTCCACCAGGGTGCCGTTGAAGTCCTTGGGATGAAGGAACAGCACCGGCTTGCCATGGGCGCCGATCTTGGGCTCGCCATCTCCGAGCACGCGGGCGCCGTTCGCCTTGAGCTGGTCGCGCGCCGCCAGAATGTCCTCCACCTCGTAGCAGATGTGGTGGATGCCCCCGTCCGGATTGCGCTCAAGGAACTTGGCGATGGGAGACCCTTCTCCCAGCGGCTCCAGCAGCTCGATCTTGGTGTTGGGCAGATGGATGAAGACCGTGGTCACGCCATGGGCATGCTGGGCCACTTGCTCAGACACCTGCGCGCCCAGTGTATCGCGATAGAGTGCGGTCGCCGCCGCGATGTCCTTCACCGCGATCGCCACATGGTTGAGACGTCCGATCATGGTCCCCTCCCCTACCCGCGCCAAAGCGCGCGCCTGTATCAGACCTCCACGATGTGAACGTGGCAAACGGGCTTTTTGCCCCAGGCCACGTTCACCGCGGACCGCACCGCGCGCTCAATACTCTCGGAGAGCGAATCCGGATCACGCCGCCGCGCACGCGGCAGGTTGTCGAGGGTCGCGACGACGGTGTCGAAGACATGGTCGAGCATGTCGACCCCGCCCTCGCCACGCTCCGGAATCCCGGTGAGCTCCACCGAGGGATCGCCCATGACGGCGCCCTTGGAATCCATCGCCAGGGCAACAGAAACGATGCCCACATAGCCGAGCTTGCGCCGCTCCGGAATGGTGCGGGCGGCGTCCGACACCAGCACCTTGCCGTCCTTGTAGAGGCGGCCGAACGGGATATCGTCCACGCGCTCGGCGGGTCCCGGCGCGAGGCGCACCACATGGCCGTCGCTGCACAGGACCACTTCCTTGACGCCGAGGCGCTTCGCCAGCGCGGCATGTTCGGCCAGATGCATGGGCTCGCCATGAACCGGAATGGAAACCTGCGGCCGCACCCAGCCGTACATCTGCTCCAGTTCGCCCCGCCGGGGATGGCCGGACACATGAACCAGGCCGTCACGGTCCGTCATCACGCGCACGCCGCGCTTCACCAAGCCGTTGATGACCTTGTTCACCACCCGCTCATTGCCGGGAATGGTTCGCGACGAGAAGACCACCAGGTCGCCTGCTGAGAGGGCAATCTCGGGATGATCGTCGCTCGCGATACGGCTCAAGGCCGCCCGGGGCTCGCCTTGGGAGCCGGTCAGCAGCGCCACCACCTTGTCGCGGGGCAGATAGCCATAGGCCTCCACCGTCCGGAACGGGGGAATGCCGTCCAGCATGCCCTGCTCACGGGCAACGCCGATCACCCGGTCCATGGCCCGGCCCACGACCACCACGTCGCGATCCGCCGCCATGGCCGCCTCGCCGATGGACCGGATGCGGGCAACATTGGAAGAGAAGGTGGTGAAGCACACCCGGTGCTTGGCCTTGGCGACGATCTCCTTGAGGGTTGCCCCCACATCCGCCTCGGAGGGCGAAACGCCATCGCGGATGGCATTTGTGGAATCACAGATGATGGCGCGAACACCCTCATCGCCCAGAGCCTTGAGGCGAGCGGAATCGGTGACCGCACCAACCACAGGATTGGGATCGAGTTTCCAGTCGCCCGTATGCAGCACCAGCCCGGAGTCCGTGCGGATGGCGATGGCGTGGCTATCGGGAATGGAGTGGGCGACGGGGATGAACTCCACCTCGAACGGCCCGATCTTGAGCCGCTCTCCCGCCCGCACCACCGTGATGGGGATGTTGGGCGCGCCGGCCTCGGCCCACCTCTTGGCCTCCAGCAGGCCAGCCGTGAAGCGCGTGGTGTAGACTGGCACCTTCAGGCGTGGCCACAGGTCCAGCACCGCCCCCACATGGTCTTCATGGCCATGGGTGAGGAGCAGGCCCTCGATATTCTTCTTCTCCGCTTCCAGGAAGCGGATGTCGGGCAGCACCAGATCGACGCCCGGCGCCTCTTCCCCGGCAAAGCTCATGCCCAGATCGACCATCAGCCACCGGCGCGCGCGCCGGGGACCGAAGCCGTAGAGGCCGAGATTCATGCCGATCTCTCCGACGCCGCCGAGCGGCGCGAAGACCATTTCCTGTAAATCCGCCACGGTCATTCCGCCTTTGGCAAGGAGACGTCACCGGCGGTGATGATCTCAGCAATTCCGTCTCGCCGGCGGAGCATGAGCGCGCCGCGGGCATCGATATTCTCAAAGCGGCCTGTCACCTCCCGCTCGCCGATGCGAACGGTGATGGTGTCGCCCAGGGCCAAAGCGTGGCGAAGCCAATCGGTACGCACAGAGGGAAAGCCGTTGCCGCCATTCCACTGGTTGAGCCGCACGGCCATGGCCCGGTCCAACGCCTCCAGCACCCGATCGGGCGCCGTGGGACAGCCGACCGCATCCAGGCTGATGGCCTTATAGGGCAGCCCCTCCGGATGGTGCAGGCAGTTCACGCCGAAGCCAACCACGGCCGCTGGCCGTCCGGCAGGATCGTTGCCGCCCTCCACCAGAATCCCGGCGAGCTTGCCGCCATCCAGGATCAGGTCATTGGGCCATTTCAGCTTCAGCTGCTCCGGCACCACCAAGGGCGCCGCGGCGAGCACCGCATCACGCAGCGCAAGGCCGGCGACGAAGCAGAGCTGCGCCACATAAGCGGGGGGTGCCGGATTGGGCAGGACAAGGGACGCGAACAGATTGCCCAGCTCACTGGTCCAGGGACGACCCCGCCGCCCCCGGCCCGCAGTCTGGATGTCCGCGACCAGCCAAACGGGCATCGGCTCCCCGCGCGAAAGGCGCGAGAGGCCTTCCGCATTGGTGGAGCCGATCTCCGTGAACCGGACGATAGGTATGGTCAGGCTTTGAAAACGCTGTGGCGCCATCTGTCAAAAGAGTGAGCGCGCTGCCGCGCCCGCCGCCTCGATGAGAGGAGCCGGATACACGAAATAGAAGATCGTGAACAGGCCGGAAAGGCCGAGAACTGCCTTCAGCTCCGACGGCATGGGGTCGAAAGCGTCCGCAGGCTCGTCAAAATACATGACCTTGACGACACGGAGGTAATAGAAGGCGCCCACAACCGAAGACAGCACACCGAGCACGGCAAGGCCATAGAGCCCTGCCTCGATGGCGGCGAGGAAGACGTAATACTTGGCCAGGAATCCGGCGAGCGGGGGAATGCCCGCAAGGGAGAACATGAGCGCCGCGAGCAGAAGCGCCATCACCGGATTGGTGCGGGCAAGGCCGGCCAGGTCGTCGATGGTCTCCACCGCACGGCCGTTGCGGCGCATGGCGAGGACACAGGAGAACGAGCCGAGCGTCATGGCCACATAGATGGCCATGTACACGATCACGCCCCGCACGCCCTGGGGCGTCGCTGCCGCCAGGCCGACCAGAGCAAAGCCCATGTGGCCGATGGAAGAGTAGGCCAGCATGCGCTTGATGTTACGCTGGCCGATGGCAGCAAATGCACCCAGCGCCATGGACGCAATGGCCACGAACACCACGATCTGCTGCCACTGGTGGGTCACATGCGGGAAGGCCTCCACCGTCACGCGCAGGAACACCGCCATGGCCGCAACCTTCGGCGCCGTGGCGAAGAAAGCGGTGACCGGGGTCGGCGCGCCTTCATACACGTCCGGCGTCCACATATGGAACGGCACGGCGGAGATCTTGAAGCACAGGCCAGCCAGCAGGAACACGATGCCATACACAAGGCCGACCGACGGCTGCGTCACCACAGCGGCGATACCGGCAAAATTCACGGTGCCGGTGAAGCCATAGATGAGGGAGGCGCCGTAAAGCAGCATGCCCGAGGACAGGGAGCCGAGGACGAAATACTTCAGACCGGCCTCGGTGGAGCGCACCGAGTCCCGATTGAAGGCCGCCACCACATAAAGCGACAGGCTCATCAGCTCGAGGCCGAGATAGAGGGCGATCAGGTCGCCGGCCGAGATCAGCATGGTCATGCCGAGCGTGGCGATCACCACCAGCACGGCATATTCATACTTGCGCTGCTGCTCGCGGCCGAGCCAATCCACCGACAGGATCAGCGACACAGTCGCACCCAGGATGGCCAGCGCCTTCATGAAGCGGCCGAACGGGTCGATCACCAGCGAACCGTTGAAGGCCGTCACGGTCTGTCCGGGGCCGATGAGCGTGAGCACGCCGGCCGCGACCAGGACCGCGATGGCGAGCCCGTTCACCATATTGGTTGCACCCTCCCCGCGCACCGCGCCGATCAGCAGAAGCACGATCGCCGAAAGCGCGAGCAGAAGTTCGGGGAGGACGGCTCCGAGCGGAGGCAGGACGGACATCTGGCGACCTCGGATCAGAAGCTGAACAGGAGCGAGGCGGTCTTCACCGCCGCCGCCACCGTGTCGGTGCGGGCGACGACGGCATTCACGGCCGCCGACGTCATGTGGAGGATGGGAGACGGCCAGAAGCCGAACAGGATGGTCAGGATGACGAGGGGCACCATGATGGCCACCTCCCGCGGGCTGAGATCCAGAATGTCCTTCAGGCTGTCCTTTTCCAGCGGGCCGAAAATGACGCGCCAGTAGAGCCACAGCGCATAGGCCGCAGACAGAATCACCCCGGTCGCCGCGAACAGAGCCACCCAGGTGTTCCGCTCGAAGGCGGCCAGCATGGTGAGGAATTCACCCACGAAGCCTGAGGTGCCCGGCAAGCCCACATTGGCCATGGTGAAGACCATGAGCGCAGTGGCATAGAGCGGCATGCGCTTGGCAAGGCCACCATAGGCCGCGATGTCGCGGGTGTGCATGCGGTCATAGATGACGCCCACGCACAAGAACAGCGCACCCGAGACGAATCCGTGGGAGATCATCAGGAACATGGCGCCCTGGAGGCCCGCCTCGTTCATGGAGAAGATGCCCATGGTCACGAAACCCATATGGGCGATGGACGAATAGGCGATCAGCTTCTTGATGTCCTCCTGCACCAGCGCCACCAGCGAGGTGTAGATGATGGCCACCACGGACAGGGTGAACACCAGCGGCGCGAAGAGGTGCGAGGCCTCCGGGAACATGGGCAGGGAATAGCGGATGAAGCCGTAGCCGCCCATCTTCAGAAGCACGCCGGCCAGGATGACCGAGCCCGCGGTGGGGGCTTCCACGTGGGCATCAGGCAGCCAAGTGTGCACCGGCCACATGGGCATCTTCACCGCGAACGAGGCGAAGAAGGCGAGCCACAGCCAGGTCTGCATGCCACCCGGGAAGCCGAACTGCATCAGTGTGGGCACGTCAGTGGTGCCGGCCTTCCAATACATGGCCATGATGGCCAGCATCATCAGCACGGAGCCGGCCAGCGTGTAGAGGAAGAACTTGAAGCTGGCATAGATGCGGCGCGCGCCACCCCAGATGCCGATGATGAGGAACATCGGGATCAGGCCGCCTTCGAAGAAGAAGTAGAACAGCACCAGGTCCAGCGCGCAGAAGGTGCCGATCATCAACGTCTCGAGGACGAGGAAAGCGATCATGTATTCCTTCACGCGCTTATGCACGCTCTCCCAGGAGGCGAGGATGCAGAAGGGCATGAGGAAGGTGGTCAGCAGCACCAGCGGCAGGGAGATGCCATCCACGCCCATATGGTAGGAGGCGATCTCCCCCAGCCAGGCCTGCTTTTCGACGAACTGGAAGCCGGGCGCCGCGCTGTCAAAGCCCGGCAACAGGAAGAGCGAGACCACGAATGTGACCAAAGTGGTCCAGAGCGCGACCCACCGGGCATTGCGCGCGGTGACCTCGCTGTCGCCCCGCACCACCAGGATGAAGAGCGCACCGACAATCGGCAGGAAGGTGACGACGGAGAGGATGGGCCAAGTGGTCATCGTCACACTCCGGCGAACATGAACCAGGTGATGAGCGCGGCAAGGCCGATCAGCATCACGAAGGCATAGTGATAGAGGTAGCCGCTCTGCAGGCGCACCACGCGGCCGGTGACATCGAGCACACGGGCCGAGACCCCGTTCGGCCCCCAGCCGTCAATGATCCGCCCATCACCCTGCTTCCAGAGCAAGCGGCCGATGAACAGCGCCGGCTTCACAAAGATGGCGTTGTAGAGCTCGTCGAAATACCACTTGTTGAGCAGGAACTTGTAGAGCGCGTCCTGACTCTTGGCGAGGGCGACGGGCACCTTCGGGTTCACGATGTAGAACCAATAGGCCACAACAAAGCCTAGCACCATCATCACAGTTGGCAGGTACTTGGCCCAACCTGGAATATCGTGCATGGCGTGAAGGATGTGGTTTTCCGTCCCCATGAAGATGGAGTGACGGAAGAATTCGTGCACGTCCTCGCCCACGAACTCGTTGTAGAGGGCAAAGCCCGAAACCACCGAACCCACCGCGAGGATGCCGAGCGGAATTGTCATCACCGCCGGTGATTCATGGGCGTGCTCGTAATGGTGATGGTCATGGGGATGACCATGGAAGGTCATGAACACCAGACGCCAGGAGTAGAAGGAAGTCAGCGCGGCCGCCGCAACCGTCATCACCCACCCATAGAGGGCGAAGTGATTGTGGGAGGCCCAGGCGGATTCGATGATCGCATCCTTGGAATAGTAGCCAGCCAGGAAGGGGAAGCCGGTGATCGCCAGGGTGCCGATGAGCATCATGGCATAGGTGAAGGGGATCTTCTTGTAGAGACCGCCCATGTGCCGCATGTCCTGCTCATGGTGCATCGCATTGATGACCGAGCCGGCGCACAGGAAGAGCAGGGCCTTGAAGCAGGCGTGCGTCAGGAGATGGAAGACGCCGACGGAATAGGCACCCGCGCCCATGGCCACGAACATATAGCCGAGCTGTGAGCAGGTGGAATAGGCGATCACCTTCTTGATGTCGTTCTGCACCAAGGCGACGGTCGCCGCGAACATGGCGGTGGTTGCACCGATCAGCATCACCACGTCGAGGGCGGTGGGCGACAGCTCGAAGATGGGCGACATGCGCGCCACCATGAACACGCCAGCGGTCACCATGGTGGCCGCATGGATGAGCGCGGACACCGGGGTCGGGCCTT